>JBGAPB010000067.1:0-20501 GCA_044221525.1 Blastocatellia bacterium | reverse complement strand
CCCGACTCATCGTGATCCACAAACGGCGCGGTGATTTCTCGCAGTAATGAAGCCGTCCTAGGTTGCGACGGCGCGCATTGCCTTGAAAACGAATCGTGTTGAGCTTGCGCCATTGTCCATCGCGCCAGACGTTGACATTGCCTTTGACGCGGATGATGAAGTTGATCTTCCATTCTCCGAGCAGCGCAAACAGATCGTCATCCGGAAAGCCGCGATCTGCCGTTAGCCGCAAGCGTCCAGGTGTGATGTGTTGAAAGATCAGTTTGAAAGCTCGCTTGATGACGGCCAACTCGTAACGCTTCATCCGGCCTTTGAGCACGCTTTGCGAATATGCATGCCAAAAGATCGGCAGCGCACGTCGCCCGACAACCAAAGAAATGACGAGCAGATGCTGGTCGTCTTCGCTAGTCCAGTCAATGGTCAATCGGACTTTGCCCGTCGCGGGAATTTGCGAGGTGAGCACCTGCAAACAGAGCCACCTGGCGAAGTCCTGAGGCTTGAGCCGCGGATTGTGAATTAGCCGCGAAAGCTGCTTGGCCGCGGCTTCTTGATTGCCCTGAGAGCGCACCAACTCGGCTTGGCAACCAGTCTGTTTGTCAATGATCGCCAAGACGAACTTGGCGATGGCTTTGAGTTGATGCCCGTGTGCGCCGGGCATCATCTGCCTGATAAACTCTTCTACGCGTGTCGGTTGAATTTCTGTTGTCATCGCAACCAACAGACTTTCACAAATCATTCAATTGTGCCGACACGCAAATTTATAAAAGTGTCCCGACATCAGCTTTGGAGGGTAATTTGAGATCAGAATTTACTGGCAGGTTCGGCGGCAAACTTCTTGCGATCTTTTTCCAGCCATTTATCCAGTTCGGCGCTGGCTTTTCCCAATTCGTCCTGGTTGATCAACCCTCGACGCAAGGCCTCAAAGTAAGCTCGCGTTCGTATGTTGAAAGCCAGCTTGTCGTAATTTTCGGCGGCGGTTCCTGTTGAGTCAGTGGCAAGCAGCTTTTCATAAAGAGTGGTCAAACGACTCTCGACACCACGCAAACTGAGATGGCATTTGCGAGCAATCGCCCAATTCGATAACCCCAAGGCAAGGTAATAAAGCGCTTCGGCTTCGAAGTCGGTCAACAGCGGCTGAGTGAAAGCGTCTTTGAAATTTGGATCAATCATGTCCGCGCCATCTTCCAACACGGCAGCCACAAATCTCAGAAATCGGTTTTCGGGGTTGTTCTTGTCTATGAAACCGTAAGCTGGCGGCGGCTGAACCGTGCGGACAATCTTGCGAATCTCGTTAATGTAAATTTCGTGAGGAAACTGAGTCCAGAAAATGATCCGCGCTTCGGGGAAACTTTTCCAGATGGCTTTGGCTGCTTTGACGCCAGACAAGCCAGGCATTTGAATATCCAACACGCAAAGCTGGGGGCGTTCGGCCAGCGCAAGCTTAACGACCGTTTCACCATCAGCGGCTTCCAGAATTGGTTTGTAACCGCCAAATTCGCGCTCCAACAGTTCACGTAAATAAGCGCGTTGTGCAACATTGTCTTCTGCAATCAAGATAGCCATAGCGTGATCTTATGCGGAGCGCGAGTCAGCGGCAATGTGGAATGCCACAATTCTCTAACCGTAGACGCCTCTTATCTAAAACCTTCAGCATCTTGACAGATCAAAGTTCGACTCATATATTTCGCTCGCTTTAGTTGGGAGGTCGTCTAATGGTAAGACTGCGGACTCTGGATCCGCCTATCGGGGTTCGACTCCCTGCCTCCCAGTTCAACCTACAACAAAGGGCTACCGGTCGCGTAGCCCTTTAGCTTTTCAGTTCAACCGGCATCACCACCGATCAACAAAAACTTCGGCCCAAACAGGCCGCGCTAAAGAAGGAGCGTTTCCACTTGTCGAATACTCGTAACACCAAAAAGCGTGGCTACGTGCCCAAGAATGCAGCCGCTGCAAAAAAATCCGACAGCAAAACTAATATGATTCTTGGGCTTTTGATTGTTGCCGTCGTTGTTGGATTCGGAGCTTACTGGTTCTGGTTCAATGGCACTGGCGGAGGCTCGGAAATCACCACAGCTTCCGGGCTGAAATACATAGATTACAAAGTCGGCACAGGAGCAAGTCCTTCGCCTGGGAAACAGGTCACAGTTCATTACACCGGCACTCTGGAAAATGGGAAGAAGTTTGACAGCTCCGTGGATCGCGGCCAGCCGTTTACTTTTGCAATCGGAACAGGCGGCGTTATCAAAGGCTGGGACGAAGGCGTGATGACCATGAAAGTCGGCGGCAAACGCAAACTTATCATTCCTGCAAATCTTGGATACGGTGCCAGGGGCGCGGGAGCAGACATTCCGCCGAATTCCACACTACTTTTCGATGTTGAATTACTTGACGTAAAGTAACTTTACCTAGCTGGCTGATTTTGGGATTCAAGTAAAGATAACTCTTCACTCGAATCCCAAAATCACTTTCCCCATAGGCCGCCCCACATGTTTCTTGAACACTTGAATTCGCTGACGCTGGCAATTTTCGCCCCGATTCTTATTCTGGTCGGCATTCTGGGTTTTGTCATTCCGGCCAACAAGAGCCTAACCAGTGGCGCGACTTCTTACAATATCTTTCATATTGCTTTCGGCTTGATCGGTGTCGCCATCATGCTGACTGGCCACGAAGGCGCAACCAGGACATTCAATATCGGTTTTGGATTGATTGACCTCTACCAGGCAATTGCCAGCTTCGCCAATCTATTTCCAAAACAATACTTCAAATGGACGCGAGTAGACGACATTTTGCATATCACCATCGGAGCAATTCTGGTACTTATTGGCGTCTTCGGACAATAGAACTTTTACTAAATCGGCAATCTTCTTATCCAAACTTGAAATCCGAAGCGGTAATTCAGCCGTAGTTGAGGCAGGCTCAGGTTATCCACCAAATGGACTGACTGGCCTGCCGATTTCTTTTTCCAATTAGGAGACGCCTACCGATGAGACCAGATTTCGACCGCTACATATCTGTTTCCGCCAAGATCGAAACTCAGGATTTGAACTGGGAAGAAGCCAAACAGGTCGGCCTTACAGAGGATGAACAGTTTGTGCTGACTTACTTTTCCGACATTGAAAGCCAGACCATTCGTTACCTTCGGATGCTGCTGCAAATGAAGATAGCACTCAAGCCCGATGTCTCGGCTTTCCTGACAACCTGGAATTACGAGGAATTCTTTCATGGCTACGAATTGGCAAACCTGTTGGCGCAATGTGGCCATCCGCTGGAAGATAATCGCGTTGAAAAGGTCAAAGGTCGCGCCAAGTTAAATGAATGGCTGGAAATGTTGTTTGCGCCGCTACTGTCCAAAATCTTTTACCATCAATTTCCGGCGGTCTATCTATCGTTCGGAGCGATTCAGGAGATGACGACGCTGCGCGGATACGAACATCTTCGCAATTTCACGCAAAACCCTGTGCTGCGAACTCTGTGTGATCGCATAGCCAAACAGGAGCGACGACATTTCGCCTGGTACTTCAACCACGCGCGCGAGTTGTTGGAAAACTCTCGCGGTGCTCGCGCTTTGACCAGAAAGCTGCTGGAATTCAACTGGGTTCCCGTCGGCGCAGGCGTCAAAACTCCGACTGAGGTCAAACGTTTGTTCTCGATTCTGTTCCCCGCCGAACTTGGCAAGAAATTGGTTCAGGAAGTAGATTCCAAAATGAGCACATTACCGGGTCTGGAAGGTATTAGGTTAATGGAGCCATATTTTGAACGTGTCGGGGCTTTGTAATCTTCTTTTTTCCATCCTTCGGCTTGCCCAGCAAGCCGAAGGATGGAAGCCAAATTTCCATCAAAATACTCTGCCAAAACCAGTTCCCATTGTTCAAACCTCAAGTTTGACAAAGCTAAATTTCCTACCGTATAGTGCGCGCTCAAATTCCAGCGACCCAATTAGTTGTGGTATCTCGTTTAGCTTCCCCGAGGCGGTAAAATCTTTTCATGCTCAGGATCGAAAAATTATCCATTCTAGGTTTCAAGTCCTTCTGCGACCCAACCGAAGTCATTTTTGACCAGGAAGGCATTACTGCCGTCGTTGGTCCAAATGGCTGCGGCAAATCAAATGTCGCTGATGCCATGAGTTGGGTGATTGGCGAACAACGCGCAAAGGCTCTGCGCGGAAGCAAGATGGAAGATGTGATCTTTCAGGGCAGTCGCAATCGTCAGGCAGCCGGTATGGCCGAAGTCATGCTGACGATGATAGTCCATGAAACCTTTGAGATTCGTGGAGAAGCCACCGCCGCAGACGCTGAAAAACACGCCAATGAGATAGCTGAAAAATCTGCTCAAGCCGCAGAACAAGCCGAAGCCTATCAAGTCCAGATGCAGGCTCAAATACAGGCAGAGACCGGTCAATTGCCTGAAATTACAGCAGAAGAAGTTGAATCAACTTCAGCAGTTTCGCCGGAAGATTCAACCGAAAATTTGTCAGAAAATGATCAGGTTCAGCAGGTTAAAAAGCGTCGCAAAACGAATGCAGACCCTGGGATAAGAATTTTTCACGAAGGAGAGCGCATTGTGATTGGCCGCCGCCTGTATCGAACAGGCGAAAGCGAGTATGAGATGAACGGTCGTTCCTGCCGTTTACGCGATGTGCAGGATTTATTTGCCGGAACCGGCTTGGGCGGCGCCCATTACGCCATCATCGAACAGGGACGCATTGGCCAGGTTTTGTCGGCCAAACCCACAGATCGTCGCTCGCTAATTGAAGAAGCCGCTGGCATTTCAAAGTTCAAGATGCGCCAGCATTCGGCAGAATTGAAACTTGAAGCATCGAAACAGAATCTATCTCGTGTAACTGACATTTTGGCCGAAATTGAACGTCAGCAAAATAGTTTGCGCCGTCAGGCTGGACGCGCTCGCCGTTACCAGAAATTCAGGCAGGAAACGCGCGACTTGATGCGCTCGGTTTTCGTCGTTGATTTTCGGTCTATGACCAAAATTCTGGACGAACTCGAAACCGGGCTTGAAAACGGCTCAACACTTGAAGCCGAAATTTTAGCCTCAATCGCGCAGCTTGAAGAAAATCAGGCTGTCGCTGCCCAAACCGCACGCAATGCCGAAGAATCACTTAACGAGACTCGTCAAATTGCTGCTGACATAAACATCGAAGTCGAACGCTCGCGCCAACAGCAAAATTACCTGAATCAACAACTTCAATCGCTGGGAGCGCGCGCTCAACAGTTTGCCAGAGATCAGGCCGTTATCTCCGAACGCACTAATTTCATCGGCCAGGAAACCGCACGGCTGAAAAGCGATTTGCAGCAGACTGAGGCGGAGATCAACTCCGAAAGCAAGGCTCTGGCCGATGCTGAAAACGATCATCGCCAGCAAGCTGAGCGCGATATTGAAGCTGAAAAAAAGCTAGAAGAAGCCCGCAAAAAAGTTTACGAAAATGGCACATCAGTCGAACGCTGGCGCCAGTTAAAACGCCAGTTCACCGAATCGGTTGATCGTTGCGATGGGCGATTGAAAGGTCTGGCGACTGAACGTCAGCGCGCAACTGCCCAAGCCGAAACCGCCAGGCAACAGTATTCAGAACTATCCGCCACCATCGAAGAAATGACCGAGCGTCAACAATCGGTCGGCGAAAATTTGGCGACAAAGGTCTCTGAACTTGCAATGACTCGCCGTACACGCGATGAAAAACAAGCAAAACTTTCAAGCTTGCAGCACGATTTGACTGCAACTGAACAACGCCTGAAATCGCTGACTCAGTTAAACGAACAGCAATCTTATTTTTCAGAAGCTGTTCAAGCGCTGTTCAATCACAAAGCCCAGTCTCAACCTTTCCGCACCCTAGGCACGTTAGCTGATTTTGTAAAAGTTGCTCCTGAACACGAATCATTGCTGGAATCTTCGCTAAGAGAAGAATTGCAATTTGTCGTTGTACCAAGTTTTGACGATGCGCTTGAGGCAATTGAATTTCTGAAATCTGAAGGTGCTGGTCGGGCTACATTTTTGGTCGTAAATCAAAACGGCCAAAGCGATTCTCATACCGATCATGCGTTTGTGGCCTCTGTTTCTACAAATGGCAATCATCTCCTTGGTTATCAGACCCTGGGATCAGTTTTAGGACTTCGCCCAGAATTTGCCGAAGCTTTCAAATTTGCAATGCCGAGTCTGGCGAACGCTAAAATTGTCAACGACGCCAGTGAGGCCTTGACCGCTTCGATTTCCCAGAATGGAAGCGGGCACGCAACCATGATGCTTGCCCGCACAGGCGAACGTGTCATAGGCGGACGCATTATCACTGGCGGTGGCGGTGAAAGCAGAGGAATTGGCGTTCTAACCCTAAAGCGTGAAATCACGGAGTTAACCACAAAGCTGGAAACTCTGATGGTCGAAGTTAAAACGGTTGAAGTCGAACTTGCCGAAGTAAAAGATCGAATCGGCGAATTGGAAGAGGATCAACGGCGGCTGGACGCTGAGCAGCGCCAGATTGAAAAACAGTTAGCTGTCCAACGCGAGCAGTTGCAACAGTTTACACGAGAGATGGAGCGCACGGCGACTCACATTCGAGTCATCGAACAGGAAACTACTCAGGTCGAAGAAGAGCGTGCGGATTTTGAAGCTAAACTAACCCATGCTACCCAGCAAATGGACGAAGCCGAGGCGGTTCGAGCCGAATCCGAGCAAGTTTCCAATGCTGCTCAAACTGAGCTAGCGGAATTGCGCCAAGCTTCAGAAATAAGGGTTCAAGAACTGTCTGGCCGTCGAGCTGAGTTTGCTGCTAAAACTGAACGCCGACGCGGCCTGTCAAACGATATTCGGCGATTGGAAAACGAATCCGGTGACCTCAACAGCCGGCTTGAACGCAGCCGCTTTGAGGCTATTGAAGCTGAAGAGCAATCAAGCGTCATGCAGGCTTCATTGATTGAAACGACCGAACGACTGCAAACATTGACTGCTCAACAACAATTGCGAGCCTCTGAGTTGGAACAGCGACTGGCGGCTTTAGCTTCCGCCCGTGAGCGACTAGAGATACTGGATACACAACTTCGCCAGGCGCGCGAAGCTTCAATGCAAGCGCGTGAACATCGGGCTAAAAAAGAAATCGAACGAGCCAAACTAACCAGCGATTTAGAGCATTTGATCCAAACCTGCCACGCCGAACTCGGTGAAAACATTGTCGAAGTTTGCGAGCGTTTGGAACAAAACAAACTGGCCGCTGAAGCAATGCTGACAAGTGGGGAAACTGGCGCCTCCACTTCCCTTGCTTCTCAAGGCTCCGCCAACCCAGAAATTGTTGCACACCAAAATGCCAGCCCGTTATCAGTCCCAAGCCAACCAGAGGACGAGGATTTTGAGTTGACGGATGATGAATTGTCACTGACTGGCGACTTTGAGATTTCTTTCTGGCAGGTACCGGATGATTTCAACTTGGAAGCAGCTAAAATTCGACTGGATGAATTGCGAGCCAAAATTGATGCGCTTGGACCTGTAAATATGATGGCTTTGCAGGAGCTTACTGAAATCGAGGAGCGGTTCGAGTTTCTAAATACTCAAAAGCTGGACATTGAAAGCGCAATAGCCGACACACAGGCGGCAATCGCCGAAATCAAAAAACGTTCGCGTGAACGATTTGTCGAGGCATTCCACGCCATCAACACAAATTTCAAGCAAATGTTTGTCGAGTTGTTCGGCGGAGGTCAGGGTGAAATGCGGTTGATTGACGAAACCGACGTGCTGGAAAGTGGCATTGAAATCATCGCCCAACCTCCGGGCAAGCGACTGCAAAACGTTCTGCTGCTTTCAGGCGGAGAAAAAGCCATGACGGCAATGGCATTGGTTTTGGGTATTTTCAAGTATCGCCCCAGCCCCTTCTGCTTGCTGGACGAAGTTGACGCTCCGCTGGATGAAATGAACATCGGTCGCTTCGCCGACAAAGTCCTGGAAATGAGCAAGAACACTCAGTTTATGGTCATCACCCACGCCAAACGCACGATGGAAGCCGCCAAGACTTTGTACGGCGTGACGATGGAAGACCCAGGCGTATCCAAGCTCATTTCCGTCAAACTCTCCTGACCTGACAGGAAAGAACTACTGTTTGAATCCAGCCTTTGCCTTCGCCCAGGCCTTTGATTATGGCGTCACGGTTTTCCGATTGCACCGTGTAAAAAAACTGCCGCAGCCACATTAACTACGTAAACCTGCTACAATCGTTTTATTCCCCACCACATAGGAGACGATTATGAAGAAATTGTTTGGAGTCGTGTCGCTAGCGCTCTTTTTCTTTGCGGTGGCTGATTACTCGCCGACTTTGGGTCAGCGAGTACAATTGAAACAATGGCTTGGGCCGGCACAACCGCAGCGAATTATCCTGACCACCCGCCATCGAATTCCGATTCAAACCAACGGTTTTGATCGCAAAGAAATTGATTCCCACTACCGCCTACAGTTGGAGTGGATTGACGCCGCCTGGGACGGAGCTGTGGCCGCTTACCGACGCGAATATGGCAAAAAAGTGCGACTGCCCGAACCGTCGCTGATTTCTCGCGTCACGATTTTGCCAACCTTGGGTTATACCTCCAACAGCCTGGACGCGGGCGCAACCTATTACAAATCCAGAGTCAACGTGCGCAACTATTCCGTCGAAGGCGTGATTTACTACAAATCCACTGAGGGGAACGAAACCTCGCTCTGTGATGGCGGCATAGAGGAAGAGTTCATCAAGGCGATTGGACATTGGATGCAGTTACGCTGCTTTGCCACGCTCAACGTACAGTCAGACTTGCGCTGCCGTCCGTTGAAAAGTTCACTGCTAACCCCTATGTGCCGATGACCCCTATGTACAGATGAAAAAATAATGCTCAAAATTTTTCGCGCACTCTGAGGTAGCTGGCAAAACGCGGCAAGCCGTTTTTCGTCAGCCCGCGATAAGTGAAGGTGATCAGAGTTCCTACAGCCGGAGGGTTGGCACGAACCGCATCCGTAAAGCCAGTGCCGATCTGAAAGCGTTTGCCGTCTGCCATCTCGACTTGCAGCGCGCCCATCATCCCAGTGTATTTTCCTTTGCCAGGAACATAGCCGATGACTGTCGCTTCGGTGTCATTGAGCGGCTTCAACTTCAGCAGAGCGTCATTGCGACCCGTAATGTAAAGAGCATCGGCCAGGTGCAGCATCAAGCCTTCGCCACCTGCGCTGACCACTTCGTTCAATTTGCGTTTCAGTGCTGCATTGTCTGCCAAGTGAAACTGTTCAACCGCGACAAGTTGCGGCCAGTTGGCCTTGGCGACGATTTGCTTGATCTGCTGATAACGCTGTTCAAAAGTGCCCGGCGCGTCTGGCAATTCAAAAACCATGTATTTGATTTGCCGCCACTCTTCATCAACCGGAGTCGTTTTGCGGACGTAGGCGGAAAGCTTCTCGAATTGTCCGCGCCCCAGCCACAACTCACCGTCCAAGCGCTGCGAAGGCAATTTGGCGATGAACCACGCGGGAGCGTTGAAAGCATTTCCACTGCGTGAACGCAGGGCTTTGCCATCCCAGATCGCGCGCACTCCATCATATTTTTCACTGACCAAATACGGCGCAGGGTCAATGTCGGCGTTGGCTACGTTAGCCAACAAAGCTGCTGGCGCAGACGGCGCAGCAGTTTTCTCTGATTGGGCGAAGGCAGTCTGCGCGAAAAGCAAACAGATGACACAAGCGGCAAAGCGTATGAATTTCGGCATTGTAAGGCTCCCCTGAATAAAGGCTTCTCCAGGCAAATGGAGAGACGCAATTGTGCGGTGGGGTGGCCGAAAGATTTTGACGACAGTGAGACGCCGAGGATCATAGCCTTCACGCCAGCCAACGATCAAGAAAGCCATAAGCCTGTTCCCTGATTTCTGGCGGAAAGTCATGGTTGGAATCGGGATAAACAGCCACCAGCGAGTCTTTGGCTTTGAAGACTTTTTCGTAAATCGGCATCGCCGCAGCCACGCAATCCCGCACGCCTGAAACTTCAAAGTTTGAATCGTGAAGAGGCGCGTTTATGAACAAGGGGCGCGGAGCCAGTGCAACCAGCAGTTCAGGAAAATCGAAAGGAATACGCGCCGGGTCTTTGCCGTACTTTTCAGCGATCAACGGCATGTAACGATTCCCTGCCCAGCCTGTCAGGTCGCCGTTGTAATACTTCTTAGCCGAGGTGAACCCGCAGCTTGTGATCATGGCTTTGATGCGTTGATCGAACGCAGCCATAAAAAGAGTATTGTGGCCTCCCAGCGAATGGCCGATAGAGCCAATTCTCTTGCCATCAACCATCGGCAGCGATTGCAGTAAATCAACGGCTCGAATGTGATTCCAGATTCCCTTCATCGTGCAACTGAGGTAACCATTTTTGTACGGGTCGAAGGTGTTTTCACCCAGATAGGGATAATCCGGCGCGATGCAGACGTAACCGCGTTCAGCCAATTCTTTGGCGTATTGAAGATTCACGCTGCCACCCAAGCCTGCCGGTTCACCTTTGCCGATCTTGATCGTCTGATGAAGGCAAAGCATTGCTGGCGCGCGTCGCTTCAGATTCTTCGGAACTAGCAAATAAGCCATCACCCAATCGTCGTGCTCGGCCAGATATTTGATCTTCGTTCGTGTGAAAGCTGGGAGTTCTTCTTTCTCGAGTTCGACAAACTCAACCTTGCTTCTCTTACCTGTCGGCAGCTTTCCCATGACCAACTGCATTCCGTCCAAAATCTGCTTCCGCGCTCTCTGCCAATCCGCGCGAGTTTTTATCGCCGAAAGATCAGGCCGAGTTTGAACCTGAGCTTCGTCAAAAGTCGAAACCATCAACGCGCCAGCCGACAAGCTCAAAAACTCTCGCCGAGTAATATCATTTAGCTTCAACATCTGTGCATCTCCGAAGATTGGTTTTATACTGGGCCCGCAAGCATCCTTACTTGCTGTGAAAAGCGCGAAGCTTTCTTATTCCACATTTCGATGAAGGATTCCGTCATGAAAAAACTTGTTCTTTTTGTTTCAGTTTGCCTGCTTGGTTTGGTGTTTTACTCGGCCTCGCCGGTTTCAGGCAATAGCGTTTCGGGCAATACCGTTGAAAAGACTTCTATCAACTTTGCCAAACACGTCGCGCCGATCTTTCAGGCTCGCTGCGAAGAATGCCATCGAGCAGGCGCTATAGCTCCAATGTCGTTGATGACTTACGAAGAGGTTCGACCGTGGGCGAAAGCGATCAAAGAGAAAGTCGTCAGCCGTCAGATGCCTCCATTTCATGCCAGCGGGGCCATTGGCCGTTACGATCACGATCCGCGTTTGACCGATCAAGAAATCGCTACGATCACCAAATGGGTTGACGGCGGCGCGGTCAAAGGCAATCCGAAAGACATGCCTGCGCCCAAAACCTGGGAGACAGGCTGGGCCAGTGGCCAACCTGATCTGGTTCTAACAGTCAGGAAAGCTTACACGTTGAAAGCCAGCAAGACAGATCAATACGTCTTTTTCGTGTTCGACCACGTCTTTGCCGAAGACACCTGGATTCGAGGCATAGTCACCAAACCCGGCAATCCCAAAACAGTTCATCACGCGAACACTCACCTGGTTCCACCAAACCTGAAATCACCTGACGAAGGTTATTTTGAAGGGGATTTCGATCCCAGTGCCCGCGGAACAATCATGATTTCAGGCTGGGTTCCCGGCTCAAACGACGTCATGCTGCCCGAAGGCACAGGCGTCCGAATTCCTAAAGGCATGCGATTCGGCATTCAAATCCATTACGGCCCGAACGAGAAAGAAGCCATAGATCAAACCTCGCTTGGAATTTATTTGGCCGACGGAACAATCAGAAAGAGTTTGGCTATGCTGTTTGGCGACCGCAAGGATTTGCAGATTCCGCCCGGAGATGCCAATTACTCGCTGACTGCAAAGCGGACTTTTTCCAGTGACGCGCTAATCCGATTCTTCCACGTTCACATGCACCTGCGAGGCAAGTCTTACGCTTTCCGATTCACCTACCCCGACGGTCGAGTTGAAACGCTGTTCGATGTGCCGAGCTACGATTTCAACTGGCAGCGCAGCTACGTGCTGGCAGAACCTATCAAGGTTCCCAAAGGAACTTCAGTCGAATTCATCGGCACTTATGACAACAGCGCAAAAAACAAATTCAATCCTGACCCAAGCAAATCCATAAGCTGGGGTGAAAAGACTACGGATGAAATGATGCAAGGCCGAATTTTTTATGAATCGGCAACTGAAGATTTGAACTTGAAGGTAAAGAAAGGTCGGGTTGTGACTGCAACCGAAACGGCCAGCAAAAGTCAGTAGCCGCAGATTGTTCAGGCGCCAATTTTTCTTTTTCAGAATTCTGTCACTACTGTTACGCCTGCGACTTCAAACTTGTCCATATTCACCAGCGCATCAATGGACTGTTCCAGCGTGATTGTCCTGCCGATGAGCTTTTCGGGCGCTAATTTCCTGGCTTCTATCAGCGCGAATAAGGCGTCGTAGCGATGGGCTTGCATGCCGTGGCTGCCCAGGATTTCGAGTTCGTGCGCGATGACTTTGCTCATCGGAATGGCAGGCGTGCTTTGTTCTGCCAGCAGCAGGCCGACTTGAATATGCTTGCCGCGTTTTCGCAGATTGCTGATGGAATTGAAACAAGTCGTGGGATGGCCGAGCGCGTCCAGCGAAACGTGCGCGCCGCCTTTGGTAATTTCGATAACAGCTTCGGCAACGTTGGCGACCTGCGCCGCGTTTACTGTAGCGACAGCGCCCAAGGCATTCGCCAATCGAAGCGCATCTTCGGAAATATCTACAGCCACGACATTAGCGCCTATTGCGTTGGCGATCATAATCGCCGACAAACCAACTCCGCCGCAGGCGTGTACGGCTACCCATTGCCCGGCGGAAGTTTTGCCTTGATCTATGACCGCGCGAAAGGAAGTGACGAACCGGCAACCCAGGCTCGCCGCCGCAGAAAAATCCAGCGTGTCCGGCAAGTGCACCAGATTCGTATCGGCCTGATGAATGGACACATACTCGGCAAACGATCCCCAGTGCGTGAAGCCGGGTTGAAACTGATGATCGCAAACCTGCTGATTGCCCGACGCGCATTGCGGGCAAGAGCCACAACCACCAACGAATGGAACCGTGACGCGATCTCCGATCTTCCATTTGGTGATGTCTTTGCCAACTGCGGCGACTACGCCAGCCAGTTCATGGCCAGGCACATGCGGAGGTTGAATATCCGCGTCGTGTCCGACCCAGCCGTGCCAGTCACTGCGGCAAACTCCTGTAGCCATGACCTTGACGACGACGCCGTGTGATTCCGGGATTGGATCGGGAACAATTTTTAGTTGTGGTTTGACACCAAAGGCTTCGTAAATGACAGCTTTCATCAAATGAATTCCTTGTCTTGAAATGCCACGTCATTATGCACATTCCAAAACAAGGCGGAAGATAAGCGAGAGAAAATGGCTGTGGTAAAATAACCGTCGAGAGTTCCATGAATTACGAACGGATAATCAAAAATATAAGCCGCTGGATGGCATTAAGTGAAGCCGAGGTTGATTTTTTTACCTCACGTCTGACTTACCGAAAGATTCGACGCCGACAATATCTTTTGCAGGCAGGTGATGTGTGCCGTCATTACACCTTTGTTAATGAAGGTTGTCTGCGTCTCTTCCACATGGGTGTCAACGGAGTCGAACATATCCTGCAATTTACTCCCGAAGATTATTGGGTTGCCGACATTGGCAGTTTTTACGAGGAAGTTCCGACATCGTTGCACATCGAAGCGCTTGAACCTTCGGAGGTTTGGCAAATCTCCAAGCCTGATTTAACCGCAACATTCGTATCGCATCCAAGTTTTGATCGGGTTTTCCGCGTGATGATGGAGAGGGCTTTTATCAAACTTCAGAAAAGAGTTTTGCTGGACATCAGCGCTACTGCTGAAGAAAAGTATCTCGCCTTTGTGGAGAATTACCCACAACTGGTCAATCGTCTGCCACAAACGCAAATTGCTTCTTTCATCGGGATTACGCCCGAATTTCTTAGTAAAATCCGCAAAAATCTCAGCCGACAAAAAGGTCTCCCGTCTTAAACCAGTTCAAGAAAATTTCTTAACCTAGTTCATTCTGAAAACCCTATTGTCCATCGCATTATTATCGCGTTGGCAACAGCGGCCTTTGACAATGACGCTGAAGCGGCTGTGAGCCAGGTAAAGAAAGGGGAGGCTATGACAAAGACAATTTTCAAGAACCACTTTGTGTGTTTGCTGTTTGCGCTCGTGCTGGCGAGCCTGGCGCATTCGATCAGTTATGCCCAGCGCGAAGAAACTTTCGTTCCGGTGCTGCCAAACGTGAAAGAGCGTATGCTGCCGGTGGATTATGCCAAAGGCTATCTCGTCAAAGAAATCAAACCCGAAGTTTTTATCATCACGGATGGGGCGTATCAATCAATGTTTGTGACAACGGGAAATGGCGTGATTTTGTTTGATGCGCCGCCGTCTCTTGCTCAGCACATCAAAAAGGCGGTCGCCGAAGTTACCAAAGAGCCGATTCGCAAAATCATTTACAGCCACACGCACGTTGATCATACGGCGGGCGTTGAACTGCTAAAGGACATTCCGAATTTGGAAATTATTGCTGAAAAGGCGGTCGCAGACTTTCTCTTCGAGATGAAAGACCCGCGCCGACTTTTACCGACCAAAACCTTCATCAATCAAACGAAGATCAAATACGGGACAGCAGAGATCGAGTTGAAACGAGCGAATTATCACTCGAACGAAGGCGAATTGTTGATCTATTTGCCAAAGAAGAAAGTCTTGATGGCTATTGATACCTTCGCCCCAGGTTATGTGCCGTTCATGAATTTCGATTTGACGATGAATATGCACGCCTATCTGAAGATGTTCGACCAATTGCTGGCCTATGATTTCGATGTTCTCGTGCCCGGACACCTGACCTCACTCGGCAATCGTCAGGATGTCATAGATAACAAAAACTACGCGCTGGACGTGTATCAAACGGTCAAACGTATTCACAACTCCGCCGACCAAAACAAGCTGGCAATGGAAATCATCAGCAAATACGGCGCGGACAACAAATTTCTGATCTTCAAACACATTCTTGATTCGGTTATTGAAGACAGCTACCGGGAAATTCGCGAGCGCTGGGTTAGTAAGCTGGCGGGCGTGGATGTGTACGGCGAAAGCCACGTCAGAACAATGCTGGTTTACGTCCGTTGGGACGACAAACTCTGAATCAACACTAAACAGAAATGCAGAAGGAGAATTATGACAATCAAGGAAGTAATCAATCGTTACGAGCAAGCGTTGAATGCCTCTTCTACGGATGAGGCGATGAAACTATACGGCGAAAATCCAGTCTTCATGCCACAGCACTCAACGGCATTGGTGGGACGTGAAGCAGTGCGTGCCGGGTATGACCACGTTTTCAGAACCATTCAACTGAATATCAAGTTTACGGTGTACGAAATTGAGGAGTTTGGGGAGTTGGCATTCGTGCGAACCTCATCAGCAGGTACAACCAGAATTATTGCCAACAATGCGACCGTGAAAGAGAGCAACAATGAGTTGTTCATCTTTCGTAAGGAAAATGGTGAGTGGAAAATTCATCGCTATCTTTTTGCGACGAATAACCCACCAAACAAAGCCTGATTTCGGCATTGTGCGAAGGCATACGCCCGTCGTTGTGAACACTGGTTCGGCAACGACGGGCAAATTTTGCGGTTGATTCTGCCAGCGCCTTACTTCGCCGGGCGTTGCAGAATTTCAGCCAGAGCCTGCATACGATTTGAATCTGCCGGACTCTTCGCCGTTTTGGCGCTTTCTTTCAGCGAGCGCGAAAGGCTTTGGAGTTTGGCCAGCCCTTTGGTCAGCTTGGAACTCTCGGCGGTTTGAATCGCGTTGCGAACGTCAGCGATCTGATCCGCTGGCAATGCTTGCGAGCGTTCCAATTGATCCAGATAGGCTTTTCCTACGACCAGCTTGTTCGGCCAGACCAGCTTTCGCTGGCTCTGCACATTTAGTTCAGCAACTTGCGCAGCCTTCGCGGCGTCAATTTCATTCTGAGTCAGAAATTCGCTTGGAGTCAGTTCAAGAATGTCCAACCCGCGCGCGATTTCCGAAGCGTAAATGTGACCGTTGTACCAATAAGCCGACCAGTCGCCAGCCAGAATGAGCATCTTCGGATCAACCGGCCCACGGTCAAAGTAGCCAATTTCTTTCGGATGGCTGGCGTCGGTAAAGTCCATGATTGATATGCCGCCCTGATACCAGGCTTGCACTTTTATGTCTCGCCCAGGAACCGGAATCAGCGAACCGTTATGGGCTACGCAATTTTCGGTGTCGCCCTGCGCCGCAGGCATTTTGTAGTAGCCAGCGAACTTCAACTTGTTATCGGTCAGATTGAACAAAGCGTTGGCTCCCCAGACATTCGGATCGTTGGGGCGGCAACGCGCTCCCATTCCTCCGCCCCATTCGTCTGTGAACACAACCTTTGAGCCATCGTTCGAAAACGAAGCCGAATGCCAGTAAGCGTAGTTCGGATCGTTGACTGCGTCTATGCGTTTCGGGTTCGCCGGGTCTTTGATGTCCAGCAGGATTCCGTTGCCAGAGCATGCGCCCGCGGCCAACCCCAACTCTGGATAAACCGTAATGTCGTGACATTGATCGCTGAACGAGGGTTTGCCCGTGCCGTGCGTAGCTCCGCTGCTCAACGCATTGAGCACGCCGGTGCGAGCGTCCATAAATAATCGGGGGCTGGAAACAACTTTGGCGTTTTGCGGCGCAGCCACCGGGACTTTGATGACTTCGATGCGGAACAGCGAAGTGTTCGGGTCTTTATCCGGCGCTTCGGCTGAACATCCGGCCAACTCTTCGCCCTGACGCACGAATGATGTGCCGGAAACGTAGATGTAAACGTTGTTCTTATCCTTCGGATCAACAACCAGCGTGTGCGTGTGAGAACCGCGACAGGTTTGCACGGCGGCGACCTGCTTGGGACTCTTGATGTCAGTGATGTCGAAAATCCTGACGCCGCGGAACCGATCTTTGTTTGGCGCAGGCAAAGTCGGGCCTTGCGCTTTGCCGGCGGCGGGCGGAGGCGTTGGCGGGAATCCCTGTATGCCGCAATCTGTGCGGCCATTCGGCATTTCGACCGACATAAACATCAGGTTCTTATAAACCGACACATCGCCCTGTCCACCCGGACAAACCATCGAAGTTATCAGCCTGGCTTTGACAGGATCAGAGATGTCATAAATGTTGACGCCATAAAAATTGCCCATAAACAGGTGTTTACCCTGAAATGCCAGATCGGAGTTGGCAAAGGCCAGTTGCGCCATCACCAACTGAAACGGTTTTGGAATTTTTGAAGTATCTCCCATTCCGAGCACACCCAGAGTCTGCTGCACTTTGGGATTATCAGCGTCGTCCGAACCGAGTTGGAAAGCGCTTGGTTTTTTGAGGAGTTGGATATGCCTCAAGCCCTTCGAAATTTCTCCGGCGTCGTACAATCCCGGTTTAAGTTTGAATCTGGGATCGGCGACGTCTGATCCGGTCATTCCGGCGGGAAGCGGTGGCGCTTGTTCAGCCGGTGGCATCTCCTGTTCAGGTTTGGCGCTTGCGGCCTTGGTTGATTCCTGAGAAACAGGCGTTTGCGCCTGTGCCCTATCGGCCAAACACAGCCACAATAGAAGTGAGACTGCGAGTAAACGTAAAGCCGTAGTCGGTAATTGATTCATCGTTTCTCCTTTGAAGGTATTTTCCCTAGCATATTTTGCATAACGCGAATTTCGGCGCGCTGGCCGCTGTCTACATCAGTTGCGAAGTTGAACAATTCAGCCTCTTGTCCTGAGCCTGCGGTGTTGTGCAAGTCTTTCACCATGTCCAAAGCGCCGCCGTGATGCTGAATCATTCCTTCCAAAAACAGACGGTCGAATTCTTCGCCCTTGGCTTGCTTGAGCGCCTGCATCTGTTCGGCGGTCAGCATCCCCGGCATCAACATCATCGCTTCGTGCGACATTTTCCCAGAATGCATGTTGTGCATTTCAGCCATCGTCATCTCAATCGGTTGCCCCCGTGACACCAACCACCGTTTCATAAACGCTATCTCGTCGGATTGCGAATGACTGATACGCGCGCCCAGCGACCGCACATCTTTGCTTTCAGTATGCGATTCAATCAGCGCAGTCATCTCCACCGCTTGTTTGTGATGCACGATCATTCCTTGCATAAACTGCACATCCGCTTTGGACACCGGCGGCAGCTTGCCTTTGGTTGTACGTGGAAGAACCTTCGTCGGTTTCCCTGGAGCGCCCGGTTGCACCACGACCGGTTTTTCTGAAGCAGGTTGTTGTGCGTAAGAACGCAAAGACAAACCTGAGAGAGCAAGCACGCAGAAACACGTTGCGCCGCTTACTAAAATCCGAATTTTCCAAGAGCCTCCCACACAAAGAGGTCTCACCTGTCGTAAGTATTTAGTCATTGTCGGCCTCGCACTAATAAATTTAGCGGGAACTTCTGTGATATTGAATAAAAAGTTAGTTTGGTACGCGCCCTTTTACTGCATTGGCCCAGGCATTATAGGTGATGCGACCATTGGCATCCACCGGCAGGCGCGCTCGCAACCGCGCTTTGAGCAATTCATGATCTTCAGACGTCATCGCCTTGAGTATTGGCCCGACATTCGGCCCGCCTAGAACGGTTGTCCAATAATCGTCGAAATCGGCGAAGCTTCGTTGCACGGTGATCGCACGGGTCTCAACGAGTTCCAATCCCGCACCTATCCACAAATCCAGCAATGCAACCATGCTTGACGCGTCAGGGTTTGGCGGTAATGGAACGACAAGCCCCATTTCGCGCAATTCAGAATTCAACGTTTCATAAGGAAAACCGCCGCCAGGCATGTCCCAGGCGTAGGCTGCAACCATGCCGCCCGGGCAAACTACTCGTGCCATTTCGGCCACGCCCTTCGCCGGGTCAGGAACAAAGAAAATCACCAGCGGCATGACGGCTACGTCGAACGTGTTATCAGAGAAAGGGAGCGCCATTGCGTCGCCTTGACGAAACTCGGCGATACTCAATGCAGGTCGTGTGCGCGCAAAGGCAAGCTGTTCTTCAGACGGGTCAACGCCTTGTACTGAAGTTGGCGCGACTCGCTCGACCAGCATTTCGGTAAAAGCGCCATTGCCACAGCCGACGTCGAGCCATCGTAAACCGGGCTTGGGAGCCAGCCAGTCAAGAAATACTTCACCGACAAGTTGGCTCCATTTACCCATGTAGCGTTCATACGTTGCGCCATTATCGAAGCGGATTTGGTTAGTGGTCATTTGTCTTTCCCTTCAGTTATTTGAAACGTCCAGTCATTATGCACATCCTCTATACGTCTAAATATAGAAGCACTGCTTGGAAGGCGCGATTTTTATCTGCTACTAAAAAACGTGTAAAGTGCAGCCACGCTCAATATCTTGAGCGGTCTGCTTTAACCCACAAACACAACCATTACCGTAGTAATAACTCAAAGGAGCTATTCAATGCCGCAACACCGGTACGCCATTTGTTTCAAACGCACATTTTCCGCCGCGCGCTTTATCTTAGGCGCTGTACTCTTTTTATCTTGCGCTTCCATAACCCGCGCACAGAACGCGGAAAAAGCGCCACCAGTCATTGACGTTCACGTTCACGCAATGGACGGCAACTTTCCCGGCGCATCGCCAATGTGCCCGAACACTCCGCAATTTTTGGCCTCTGATCCAAAAGACAAAGAAGAGCGATTTGGCTGGGCGAAGACGGCGTGTACTCCAGCGCTTTACCCGTCGGCCCCCGGTGAATACATGAAAGACGTGTTGGCCGAAATGGAGCGATTGAATGTTATCGCCGTTGTCATGGGCGATCCCAAGAGCGTGCAAAAATGGAAAGACGCCGCGCCCAATCGAGTCATCAACGGCACAGGCATTGATAACCAGGCGACCGCTGACAAACGAGCGACGCTGGAAGAATTGCGCAAGCTCTTTACCACCGGCGGATTCAAAGTGATGGGCGAAATCGGTTTGCAGTATCAGGGCTTGTCGCCCAGCGATATGAGCGTGGATAAATACTTTGCCCTGGCCGAAGAACTCGACGTTCCCGTAGCCATTCACATGGGAACTGGCGGTTCCGGTCGAGCAAACATCACCACTCCAAGTTTTCGTGGTTCGAAGGGCGACCCGCTGCTGCTCGAAGAATTGCTGGCGCGCCATCCCAAGTTGCGTGTGCAGGTGATGCACGCGGGTTATCCGCTGATTGACAACATGCTGACGCTTTTACAGGCCAACTCCCACGTTTACGTTGACGTGGCCGGGTTGATCTGGAGCTACCCAATCAAGGAAGTGAATCGTTACATTGAGCGCCTGGTGGACGCCGGATTCGGCGACCGCGTCATGTTCGGAACAGATCAAATGATCTGGCCGAAGCTGATGGCCTATTCCATCAGCATTATTCAAAACGCCCAGTACCTGACGCC
>JBGAPB010000066.1:0-20707 GCA_044221525.1 Blastocatellia bacterium | reverse complement strand
AACCTGAACAATTCGATTGTTTGCGGCTTGCGCTGTTCCAAAACAATGAACCGGTTGCCAGTAGCCTGTGTGATGTCCGCGCAAGCCACATCCGTGATTTTCCCAATAGGCGTTGGAGCTCCGGAGGCACCGTCAACCTTGCGATTCGCTTCGTGAATAAGCGCCGAATAAAACAGGCCGTGCGTGATATTGAGCGGAGCCAAGACGCCTGGCTTAAACTCAAGCGGTTTGTCGTGCAGCTTCTTTCCTTCAAAACTCAACACATGAGCGAATGATCGTTCATCGGCGGGATCATTCTCCTTGAAACGATCAGTCAGCCCTTGCGCCGGAGGCGCGCCCGATCCGTCATCAACGTAAAGCCAATACGGCGCGACCTGCGCGACATTCGCATGACCACCGGCAGTTTCAGACAACGTCCAACTGCTTTCTTTTTGCCCATTGCGCACCTTCAAAACGCTGATTTGCATCCTGTGTTTAAGGTTCGGGTCTATTTTGGTGTGAACACCCGCCTGGCAAATGTTCTTGTCGTTGAAGCAGAGAATAATCAGCCCGTCCAGATAAATTCTGACCGCCGTCTCGGCGTCGGGATAGACGATTTTTGCTCCCGGTTTTAGTTCCGGCATGATGCGTTCCTCCTTTTTCGTTGTTGTGGGTTAAAACTGGCTGTAACCTCCGACGGTTACGAACGAAGCCCAATAGTATGGATGACGGTAAAGACCGTCCGTCCCTTTGAGCATTTGCGCTTGTGCCTCGCGCAGGGCGTCAGCGGTGGCCATCCCCTGCCGCTTGCGAAGGCGGTGAAAATTAATCATCAATTCCGATGTCGCCTGGGAATCCACTGCCCACAAACTGGCAATCACAAGCGGAACTCCAGCCGCTTCGAAAGGACGCAAAAAGCCTATTGCTCCCTCGCCTTTCAAGTAATCCGTCGCGCCGGTTCGACAGGCGGAAAGTATTACCAGCCGAGCCTGTTTCAGTTTTAAGCGATAAATTTCGTGGGCAGCCAGCGTGTCGGCATTAACTTCGCTGTTTCGTATATCGGCGGCCAGCAACAATTTCGACAGCATTGGCGCAGCCGGTTCCGATATGTGGTGCAGGGCTAAATGCACCACATTGGCCGCCTCAATTTCGCGCAGGACTGCGGCTTTGCTCGCCTGCTCCTCAATCAGCAAAGTGTGTCTGGGGTAATGAGTGGCGATTTCTTTGGCTTCGCGCGCAGCGGCAGGCAGTTTTTTGAAACCAAGCCAGGCTTTCTCGTCAAAGCTTGGATTGCCGATACTCAACAACTGCTCAGACTCCGGGCCAATTTTTTCCTGTGCGGCTTCGCTGCACAACACGAACAGGCTGGCGCTCGGAGCATATATCAACACATAGTCCTCAACCAGATACCTGCCTGATTGCGAAAGCAATGAACCGAACGGCAAAAAGTGAAGCGATTTATCAGGCACGATGCATAGCTGCTTGCCCTTATCCAGCCAGCCAGCCACCGGAGCAATCAAATGTTCAAAGAGCTTGCCCGAAGCAAGCGTGAGCGCCTGCCAACCCTGTTCATCTTTGCGCGTGGGACGTGAAAGAGCTGTAAGGTAATTGTTCACGTCCGCGGCCAAATTCTCTGCTGAAACGTCCACAACCTTCGGAACCAAGTCATGTTTCGACACCAGCCAGATGATAAGCTTGTCTTCCAACACTGCATATTGAAGCAGTTGCGTCCTATCAGGCATTCGCTGCTGAATATCGGTCAAACTTAGCGGCTTGGTGTTAGCTGGCAATAAAAGGTCTAGGCGCTTTCCATCGTCATTTATTTTCCTCTCGCCGCCGACCAGGTTATCAAGCAATGAACGCGCGCGACCTATTTCCGAATACTCGAATGCCTGCGCGGCATTTTGGCGATGGAAAAAAGCAAAGCGCGTTGCCAGATCGTAAATGTCTTGCTCCTGAGCAAAGAAGCTATTGCGATTGCTTTCCTCCACTATCTTGGCGCGCTGCTCATCGTAAAGAGCCAGCACACGCGGCAACTCAGCTTGAACTGCGTCATCGTCGTTTTGGGCCAGACGCGCAAGTAAACGTTCTTTTGCCGCGCTGTGCAGCAACCAGAGTTCGTTTTTTTGACGGCCAAACGTTTCAACCTGGGCCAGGGCCTCAATTGACGCTCCCACATTTCCCGACGCCCGATATACTCGACCCAGGTATAGTCGCGCATAAGCCACCATTTCCTGAGCCAGGTTATCCATCCCAGCGCTCAGGCCGATTTCAAGGCCGTTCTTCAGGCTGAATTCTGCCGCCTCGTAGTTTTTCTGCCGCGCTTGAATCAGCCCCAGATTGACGTAATAACGCGACATCACCATCGGCGGGGAATTCATCTGCCGGCCTAAAGACATTGCTTCCTGCTCGAAACTTATGGCCGCATTGTGCAATCCCAACTCGTTGCAACTCCACGCGGAAATGCCAAACAGGCTGATCATCTGGCTTGGCCCTGCAGCCAGTTGTTCTGCCATCTCCAACCCTTGCTGTGCCGCTTCCCAAGAGTCGCGATATTTCCCCAGATTGCTATAAATCCCAGCCATCACATTCAAGCTGCGTAAGCTGCCGTTTCCGTCGGAAATTTGGCTGGCCAATTCGCGCGCGCGCTGGCAATTGGCCAAAGCCTGAGAATATTCGCGCTCGCGAACATGAAGATTGGCAAGTCCGTTTAAGACAAGAGACTGAAGCCATTTGTAATTGCGCTCCTGGCTGGCTCGCGCCGTTCCGGCAAGGATTTTACGACCAGCTTCGGCATCGGCCTGCTCAACGTAACAAGCCCCCAACCCATAACCGGCCAACAAAGCCTCTGGCGAATCACCAATCTTTTCGAATAGCTCTTTGGCTTGCGTGTAACTATCAATGGCCGATTTATTTTGATTGTTCTGCCGCTGCAGATTTGCAGCGGACAATAACTTGCGCGCTTGAACCAGGACAGGAAGCTGCCTGGCTGCCCGAAAGTTATAGAACTCTGCCAGTTCAGTCGGATAACGATCTCCGCTTTTGCGCTCAGCCATTTTTCCTAAATATCTCAAAGCCTGCAGGCGCTGGCTCGATTCCGCCACTGCTTTTCGCTGAGCCAGGATTAGGAAGTCATCAACCAGTTTGCCTATAACCTGATTGCCAGTGCGTAAATGGCCACGGCTGAAGGCTTGCCACACCTTTTCCTCATCCTGGGCCAAATAGGCATGGTTGAATTCCTGGTAAAGCTGCTCTTCACGCTGCGAAATTTTGCGGCGTTGCTCCTCCAGAAGCTTCAGATTGATTCTGGCTTCTTCAGCCCAGGCCGAATTGGCGTCTTTCTTCAGATAACTTTCCCAGTCATCCTGGGACTGTTGCCACATGTAGGCGCGTTGCCGCAACAAAGCGCGATTGAAGAGCGATTCAAGCAAATCGCTATCCAGTTCCAACGCGCGATCAAAGCTTGCCAGAATCCGGTTAAAGAGAATGGGGTCTTTGCCAATTTCCTGCTGAGCCTGTTCCAGCAAAGTTACGCCAAGATCATTGCTCAATTGCGCGTTGTCCGGTTCCGCCTGAATTGCTTTTTCAAACGACGCGATTGCCAACTGAAACTCTTTACGGGCCAGGTACAATCGCCCTAAAGCATGCTGGGCAGCCAGATTTTTTTCGTTCTCTGCCGCACCGGACAGCAAGTCTTCGGCGCGCTTCAGCGCCACAACATCCACTTTATTCTGGCCTTCGCCACGCGCGTCCTCAAAAGGCGCGTAACCTAATCCCGTAATTCGTGACCTGAATGGTCGCCAATCGTGATACGCCTGATTGAGCGCCGACATGCCCTTTTCCACTTCAAGCCTTGCCTGTCGCTGCGACCACATCCACCAACCCAATCCCATAGCCACCGCCACGACCACACAGGCTGCGGCGCTCCAAACTGGATGCAACCCCCAAAACCGCCAGCCGCCGCTTGTCTTCCTACCCAATCGTCCCTGTCCTGGCTTCGAATCGGCTGAATGGTCTGGCTGCGCCGGGACTCGGTCTGTGCCCAAAAATCCTTCTGGCTCATCAGCCAATAGATGCTTCACCAATTCGCCTGCGATAAGCAGTTTCTGTTGCCGTTCAGGCGTAAGCAAAAAGTTTTTCTCAAACAGCGCTATTTCGTTACCCAATAACTCTCCACGCACGTAATCATCAATCAACTCATCTTCCACAATTAGCAACCGATCCACGAAATCCGGCTGATCTTCGCTGACGGGCGCGTTGAGATCGCCAACGTCCAGCAATTTGCCTTCAATCAATCGCTGCTCTTCCGCCGTGACATCGTCCAGCAGATAGCGTCTGAGCAATTTGTCGTCTTCTGAATACCAATTCATGGTTCTTTCATCCCAGCGCAGCCTCCACTTTGTTATTCCAAAGACAGGCCGGAAGTTTCAAAAATTGTTTCAAGCTCCCGCATTTTGTTGGCAAGAGGTAATGCAAAGGCGCAACTGGTCTCGCAATCGCATCATTTTTAAGCGTAAGGCGTTGATCGTCAGGCCAAATCGCACTGCCAGCGTTGGGCGGTCTACCTCGTTCAGGTAGTACGACAGAAACAGTTTACGGTCTGTGCCTTTGAGGCCATGTAAACAGTCTTCCAAACACCGGTTGCGCTGTTCCTTGCGCTGATGTTCTTCATCGTAGCTCTGGCTAACCAGTCGGTCCCAGTCTATGTCGCTGTTATCTGAAATTTTGGAATCGAAATGTCGTCGGTAAACGTTGCGGGCAATGCCGAAAATATATGGGAGTGGCTTACAGAGCAATAAGGAATTTTGTTTGGCTAGCTGCCTGGCTATTGCATCAAGGACTTTGTCGGCCAGGTCTTCGGCATTGGCGCATTGACGTTTGATGAAGTAGGCCGTCAGCTTTCGCCGTAACTGTTCATACTTCTGCGCCGCCACTTCCCGATCTTCGTCCAGCCATTTGAGGAATCGTTCAAACTCTTCTTCAGTCATAGCCTCATTCTTCTCTTGAAGCCCAATCCGCTACCCACGCTCGCCGCTGAAACAGAACTCACTGCATACAATAACGGCCTTGCCCTCGGCGTTTTGGTCTTACTGATTTTTTGGAATGTTGTGCAATACCAGATGAAACAACCCGGCGGCATTATTAGTTGACGCTCTTTGCGTTGGCAAGCTTTTCTCCGCGCAAGAAAATTTTCTCTCGCCATGAAATTTCCTCTGCCTTCTGAGCACACAGGATGAGTCTGCGTAAATTCTCAAATTGCCAGGCCAACTAATCCCTTTCACAATGGAGGCATCAATGGACGTTAGTAACACTCTCGCATTGCTTGGCGCGCTCAGCGTCGCATCGGAACGAATCGTCGAAACCGTCAAAGGTTTTTGGCCATGGCTGAACACAGACACCCCAAACGACCTAAAAAACGAAGGACACAGAAAGTCGGCAATCCTTATTGTCGCTGCCATAGCTGGGGTCATGCTGGCTTGGCTGGCTCAAGAAATTCCAGGCGGAGTTAGTAACGTCAACAACAAAGGGTGGCTAACCACAATCGCTCTCGGACTGCTTTCGGCTGGCGGCTCCGGCTTTTGGAATTCGATCCAGACTTCGCTGAACAAGCTAAAGGATGCAACCAAAAAACTTGCGGAATAAGTTCCAACACAGTTTTCAGTCTCCGCGAACTTGGGGGGGGGAATTCAACTATGTTCACTCCGCGTGTTGCCAATAACTTATTGGCCAATAACCAAAAACAAATTTCTGCTTAATAGAAGGATTAGCGATATGAACTTGATCAAAAAGGCTCTATCAGTGTTAGCCATTTTCTCACTCATTACATCTACCATGTATTTTGATGTGAAAGCTTCGCCAAATTCGTCAACGCTTCCAGTAAGGCTGAATATAGAAATGCCTTCAGCTCTGCCAGAAGCCAAAGTGGGTAATGAATACTCCTATCAGTTTTTAGCCGAGGGCGGTTTGCCACCATTAATTTGGGGAGTAGTCCAAGGTGAATTACCACCTGGTATGACACTCGATGCTTCAGGAAAACTACACGGCGCTCCTGTTCAATCACGCAAGGATGGATACCAATTCGTGATTGAAGTAAGAGACTCATCTCCAAACCCACAAAGCTACTCACAAACTTTTCTCTTAATGGTACAAGCGGCTCCATTAAGAATTGTATTCAGCCAGCCGGTTATCGGATCTAGCTTGCGGATTATGCCGGCAGCTGATCAGCAAATAGATAAACTTCCAGCTGTCACCAACAGAGCAGCAGGACCGACCGATACCAAGGCAACTTTTCAGTCGAATAACATCGCAGCAACTTCACCAAGTAACATTATTGAGACAACAACACAACCTCTACAAACAGACACGCCCAGCAGACACAAGCTTTCCGGGCGATTGCGCCCGGCTTCATTGGATGAAGTGTTTGCCAAAATAATTAGCGACCCTAGTTTGACTGCATCCCCCGAAATCAAGAATAAGCTGTGTAATATAGGCTTTGTAGAATACTGTTCAGGAGTTACTCGGCAAACAGGCACAGAGAAAGCTGAGACATTGACACTTTTAGGGTGGCTTTTGAATCCAGGCCTAATACAAAGCCAGTCAACACAATCGCCCAACGCTCAGTTAATTACGCAATTGAACACCAGACGATATACCTCAGAAGAAAAAAGGATTCAGAAATTAATTGAGCTACTCTCGAGCCTTAGGAGTAAGGTTATTACGATCAAGGTTGAAGACAAAAAGGGTAAGATAGTGGCCACTACAACCAACGACGATAATGGCAGGTACGAACTTACCTTGAATGATAACGACCAGGATAACACCAAGGATGACGATGACTATTACGTTCTTTCCACAGAAGCAGATAATTACTTTACTAAAAAGATCGTCGTGTTGAAGGGCGTAGACTTGGAAGTGAGCTTACCAATCGAAGATCGCCCCGTCAGCTTGTTAACCCGGGCGGTAATTGGCTATCAACAAGCTGGTGCTGCTTCAACGGCCTTTGAACAGAATTATTTTTTCGATCTGTTTGTCAGCCAATCGCTCCCATTTAAGCAAAAAATTGATCCCGATTTTGGCGAAGCTTGGCGTGCCTGGGGAGCAATTCGGGCAATCAGCGCGCCGCAATCGGGCAACGTTACAATCGCTGATTTAAGCACTAATTTTGTTACCAAAGTGGCAGAGCTTAAGGCTAACGAATCGGCCCGTGTGTTCGATTATCTAGGAGGCGTTGAGTTTCGCTTGCCAGGTTTCAAAAACCGCGCTCTGTTACCAAGCTTTGACCGGCAAACCAAGCAAAAATTCACTTTATCGCTTATCGCAAGTGGAGGTTTTATTACTCCAACAAACCCGGCTGAAACAGATCCAAAAGCATATAAGATTTCTGACGCTTATAGAGGACGTTTTAAGAGCGAAGCCAAAGGCAGCGGGCTGTTAACAGGAAATGAACTTGATGGAAAGGACTATGTTGCTTTTTTGCCTATGGATCGGGATCGGTTCTTTCGGCAATACTACGCTGGTGTTCGCATGCAAACGTTTTTCTTCAACCGTCATGATGTACCAATACAACGTTTTCCAGTGCAATTGGATTTGCAATACGGCATCAATGAGTATGTCACCAGTGGACGCGCACGAGGCGGAGTAGTTCGCTTGGATGGATACTTCCCGCTACCTTATGACAGTCTAAACTTTATCAACTTGTTTGGTACTGCAATTTTTCGTCCGGTACGTTCCAAAATCGAAAAAACTTTAATTTTGGAAGAAGCTACGGGGAAGTTTTTTGATGATAAAACAGCAATGCTACCTGTTTCTCAGTTCAATCGAGATTATTACCGGGTTGGAGTGGGCATAGATTTCATTTCCTTTGTCGGCAAGCTACTTGGCAACAAGTAACACAGAGTCTGCTTTGTAATCGCCGTCAATTGTAGCTTTTTCCCGTCCTCAGCTTAGGGGGGAAGGCCATTCAGCATTAGATGCTGTGTGGCCTTGCCATTGTATCTGCTCAGTTCCAAACAACTTCTACGGCCTTTCTTCCAAATGGTCGCTTGCAGCAATAAATCAGGCGAAAACTCCTATGACGCCGCCCCAAGTCAGAACGTAGGTTTACTGCGGCTTTGGGTCGTTGAATTCGGCTTTGCCTGCCCTGCTGTATGTGATGACGTTTTGCCTGCAGCACGAACTTTGGCGACGATTTGGTTGACCTGTTCCACTCTTACTCAGTCGCCTCTTTGTCCAGAATGATTTTAGATTCGGTTAGCAGATGTTTACTATCATCGGACAAGCTTTCTGGCACTCGGCCCAAAGTCTAAGTACACAAGAAATTTGTAAATCCCTATTCCAACTCAATTTTACGTCGCCAATAACGCCATCTTCACAGCGTCGCCAAGACAGCGTTTGTCAGCTGAACAAACCGCGTTTTTGTCAGGACTGCTGGAGCACGTTATTCAAGCAAACTCCATAACGGCTGATGGCCAGCGCTCCAACGCCGATACCGTGGCTGCCCGTATGGCTGGTGATTTCGACTTCGATGAAATAAGCGCGAGGGATTTGGGGCGAAGCAAATTGAAACTGCCCGAAGTTTCCGCAATTCCCGAGGGCGCGTGTTTGGAATTCTCCGTCCCGCGGGAAGTCGTCGCTGTCGAGTGTGATAAGCGTATTGGTCTGCCCCTGCTGTGCTCCATTCATGATGTATTCCTTGAGCCTCGCCACCACGCGCCCGCGTCCGTTCACAGTGTTGTAACGAACAATCAACGCAGGCCACGAAGTCAGCGTCAGATTAGCGAACGACCCATCCACCGCAACCACGTTGTAACGCACAACGGCTTTTGTTCCGGGCGTGCCCTGATTGGCCACCACCAGCGGCCCAGTGAGTCGAAGCTTGGCGGTGTCGGCTTCATCCACGGTTCCGGTTGAACCGACACTCGTCCAAATCTCGTTGATGTTTTGTGCTGAAGCAGGGCAATCAATAAAACCAGCGCCAGCGCGACTTGTGACTCCTTTTCAGTTGATGTTGTTGTTTGCGACGCTGAGAACTTAACTTGAGCGGTTAAAAACGACAGCGAAGCCGTTCACTACGGCGATGTGGGCTGGCTCACACCGCAAAAGAGGGTAGATCAGCCGCAGCGGTTGGCCAGCGATTGGCGATTGTGGATTGTCCAGCGATGGTCGCGGCTGGCTGAAAGGTAACCGCGTTCTTTATATGACACAATGATCTTGTTGACGCTTTCGCGCGTGGCTCCGACCAGATTGGCCAGGTCGCTTTGCGTCAGGCGAACGGGGATCGAAATTTTGCCGTCCATTTCCGGCTGGCCGTATTTGTCAGCAAAACCAATCAGTTGCCGGGCGATGCGGCATTCGACATCAACCGTAGCCAGCGATTGAATCTGTTCATTCGCCTGCCGCAACCGAGCCGAAAGCAGACAGGACAAATTATGGCTGAGCATCGGCGTCGCCATCAAAAACTTACGAAACGTCGAGCGATCCAGCCAAAGCAAATCGGATTCTTCCAGAGTTGTGACGCTGGCCGAACGGCTGGGATGATCCAGCGCGCTCATTTCGCCCACGCTTTCGCCGGGGCCGAGAATCGAGATGATGACTTCTGATCCGTCTGCTTGTTCAACGTGAATTTTGACCGTCCCGCTGAAAATGAAGTAGACAGATTCTCCAGTCTGGTCGGCAGTCATCAACATCGTGCCCGCCGAAAACGTCTTGCGATGCAGCCTTTCGGACAGAAGCCGTAACTCGGCTTCCGGGACGTCTCGAAATAAATTGATGCGCCCCAGTTCGCTCAAGTCGAATTCCGACGGCAGATTCATTTTCAGAACTTTCATTTTGTCCTCCCGCTATCACGCTTTGGAATGCGGTAGCTCTGGTACCGCACTCCAAATTTATCTCTGTTGATTAACGCGACAGTTGCGGGTAAAAACTGGCACGTCAAACAAAGTTTTTTCTCTCCCGCAAATAAATTTCCGAGTTTCAATAAATGGACGTGCCTGCTTCCAATCAGATCACGGAGCAGTTGATTGCCTGGAGCAATGGCGATCAATCGGCGCTGGCTGAAATCGCGCCAGCCGTTTACCGCGAATTGCGGCAAATGGCCGACCGTTTTTTGCGCCACGAAGTCGCCGGTCATACCTTGCAACCGACTGCTCTGGTTCACGAAGCCTGGCTGCGGCTGGCTGACCAGACTCGCGTCAACTGGCAAAACCGCGCTCAGTTTTTCGGCATTGCGGCTCAGATGATGCGCCGGATTCTGGTGGATCACGCCAAAACCAAACACCGCGAAAAACGTGGGGGCGACGCGATCAAACTTTCGCTGGACGACATCATCAATTTGTCCGGTGAACGCGCGGCTGATTTGGTGGCTCTGGATGAAGCTCTGGATGCGCTGCAAAATTTCGACTCAAGAAAATGCTCCGTTGTCGAGCTTCGTTATTTTGGCGGGTTGAGCGTGGAAGAAACCGCCGAAGTTTTGGACATTTCGCCCGACACAGTTATGCGGGATTGGAAGCTGGCCAAAGCCTGGCTGTATCAACAGCTAAAGAAGTGAATCCAATGACGCCTGAAAAGTGGCAACAAATCGAAGCCTTGTTTCATTCGGCGCTGGATCGTCAGCCCAACGCGCGAGCCGAGTTTTTGCGCGACGCCTGCGGCGAAGATTCCGTGCTGCGCGATGAGGTTTGGCGCTTGCTGATTTCTTACGACGAAGCAGGCGAATTCATTGAACAGCCGTTGTTGGAAAATTCATCCAAACCAGCCAAGCCTATCATTGGCCAAACAATCGGCGGTTATGAGATTCAATCCTTGCTGGGTACGGGTGGAATGGGCGAAGTTTATCTGGCGCGCGACTCCAAACTGGACAGGCCAATCGCCCTGAAATTATTGCCGGTTCAATTCATCCGCGACGCCGGTCAGGCGCTTCGATTTGAACGCGAAGCCCGCGCGATTGCGGCTCTCAACCATCCGAACATCATCACCATTTACGAAATTGGGCAGGACGGCGACCAGCGCTTCATCGCCACCGAATTGGTCACGGGGCAAACGTTGCGCGAAACGATCAACGCCGGAAAACTGGAACCGCGCCAAGCCACCAACATCGCCGCTCAAATCGCCAACGCTCTGGCGGCGGCTCATTCAGCGGGAATCATTCACCGCGACATCAAGCCGGAAAATGTCATGGTCAGGCCGGATGGCCTGGTCAAGCTTCTGGACTTTGGATTAGCCAAGCCAACCGGATTGCGGATTGCAGATTGGGGATTGCGGACTGAAGCGGATGAGGGATTTAAGATTGAAGATTGCGGATTACGGATTGAAGACCACTTTCACAATCCGCAATCGCACACCGATCCGAAGGCGCTGATGGGAACGCTGGCTTATCTGTCGCCGGAGCAGACTCGTCGAGAAGAGTTGGACGCGCGCACGGACATTTTCAGCCTCGGCGTTGTGCTTTATGAAATGCTGGCTGGAACTCGTCCGTTCAAAGGGGCAAACGCCGCCGAAGTTTGCGAAGCCATCTTGTACCGAGAGCCTGAAGCCTTACCCAACTTTCCGGATGCCGCCGCAATGTCGCGGATAGTCAAACGCGCTTTGATGAAAGACCCTGCGCGTCGTTACCAAACCGCTGCGGAGTTTCGAGCTGACCTGTTGCGAGTGGAACAAGAGCAACATCAAGTTTCGGCCAGACGCGGAAAAAGTTTGGCCGTCGCGGCGGCGTTGGTTCTGTTGGCGGCTTTGGGCGTTTGGCTGTGGCAATCGCTCAACGCGCGACGAAATTCCTTCAATTCAGCCGCCACGCAAAAATTGACGACCTTTCCAGGACAGGAACTTTTCCCCGGCATTTCGCCCGACGGCCAAAGCGTCATTTTCGCCAGCCGTCACAACGGCAGCATGGATATTTACCGCCAGACAGTCGGGACTAAATCAATCGTCAATCTGACCCAAAACCACCCCGGCGCAAACATTCAACCGGCGTTTTCCTTTGACGGCAAACAAATCGCGTTTCGGTATTTGCGCGAAGGCAGCGGCGGAATTTTTGTGATGGATAACGATGGCGGCAATCCAGAACAAGTGACCGATGTCGGTTTCAATCCGGCCTGGTCGCCGGACGGCACCGAAATCGCCTTTGCCGACGACATCATCTGGGATTACGAAGGCCGCAACACTTACCCCAGCGCCAGCCGTTTGTGGGCTGTGAACTTGAAAACTCGCCAGCGCCGAGTGATTTCCGAACGCGACGCAGTTCAGCCGAACTGGTCTCCGAATGGCCACAGGCTGGCTTTTTGGGGAGAGCAACGAGGCGGCCACCGCGACATTTGGACTGTCGCAGCCAGCGGCGGCGAACCGACACCTGTGACAGACGATGAACACATTGACTGGAATCCGGTCTGGTCGCCGACGGGAGAACATCTTTATTTTCTGAGCAATCGGGGCGGCGAAATGAATTTGTGGCGAGTGCCGATTGACGAACGCACAGGCCGATTGCTGGGCGCGCCAGAACCTGCAACTTTGTCATCAAACAATTGCCAGCATTTCAGCTTCGCGCGCGATGGCCGCAGCCTGGTTTACAGCCAGCAGACGCGCACGGAAAATCTGTGGCAAATCGGTTTCGATCCCGTCAGCGAACAGGTCGTCGGTTCGGCGTTGCCAATGACTCAGAGTCTGAAGCGGTATGCGCAGTTTTCCTTGTCGCCGGATGAAAAGAGTTTCGCGTATTTGGGGCGCGGCGAACCTCAACAGGATTTGTTCACTGCCACACTGTCTGGCGCGCCGCTTCAACGACTGACTGACGACGCTGCCCAGGACATCATTCCTCGCTGGTCGCCTGCTGGCGACTGGATCGCGTTCCTTTCCGACCGCAGCGGCAAATACGAAATCTGGAAAATCCGCCCCGACGGCAGCGGCCTGTCCCCCATGACTCACGAACCCGGCAAAGAAGTCATTGCGCCGGTTTGGTCGCCGGATGGAAAACGGCTGGCTTATCAAATCCGCAACACCAACACCTTTGTCATTGACGCCACACAACCCGGCGCTGAGCAGGTTCCGCAAGCTCTGGGCGGCGAACAGCCTGAAGGCTTTTTGCCCTGGGAATGGTCTCCCGACGGAACGATGCTGGCGGGTTGGCAACCGCCGCGTTTGAAACAGCAGGAACGCGGAATTGTTCTTTATTCGTTCGCTCAACAACGCTACGAACAAATAAACCGCTCGGGGTTTTATCCGGCCTGGTTGAATGACAGCCGGCGCTTGCTGTTCAGAGAAAGCAACGAACTGTTTCTGCTCAACCGACAAACCGGCCAAATGAAAAAGATTTACTCCATCAATATGCCAAACCAGTTAAGCCATTACCTGATTTCGCGCGACAATCTGCGGCTTTACTTCACCACCGTCAGTGCCGAAGCCGACATTTGGCTGCTGACTCAAAAATGACCAGGGCTAACGCAGTTGTGTGTCGCGAGTTAGGAACCCACGACACAGTTCAAAGTTGTCTTGCGTAAGTCTTGATGACAAGTGGGGCTTTTGGCTGTGCGTTAAACCGTGTGCTAAATTCCGCTGCGTTAATCCGGTTTTAGCTTGAGGAGCAAGTTTGATTACTGCCACCACCAATCGCATAGGCGAACTTCAACAAACTATCGAAAGCGTCATTCGCGGCAAGTCGGAAGCCGTGCATCTGGCAATTGTCACTCTGCTGGCCGGAGGTCATCTGCTGGTTGAAGACGTACCCGGCGTAGGCAAAACGACTCTGGCGCAAAGCATAGCCCGTTCGCTGGATTGCAGTTTTCAGCGAATTCAATTCACCAGCGATTTGCTGCCGTCGGACATTGTCGGGGTTTCTATTTACAACCAACACTCCGGCGATTTTGAATTCAAACCCGGCCCGATCTTCGCGAACATCATCCTGGCCGATGAAATCAACCGCACCACCCCAAAAACTCAAAGCAGTTTGCTGGAGGCAATGGCCGAAGGCCGCGCGACAATCGAAAACCGGACTTACGATCTGCCACGTCCTTTTCTGGTGTTGGCAACGCAAAACCCGATTGAACATCACGGGACTTATCCGCTGCCGGAATCTCAATTGGACCGCTTTTTGATGCGCGTCAGGATGGGTTATCCGTCCATGACCCAAGAAAAGGAAATTCTGCGCCAGCATGCGGCGCTGGCGCACCATCATCCGCTGGACGATCTGAGGCCGGTAATGAGCGGTGACGACGTTCTGGATTTGCAGGAAGAAATCAAAAACGTTCGTGTTGACGATGTGCTGCTGGATTACCTGATGGAAATTGTCGCCGCGACCAGAAATTCCGAAATGCTGGAACTTGGCGTCAGCCCGCGCGGTTCGCTGGCATTGCACAGGGCGGCTCAGGCGCTGGCTTTTACCGAAGACCGAGCTTACTGCATTGCCGACGACATCAAACGACTGATCGTTCCGGTCTTTGCCCATCGCGTCACCGTCAACGCGCGTTACTCAAACCGCCAACGCACACAAAATGCCGCCGAACTGGCGCTGACTGAAATCATCAAAACCGTCCACGTGCCGATTTAATTTTGAATTTTAGATTTTGGATTTTGATCCCCTCAATCAAAACTCTCCTCCAAGGAATCCAGAATCCAAAATCCAAAACCTAAAATTCAAATGCTGAGCTTTCTTCGCCAAAACAGGTCGCGCCGATTCGTTGCCGTCTCAGCTTCGCTGACCGGCGCAGCCGTCATTACTGCGGCAATTGGCGGCCTGGCCAGTCAGTCAGGCAGATACGAATTCGCGGCAATCAGCTCCAGAATTGCGCTTGGTCTGGCGATGGCGGTGGTTCTTTATGTTTTGCCACAGCTTTTTCGCAACGTGCAGTGGCGCTCAAATTATGCAACGCAGGTTCCGAACGCCGGCCTAATTTTCGGCGCAGTGATTCTGATGGTCACAGTGCTGGCATTAACCAGCGGGAACAATCTTCTTTATGTTGTGCTGGCAGTATTGTTGGCCACGATGATTGTTTCGATTGCATCGGCGAGGCTGAATTTGTACAGATTGAAACCGTCTGTTCGTTTCCCCGATCATATTTTCGCCGGGGAATCTGTTCCTTTTGAAATCACGTTGAAAAGCGAAAAACGCTTGTTTCCGTCATTTTCACTTTCAGCCGATCTGGTCGAAGAACATAAGGCTCAGGGTTCTGAATCGAAATCCTTGCAGCAACAAGCCTTTGCGCTGGGATATTTCCCAGTCATTCCCGCACGCTCACATGCCAGAAGCTCGATTGAGCGACATTTCGACCGGCGCGGCATTTTTCCGGTTACCGGATTCATCATCAACACCGGCTTCCCCTTTGGATTTGTCGAACAACGCCGTTTCATTGAATGGCGCAGCGAAATCGTTGTTTACCCGAAACTGGAACCGATAGAGGATTTCGCCCATCTGTTGCCGCTGGTGACTGGGCGAATCGAAAGCCGCGCCAAAGGGATTGGCAGTGATCTGTATGCCATTCGGCCCTATCTGGCCAGCGACCACCATCATCACATTGACTGGAAAGCAACTGCCAAAACCGGTCAGATGATGGTTCGTGAATTCACACGCGAAGACGATTGGCGCATCACAGTCATCTTTGATTCGCAGGCTGACGAACTGCTGGCCTCCGAAGACGGTTTCTCCGAAAAGTTCGAACGCGCGATAACTTTTGCCGCCAGTTTGCTGTCGCATTTCATCAATCTGGGAGGTGAAGTTAGATTGCTGACCGCCTATGACGACACAGGTTTTGGCTCTGAGCAGTCGCATCTGTTCGAGATGCTGCGGCATTTGGCGCAACTTTCTGTTACCCAATTGGATGAAAAAGAATTACTAAGCGACAATGAACAAAATAATGGTTTTCAGATTTTGATTACCCCAAGTCGCGCGGCTTCGGCATCATCGTTTAACTCGTTGGTTCAAATCATCAGCTTTGAAGAATTGATCTAAATGAACTTCAATCGTTTCTTCATCGGGGCGTCTTATTCACTGCTTGCAGTCAGTTTTGCAATGCTGGCGGCAACGCGGCGATTGGACGCTCCTTCGTTTTTCATGTTCGTTGGAGTGCTGACGGCTGGCTGTTTTATTGACCTGGAGCGATTGCGTTGGAACCTTTCTCGCCGTCTGGCAAACGCTTTGATAGTCATCTGGCTGGGCGTGGCGCTGATTGAATGGCAGCTTTTTCACGCCTCGCCGGTTTCAGTAATCACCCACTTCGTTCTGTTCGCCGCTTCGTTGAAATTGCTGCGGCCAAAAACCAACCGCGATTGGTTATGGTTGCACATAGTTTCTTTCTGCATTGTCCTGATGTCCGCTGGAATGATGATGGGAACGACCTTCATGTTCTTGCTGATTGTTTACCTGCTGGCGGCGGCTTCGACTTTCATAACATTTGAAATTCGCCGCTCGCAACAGGCATTTGAGAAAGAAGTCGGCAATCGTGAAGTTCGCAACCAGGAGCCGGGTAACCAGGAAACGGGCAGCCGGAAGGTGGCGATTGAATTGTGGCGCGAAGTAAACGACCAACGCCGCACGTTGCAGGAACCGGGCGGGCGCAGCCTGTTTTTCTTTTCGGCCTTGGCGATGGTGGTTATCTTGCTGCTGGCCGCGCCTCTCTTTTTTATCGTTCCCAGAGTTACAAATGGCGCGGGGCGCGGCGGGTTGTTACAAGGAGAAGCTCTTTCAGGTTTTTCAGACACAGTGCGGTTGGGCGAAGTGGCGCAGGTCAAACTGAATCCGCAAATCGTCATGCGCGTTCGAGTCAGTTTCCCAAGCGGCCAGCAAAACCAAAGCCAGCAGCAATCGCTGCGCTGGCGCGGAGTCACGCTGGATCATTACGACGGCCAAAGCTGGAATAATTCCGGCCCCGACCCTCTGCCGATTCGTCGCTACGGCGAAGCTTTTCGTCTGGACGAACATGACTATCGCCGAGGCGTAACCGAACAACAATTCTTCATGGAACCGCTTGAACTAAGGAATGTTTTTGCCGCTCCACGCCCGGTGTTGGTGTCAGGAGTTCCTGATTTGTTGCGCGATCTTGGCGATGGGCTTTGGACTGAAGCCTACCGCCTGAACAAACTGAATTACTCGGTTTATTCCGACACTTCGATTCCAAACGATGAAGCTCTGACCGATGATAATTCACGCGAATATCCGCGCAATATCACTCAGCGTTACCTGCAACTTCCTGAAAATCACGACCGTCGCATTGATCAACTTGCCGCCCAGCTTACCGAAAACGCCAAGACTCAGTTTGAAACCGCGCGGCGCATTGAACATTACCTGCGGACTCAATTCGATTACACGCTGGATTTGCAGCGCGTAGAAGACGGCGACCCAGTGGCTGATTTTCTGTTCAACACGCGCGCCGGTCATTGCGAATACTTCGCGTCGGCGATGGTTTTGATGCTGCGAGCACGCCGTATCCCGGCTCGCCTGGTCAACGGTTTCCAGACCGGTGAATACAATCCAACGGCTGACGTTTTTACTGTACGCCAGTCGGACGCACATTCCTGGGTTGAAGCCTACTTTCCGCGCAGCAAGTGGGTGGCTTTCGACCCCACGCCCGCAGCCGGGCTAAGCGCGTATGACGGCGGCCTGATGTCCATCCTTAGACAGTATAGCGAAGCGATGGAAATGCTGTGGCTGGAACAAGTTGTGGCCTTCGACACGTCCAAACAGATTTCCATGTTGATGGCTGCACAAAACTGGATGTCGTCTTATCAAAAAAATATCTCGTGGCAGTGGATGGAATGGACGCGCGGATTTGCCGAGAAATTCGATTCCTGGCGCGGAAACCCAACCCCAGCCGTCAGCCGACCTCAAGGCGAATTGAATAGTTTCAACTGGCGCGATGCGGCTTCGCATCCGCTGACATTGGTTCTGTTCGGGATCGCCGTTGCCGGACTTGTCTTGCTGCAACGCAAACGATTCAGACGAAACGCGGGCAACATCAACGCTTCGGAATCCGCAATCAGGTTTTACAGGGAAATGCTAAGCGCACTGGAGCGCGCCGGCCATCGTCGCCAACCAGACCAAACTCCGCTGGAATTCGCCTCGCAAATCGGTATGCCAGCCGTCAGCGAAATCACACAGCTTTATCAACGCCAAAGGTTCAGTGACGAAATTTTGACGAACCAAGAAACCGTTCGTATCGAAATGTTGTTGCGGGAGCTAAAAAAATAGCCTCTGTCATCACACCAATTCCGCTTCAAGCTGCACCGGATCACTAATCAGTTTGCTTGACTGCCATCCCCAAACCCCAATCGAAGCGTAGACCTGAGCCTTAAACTCCAACTTACGCATTCGACGCGGTGTCCGTAGCACCTGCATCATGACTTGTGTGCCGATCAGTGGTCGCTCAACCCGATGAAAAAGCCATTCGCTGTACATATCGTTTTCGCCGACCGCGTTTACGACGTTCGTCAACACCTCAAACGAGATGCGCCCTACTAGATTAGTTTGAGTCGAAAGTGAGATTTTTGCATCGGCTGACAACCCGACAATCTGCCCCAACAAATCAGACATTTGCTTTGGAACCTCAGCATTGCCGCTGGCTCCCAGGTCAGCATGCGTCTCAAATTTTCCGTTGATGTGCTCAATAAAGCGAGTTTCGGGGAGCACCTTGACTACCGTGATTCGCTTGGCATCATTCATCTCATCCGAGAACCAGACCTTATAACCGAATTGGCGCACGTTGCGGGCAAAGTCGTTGTCAACAATTCCAACGGTATGGGTCAACAGCCAAAGATCATAAGCGTGATAAACCTCCAAATCGGGCGGCAGTTGTTTCCCCGACTTTTCATACAACAAGCGCAAATTGCGCGCTTGCGGGCGATAACCAATTCGCAATGTGATGCCGCCTTTTTCCAGGTCGGCTTCACCACCCATAACTTGCTGATCTGGCGCTTTGAAAGAATCGGGATCAATTGCATTCACAGACGTAAGCGTGATTGGGATAAATTCCTGCTTGTCATTTATTTCGTTCATTGATGCTTCCCCTTCCGATTTATGTGCGGCAATGCCAAGCCAATTCCGCATAAAAAACGGAGATGGCTTGGCATCTTGCAGTAACGATCAACCCAATTTGTTTTGAGCATCATTCTTTGATTCAACTTGGGATACCTGAATCACGGAACGGCGCATCTTTTGAATATCCTCACGCCAACGTGCGTTTTCCGATTTTTCCAGAGCACGATCAACACTGCGATTGAGCAATTCATCCAGCCGCGTCGGGGTAAAGCCGGGTTCCTTCAAAAGTTGGGTCAATTCAAAAAGAACACTTTCAACGGCGTTGGCATTCAGCCGCTTGTCGAAAAAGACAACTGCCTTGGCCCCATACTCGCGCACTATCAAGGAGTTCAATGCTTCGTCTCCCACTTCATAACATGACGCCATAGCAACGATACGCCCTCTAAAAACCTTACTTTCGCCAAGGCGGCTGACATAATCAACAAACGCAAAGTCTTTATGACCGGTCAGCACTACAACATTCGTTTCTGAACGTGGATTAAAGCTTCGCTCGACATCAATTTTGGCTTCTTTCAGATAGTCGCTGATATTGTTGATGATGCCGTAATCTGCTTTTTTCGCACTTTTTTCCCTTTCAAGCGGGTCGTTTGGTGCAACATAAGCCACAACATCCGCTCCTTTGGTAACCAACGGGATGTTGGCGGCGTTGGCTTTGCCCGTGTCGAGTTCATCATCCAGCAAGAAATCTGCCTTTTGCCCATAGCGAGCTTTCAATCTAGCAACTAATTCCGTGGGGTGAACGTGGCGACGCGATTCGTGATACACATACTGCTGCGGCCCTTCGGTAGACGTATCAACCGAAATACGGCCTCCGCCATGTCCGAAATATCCCTGAGCGAAAGCGTCACGATAAATAATGATCCGTTTGGCGTCACCGAGCGTGTTCATTGCATTGTCGAGTTCGGGGATGGGCGTATTCGACTTGTCGTTGAAAAGGGCGTCGTGCTCGACAGCGGTCAGCTTGACTGCCTTGTCCCCAAATTGGAGAGTCAACTCACCCCGCCTTCCGCTGGAAGTTGGTTTATACGATCCCGCGTGAAGAACGCGGGTTGTCGCATCGCTTTTATCGGCAACCAATTTGCGGGATAGCTTATCCATCTCCTCAATCGCCGCCTCATTCTTCAACACAGTCGAATCTGCGACATAACGAAAGCCAGCTTGGCGGCGCAAGACTTGCAACTCAATATCTGCGCCAGCACTAACAGTCAGAATGCGTTGCTCATCAGGCAAGCCGTCTTTCTTTGTAGCAGGACTTGTATAGCTGCTTTGCACAGCAAGCATTTCGCGCTTTGCAGGTAACTTAGCCTTCACAGTACCTTCTGCTTTCAAACCGCTTCCTGCGAGTAGGTTGAAAGTCTGTGCTTGTAAAACACGGCTGTATACCTCAGACACTTCAGCGGCTTTTTGTTTCAGACGTGCCGCGGTGGCTGGACTCACATTACCGGATTCGTAGGAGACAGATTCCGCCAGACCATTCGCCTTTTCAAATTGCCTGAGTGCCTGGCCAATCACTTCGTTCCGCGTTTCTTGGGGCGATGTCTTCAAATATCCACTGTCAATCAAAACTTGAGCAATTTCACGCAGACGCTCACTTTCTTTCCAAACATCAAGTTGCAAACTACCGAAACTTAGTGAATTGGAAGATGGATTCCCCAGCGTTTCATCAATCTTCTTGAGGACGGACCAGCCTTCATACTGACCTGGCTGCGAATGCAG
>JBGAPB010000065.1:0-20558 GCA_044221525.1 Blastocatellia bacterium | reverse complement strand
CGCAAATCTTCCGGCAAACCGTGTCCATAAAAAATGTTATCGCCCAACACCAGAGCTACGTTGTCAGCGCCGACGAACTCGCGCCCGATGATAAACGCCTGAGCCAAACCGTCAGGACTGGGTTGTGCGGCATAACTCAGCCGCAAACCGTATTGCGAACCATCGCCCAGCAACCGTTGAAACTGCTCCTGATCCTGCGGCGTGGTGATGACCAGAATTTCCCGAATCCCCGCCAGCATCAAAGTCGAAAGCGGGTAATAAATCATCGGTTTGTCATAAATCGGCAGCAACTGTTTGCTGACTGACTTCGTGATTGGATAAAGCCGAGTGCCGGAACCTCCAGCAAGGATAATGCCTTTCATTTTGCTCCACGGATAAACCACGGGGAGCACGGGGAGCACGGGGATTTTTTGATAATGGCTCAATCAAGAAAGAGGAAAACCAACTACGAATGAACACAGATTTTCACGAATAAGGTTCAATACAGCTTGAACCTTATTCGTATTCATTTGTGATAATTCGTAGTTTTTATTCCTTGCCTGAACCAAAAACATCTTTCTTACCCCCGTGTTCCCGGTGTTCCCCGTGGTTGAATTTCAACTCATGCCAGTTCCTAAACGTTCGCGCTCGTATTTCCCAGCCAGCACAGTTTCGCACCACTGGCGATTTTCAAAGTACCAACGGATCGTCTTCGCCAGGCCCGCTTCAAAATCATAAGCCGGTTGCCAGCCAAGCTCCGCTCTAATCTTCCTAGCATCAATGGCGTAGCGTTTGTCGTGGCCGGGTCGGTCGGCTACGAACTTTTTCAAATTCTGATAACTCGTTTTGCCTTGAGCCTTCAGCGCAGGGTTTTCAGCCGCTGGCATAATTCGCTCGACTTCATCGCAGATGCGGTCAACGATCTGCAAGTTCGTGCGTTCGTTGCCGCCGCCGATGTTGTATTTGCCGCCGGGCTGACCGTTTTGCAGAGCCAGCAAGATTCCCGAACAGTGATCTTCGACATAGAGCCAGTCACGAATGTTTCCGCCGTCGCCGTAAATCGGCAGAGGCTTGCCGTCCATCGCGTTCAACAGCATCAGCGGAATCAGCTTTTCGGGGAATTGCAGCGGGCCGTAATTGTTCGAACAGTTCGTGATGATCGTCGGCAATCCAAAAGTTTCATGCCAGGCCCTGACCAGGTGATCCGCCGAAGCTTTTGACGCCGCGTAAGGCGAGTTCGGCGCGTAAGGCGTGGTTTCAGAAAACAACCCGGTCGCGCCAAGCGAGCCGTAAACTTCATCGGTGGAAACGTGCAGAAAGCGAAAAGCTCGGCGCGCTTCGTCGCTGAGTTTCGCTGTGTGTTTGCGCGCGGCTTCCAGCAGGACAAAAGTCCCGGCGATGTTGGTTTCGATAAACGGCGAAGGGTCGTCAATCGAACGATCAACGTGGGATTCAGCGGCAAAGTTGACCACAGCCGTCGGCTGGCATTCGCTGAACACCGCAGCCATCGCCGCTTTGTCGGCAATGTCTGCCTGGACGAATTGAACTCGACTGTCTGTCAGCGCGTCCGAAAGACTGGCGGTGTTTCCGGCGTAAGTCAGTTTATCCACTATCACCAGTCGCGCGTCGGTTTTGGCCAGCGCGTACCGGACAAAGTTTGCTCCGATAAAGCCCGCGCCTCCGGTAATTACAATTGTTGGCATTGAAACAAAACTCCTGTGGGAAATCGGTACGCACGCGCCCTCGCGTGCAAGCTTATGAGCGTCACACTTCGCATCGCAGTGGGCTATTCCAGTGAGCCTGCACGCGAGGTCGCGTGCGTAATTCGTTTCTACACAAGTCGGATAGCCCGTTTTCGTCCTGAAAGGACGGTGGAAATTAGCCGGTTGGTGAAACCACAGGAACAGGTCGTATACACCCACTCGCGCTCCGGCAGGAACGCCGGACTGAGGGTGATTATCCGGCGTCCCTGCCGGGACACGAACGTTCCCAAGGCATTTTCTAACCTCCTATGGTTCTGTTTCAGTGATGGTGGTGATGATGCTCATCGCAGCATCGTTTTGATGGCTCATAGTCATCTTCGATAGATTCGTCCGCTGTGGCAAATAAACCAAAAAGCACTCCAAGCACCAGAAAGATTGGCGGCATATACGCCGGATAAGTTTCGTGAGCACTGCTCGTCATCAGTACAGCCAACACTCCACCGACAATGTAGCCACCAATACCACCAAATATTGCAAACACAATTCTTTTGACCATTTTCTAACCTCCTATGGTTCTGGTTTGTGATTATCAGGCGTCCCTGCCGGGACGCGAACGTTCTTCCGTCTGATTTCGCTTCGCTCCACCACCGGCTAATTTCCCCTGCGCCTCCGGCGCAAAAACTTGTGTAGAAATCAATGGCGTGCGTACTGACGCTTTTACACCGGGGCTGCTCAGCTTGTACAGCGCGCATGCCATTTTGCTCGGTTGCGGCATTTGGCAGCCTGCGATAAGGTTACGGCCAAACCTAAACGACCTTTTTTCATAAAATTATTGACGGCCTCAAACGGCCTGACAGTTCACCCAAATCAGGAGAAACGCGCATGCAGTTCGCTCAAACTTCAAGTTCCCGCCTGCTGAAGTTTTTGGCCATCGGCTTTTTACTTCTGCTGGCCAACAGTTCTTATCTGGCTTCGTTTGATTACCCTACGATGTTTTACATCTTGAATCTGGGCCTGCACTTCGGGCTTGGTTTGCTGCTAGCCTTGTTTTTCGTCAGCTATCTGGCCAAAAGCTGGCGCGAAATGATGGCGGGGGGCAAGATCGGATCGCTGCTGTTGCTGGCCAGCGCGGGACTGGGAAGTTTTATCCTGATTTTCGGAGCCACCCGGCCTTACTTCGGATTCGGCAAACCAGTGAAGTGGGCGGCGACTGCGCACGTTATCGTAGGCATCATTGGTGTGTTGATCTTTGCGCTGGCCGTTATTCGCCAGAGAACTCAGCGAACATTTGCTCGCGCGTTTGGGTTTGTCTTGGCGCTGGCGCTGCTGTTTCCATTGGCAGCCTGGCAAGTTCAAAAATACACACGGGCCAGTCGCGATTACATTACGAATCCAAACACTGCTCCGCTTTCGATGGACGGCGAAGGCCAGGGACCGAACGGCCCGTTTTTCCCGACTTCAGCGACAACCAATACGGGCGGAAAAATCCCCTCGAACTTTTTCATGACCTCGGAAACCTGCGCTCGCTGCCACAAGGACATTTACGACCAATGGAATTCTTCGGCGCATCACTTCGCCTCGTTCAATAACCAGTGGTACCGCAAATCCATCGAATACATGCAGGACACCGTGGGGACTCAGCCGTCGAAATGGTGCGCCGGTTGTCACGATCACGCGGTGCTGTTCAACGGACGATTCGACACTCCGATCAAAGAGCAGATCAACACGCCTGAAGCTCAAAACGGATTGAGCTGCACTTCATGCCATTCGATCACCAACGTCCGCAGCACCATGGGCAATGCGGATTTCGAGATCGAATACCCGGCGCTGCACGACATGGCCACCAGCAAAAACAAATTTATCGAATGGAGCCACGACGTGCTGACTTACGCCAAACCTGAAATGCACGGCAAGACTTTTATCAAACCGTTTATGCGCGAAAACACCCCGGAATTCTGCGCTTCATGCCACAAGGTTCACCTGGACGTTCCGGTCAACAATTACCGCTGGTTCCGAGGCTTCAACGATTACGACAACTGGCAGGCTTCAGGAGTTTCTGGGCAAGGGGCGCGAGCTTTCTATTACCCGGACAAACCCAAGAAGTGTGCCGAATGCCACATGCCTCTGGTCAAATCCAACGACCCGGCAGCCAAAAATGGGATGATAAAATCGCATCGCTTCCCAGGCGCAAACACTGCGCTACCGTTCGTCAACAAAGACGAAGTTCAGATGAAAACCGTCCAGAACTTCCTGCAGGACAAGCAAGTCAGCGTAGACATTTTCGGCATGTCTCCGGGCAAGGCGCGCGACGTTAAAGAAGCCAAAAACCGCGCAGGCGAAGAAGCCCCGCGACTGGCTTCGACTTTTGCCATCGGCGAAGAAGGCATGGATTTCGGCGCGTCGAAGGTTTTCATCTCCGAACCGACTGAAGTCATCGCTCCGTTGAACAAAGTAGAAAACCTGGCTGTTCGCCGAGGCGACGAAATGCGGTTGGAAGTCGTCGTTCGCACTCGGAAAGTCGGCCACTTTTTCCCAGGAGGAACGGTTGACGCTTTCGACGTATGGGTCGAACTGCAAGCAGTGGACAGCAACGGCAAGACGATTTTCTGGAGCGGCAAAACCGAAGATGACGCTTCAGGCCGCAAAGGCGAAGTCGAAGCAGGCGCTCATAAATACCGCAGTTTGATGCTGGACGAACGCGGCAATCCGATCAACAAACGAAACGCCTGGGCTGCGCGGACTGTGGCTTACGTGCGAATGATCCCTCCCGGAGCGGCTGACACGATTCATTACAGGCTGGTAATTCCTCCCGATTGCGGCGACCAGATCACCATCAAGGCCAAAGTCAATTACCGCAAATTCAACTGGTGGAATACGCAATGGGCGTTTGCCGGCGTCCGCGATCCAAACCAGAAAGATTACTCTGTCACCAAAAATCATGACGACGGCAATTGGGTTTTCACCGGCGACACTTCGGGCGTGTCAGGCAAGGTCAAAGAAATTCCTGACCTGCCGATCACCACAATGTCCGAAGACACAGTCACGATGCGAGTGCTTAACAAAACCGACAAGCTGCCGGAAATGAAGTCGGTACTGACCAAGGAAGTCCGCGAACGCTGGAACGATTACGGCATAGGTTTACTGTTGCAAGGCGACATCAAATCCGCCGAAGCCGCGTTTCTGAAAGTCACTCAGATGGAACCGGAATACGCCGATGGTTGGGTGAACGTGGCGCGGACGCAAATTCAGGAAGGCAACATGCCCGCAGCGGCTGAAATGCTGACCAAAGCCTTGCAGGTAAATCCAAATCTGGCCAAGTCGCATTACTTTTACGCTTTGACCTTAAAAGCCGACGGTAAATACGACGAAGCCTTGCAGCATCTGCAAATTGCATCGGCTCAATACCCTCGGGACCGGGTCGTGCTGAACACGATTGGGCGTGTGATGTTCCTGCAACGAAAATACCAGGAAGCCATCAACACGATGCAAAAATCCTTGTCGGTTGATCCTGAGGATTTGCAGGCTCATTACAACTTGATGCTGAGTTATCAGGGGCTGGGCAACACCGAACAGGCCGACCGCGAACGGAAACTTTATTTGCGATTCAAAGCCGACGAATCGGCTCAGGCAATCACTGGCCCGTACCGCCAGCTTCACCCCGAAGACAACAACGAACGGCAACAGATTCACGAACACGTTTCTGTGCAACTGGGTAAACCGGCGCAAACAAAACCGTATGGAGCTGTTGCCGCCAACAAATCACGAAACAAACAAGTCGCCGCTTTGCCCCGCAAACCGCGCCTTGCGACTTCAACGCAATAAAGTATGGAAGATTTTTCAAACCCATCAATTCAGTCGCAGCGCAAAGGCCTTAACCGCAAACTGGCTTGGCTGATTTTGCTGACCTTGGTTACAGCTTCGCTGGCCGTAGTCATGATTCCGGCTGCGCTGATTATGCCGTTCAAGCCGCAGACTCCGCGAGCGGTGGAAATCTCTTACATGCTGAAAAGCTGGTCACCGGTTGTCACTGTGCTTGGTTTGATCGCCTCGCTGGCGTTAGTGATTTGGTTGTGGATTGGCAAAAAGTCGTGGTGGCGGCGAAGCCTGCTCGTGATTTCGGTGATTCCAGTTCTGGCTGCGACGTGGTTCGCCAGGCAAAACCATTTTGAATGGATGTTCAATCCGCTGAAGCAAACCGCTTTCGCCAAAGTCGGCGAGGCCAGCATCAGCGACAAAGACATGGTTCTGGCGGTAACAATCAACGGCGAAGCGGTCGCTTATCCGGTTCGCCAGATGGCTTATCACCACGTAGTCCACGACACGGTTGGAGGTGTGCCAATTGTGGCAACCTATTGAACGCTCTGTCACACCGGTCTGGTGTGGGAATCGAAATTAGATGACAAACCACTGAAGTTTCACCTGTCTGGAATCAACAACCAGAACTTCATCATGCGTGATGAAGAAACCGGTTCGTGGTGGCAACAGGTTTCAGGCGAAGCGATTCAGGGGCCGATGAAGGGCCGAAAGCTGAACGCGGTATTTTGCGACGAGCTGACTTTTGCCGCCTGGAAACGCGAACAACCCAATGGCCGAGTGTTGCTGCCAGACGAGCGCGTCAAGGCAAAGTACGAAGCTGAAAACTGGGAAGAGGAATATGCAAAATTCCCCGTCGTGACTCCGGCTGACGCTGCCGACAAATTGAATCCGAGAACGTTGGTCGTCGGATTGGAGATCAACGGCCAGTCAAAGGCTTATCCGATTGAGACTCTGCAAAAGCAGCAACTGATTCTAGATGAAGTCGGCGGCGTGCCAATTTTTGTGTTGATCGGTGAGGATCAAAAGTCTGCCAGAGCTTTTGATCGCAGAGTTGATGGCCGCAAACTGGAATTTTTTGTTCTCACCGAAGCGAGCAAACGACAGTTGATTGACGCTGAAACCGGCGGGAATTGGGATTTCACCGGCAAACCAACCAGCGGCCAATTGGCAGGACGACAGTTAAAACCGGTTCCTGTGCTGAAAGATTACTGGTTCGATTGGAAAATTTATCACCCGAAGACGGCAATTTACCTGCTCGGCGAGCGCCTGAAGGAATAAACCAGGCATCTGGTCGCCGGTGCTAAAACTTACTGGAGACTTATGATGAAATCACCCTTGTGGTTAGACAACAATTCTCAATCACTTCCCTTTTGCTTCCTCTTCCCAACTGCCAAACACTATCTGACAAATAGGATTTCAGTTTTACTGCTGATGCTGCTTTTTTGCTGTTCACCGGTCGTTATGCTTGCGCAACAGGCCGCGACTGCGACATTGAATGGTCGCGTAACCGATCCGGCTGGCGCAATTGTTTCCAAGGCCATCGTGGTTGCCAGAAAAAAAGACACTGGGACTGAGCGTAAGACCGAAACCAACACCGAAGGCTTGTTCGCCCTCCCCAATTTGCAGCCTGGAGAATACGAGGTCACGGTTGAAGCTTCTGGGTTCAAAAAGGCGTTGATTGGAAATGTCAGCACTCTGGTTGGGCAAAACCTTGCTCTGAATGTGACGTTAGAAGTTGGACAAATCACTGTCATTGTTGATGATTTTGGTGGAAGTTTGCCTGATCTTGTTAATACCACTTCAGCAATCGTGGACGGCGTCATTACAAGCAAGGCCATCGAAAACCTTCCGCTAAATGGCCGTAACTTTCTGGAACTTGCATTATTGATTCCAGGCAATACGCCTGCGCCTAACTTCGATCCGACCAAAACCAATAGCATCATCATCTCTTCAGCCGGACAACTTGGGAGAGGCGGCAATGTGACGATTGACGGCACGGACAATAACGACGACGCAGTGGGCGGGCCGCTGCTCAACGTATCGCAAGACGCCGTGCAGGAATTTCAGATCGCCACCAATCGCTTTTCGGCAGAACTGGGGCGTTCGTCATCTTCGGTCATCAACGTTGTCACCAAGGCTGGCACAAACGATATGCACGGATCGTTTTCATTCTTTGAGCGCGACCGACGCTTACAGGGATTGCCAGCGACGTTTGATCGCACCGCGAACAAAAAACCGCCATTTGATCGCCAGCAATACTCCGGGACGCTCGGCGGCCCACTGGTTAAAAATCGCGCGTGGTGGTTTGGCTCGTTTGAATACCGCAACCAGGACGGTGCGGTGCTGGTTGGCCAGCGCGATGTGGCCGCGCGCGCTATTCGCCAAAACTTTGTGCCCGCGCCACAGGATGATTTGTTGGGACTGGCGCGTGGTGATTGGCAGCCTTCGGATAAAAACCGTATCAGTTTCCGGTACGCCATCGAGCGGCTGAAGGACATTGGAGCGACCAAACTGGATAGAGCCATTGGCTCCGCTTCACAGCGGCAGAACAGCCGCAACAATCATCAGGCGTTTTTGACCAACTGGACATATGTGTTATCGCCAACGGCGGTCAATAGCTTCAGCTTCAGCGTCAATAATTTCATCAACCGCACGCTTCCCGTTGCAACGGGGCCACAACTGACGTTTCCATCCATTCAAGACGGCGTTTCTTTCCGCGTGCCGCAGCAGACAAAAATGAACCGGCTGCAATTCGCCGACACACTTTCGCTCATTCATGGCGGACACACGTTCAAATTCGGCGGTGAGTTTCAGCGAGTGGATTCCGATTTTGACCTGGGAGTTTTTCAGCAAGGCAGAATCGAACTGGTGCAGGATTTCGCCGATTTCGATCACAACGGCGACGGCAAGGTGGACGACAACGATCTGCTATTTGCGGTGACCTTGCGCAGTTCAAAACCGACACAGTCTTTGCTGCTGCCCAATGCCGACAACAATCACTTCGCCTTTTTCGCGCAAGATGATTGGCGGGCAAATAGAAACCTGACGCTCAATTTGGGGCTGCGTTACGAACTGGACACCAACGTCAAAAACATTAGTGGTTACGGAAACATAAATCCGCTGGTGCAGAGCTTTTACAAAAGCGAGCGCAACATTGATAAGAACAATTTCGCGCCGCGCGTGGGTTTCAACTGGGCGTCGAACGACGGCAAGACGAGCGTTCACGGGGGCTACGGCATTTACTACGACCGCGTAACGCTGGAAATCATCTCGCTGGAACGCGGGCTGGACGGGCGAGCGCTGGCGATTGAAGTGCGAGCCGGAAATGTGTTGACCGATCCAACCGGCGCGCCGATCTTCATTGATCCGGCCACTGGCAAATTTCGCCCAGGAGCACCGACACTGGCCAATCCTTTTACCGGTTTCATTCTGCCGGGCGCGGGCGCATCGGGCATCAACATCATTGATAACGATCTGCAAAACCCAATGGTGCAGCAATTCAACCTGGGAGTTCAGCGCGAAATCGTTCGTGATCTCGTCTTGCGCGCCGATTACCTGCACAACTTCGGCACGCATTTCATCATCGGGCGCACTATTGGCATTGTTCCCAACAATCCGGTAGTGGGCGGGCCGGACCGCGTGGTCAACCTGGAATCGAGCGTCAAAACGAAATACGACGGATTGCTTTTGAGCGCGGAAAAACGATTTTCCAACCACTATCAGTTCCGCGCGTCATACACGCTGTCGAAAGCCTTCAACTTTGCCAACGACGATCAGATTCCTTTCTCCAACGGCCCGGTTGATTCGCGCAACATCGGGCTGGAATATGGCCCGACGCCGAACGACCGTCGTCATTATTTTACGCTTTCCGGCGCAGCCGAACTGCCTTATGGATTTCGCCTTTCTCCAATCCTAACCGTGGCTTCAGGAGTGCCGATGGACATCCTGCTGCCGGATGCCAGTTCGCGCATACCGGTCTTGCAGCGCAATGCAGGCGGTCGCTTGTTCAAAACAGGCACTGAACTCAACAGTTTCATTTCTCAACTCAACGCGGCTGGAGGCGTAAACGGGCAGCGGTTGCCGCTGGTGCGTGACGATGCACGATTCAACGATAATTTCAGCTCGTTCGATTTGCGCGTTTCGAAGCTGTTCAAACTTGGCGATAAAGCGCGGCTTGAGCCAATGGTTGAGGTTTTCAACCTGTTCAACGTGACGAATATCCTTGGCGTGTCGAACGTCAACTATTCCGGGTTTTCAAACGTCCTGATCCGTGACAGCAGCGATTCGACAAGTCCGGGCTTTCTGCGTTCGTCAAGTTTTGGGCGCCCAGTGACAACTGCGGGCGGCGTGTTCGGTTCAGGCGGCGCGCGCGCGTTTCAGTTTGCTGCGCGTTTTACATTCTAAAGGCGACATTCACCATTGACTGCGGAATCAACAACTCAACTTAAACGTCAACTCGGATTAGCCTCAGCGACGGCAATGATTGTCGGCGAAGTCATTGCCGTCGGCATCTTTCTAACGCCCGCTGGAATGGCAAAGTCGCTCGGTTCGCCGTTCTGGATACTGATCGTCTGGCTGGCGATGGGCGCGATGGCCGTGTGCGGAGCGCTGTGTTACGGCGCGCTCGGCGCTCGTTTTCCCGAAGCGGGCGGCAGTTATGTTTACTTGCGCGAAGCTTACTCGCCCGCAGTCGCGTTTCTTTATGGATGGAAATGTTTTCTGGTGATGGACCCTGGCATTACAGCCGCTCTGGCTGTTGGGCTGGCGGGATACATCGGCTATCTGGTCAATCTGTCGGCCATCGGGGCAAAGCTGTTTGCCATTGGGGCGATCCTGATGGTTGCTGCTGTCAACATCGTTGGACTGCGATTTGGCGCTGGGCTGATGCGATGGTTGACGGCGCTCAAACTGGGAGCGCTGGCCGTGATTGTGATTTGGGCGATCGTGTTGCGGCTTGGCGACCTGTCGCATTTCACGCCATTTATTGCTCAGCGCACCGGTTCAGCGCCGCTGCTCGGAGCGTTGGCGGGCGGAATGGTTGGAGCGTTCTTTGCTTTTGGCGGCTGGTGGGATTTGAGCAAGCTCGGCGGCGAAGTCCGCGATCCGCAACGCAATTTGCCACGAGCAATGGTCTTTGGAGTCATTGCAGTAACACTGGTTTACATTCTGACAAGCGGAGTCTTTCTTTATCTGGTTCCCTTGGATCGCGTGACTTCCGGTGAAACCTTTGCCGCACAGGCGGGCGAAGCGCTTTTTGGGCATTCAGGCGGAGCAATCTTTTCGGGCATCGTTATTGTTTCTGTGCTGGGGAGTCTGGCCGCCGTGGTGATGAGCGCGCCGCGCGTGTATTACGCAATGGCTCGCGATGGCGTTTTCTTCGGCGCAATTGCCAAACTTCATCCGCGCTTTGGCACTCCTGCCAGGGCAATTCTGGCGGAGGCCGCCATGGCATCGCTTCTGGCAGCGCTTGGAACATTCAACCAGATTGTCGCTTATTTTGTTTTCGTCACCGTGATTTTCATCGCCTTGACCGTGGGTTCGGTCTTCGTGCTTCGCCGCAAAGCGGACAATTCCGCCTTGTGGCAAGTCCCCGGCTATCCGATGACACCAATTATCTTTTTAAGTTTTGTAGTATTGCTGCTGTTTTTGTTGGCGGGTAATAACCCTCGCCAAGCTCTGCTCGGTGCGGTCATCGTTTTATTGGGCGCTCCGGTCTATTACCTGATTTTTCACCAAGAAAGGAAAACCTCTGATGGCCTGGATTAAGACTATTCCGATGTCGGAAGCCGATGAAAAGCTGCGCAATGCGATGGAATCGCAACGCGATTTGTATCCAATTGAATACGCGACGCCGGTGCAGCCAACTGCCGACGGCGCAGCAGGAATTGTGGCTTCACACACGTTGATCCCGGATGCTCTGTATCACGCGTTTTCAACATTTGGAGCGCTGATGTCGCCGGACCTGCCGCTTGAAAGACGGCAGCACGAAATGATTGCCACAATGGTTTCGGTCACCAATCGGTGTCATTACTGAATTACTTCGCACGCAGAGTTTCTGCGTCGAGTCACAGTTGATGAAGAGTTGGTCAATGCGTTGCGAGAGGATTACACAACTGCGCCGATCACCGAAGCTGAGCGCGTGATGGTTGAGTACGTGGTGCAATTGACCAAAGATGCCACGCAAATCTCGCCGGAATACCACGAGCGTTTGCGCAATGCGGGTTACGACGATCAGGCCATCTTGCAGATTACCTTGATCGCTTCCTGGTTTAATTACATAAACCGCGTTGCTGATGCACTGGGAGTGGGCCGAGACTGAGAAAAGCCCGATCAATTGATGTCGGCTTTGGTCACGGTTTCGGCTTCTTCAATTGCTTCGGCCAGAGCGCGCTGATCTGCCTTTTCGGTCAGTTGTGCTGCCATTGCGCGAAGCTGCGGTATTTGGCGGTTGGCGGCGTCTTTGAATTTGCGAAGGGCTTTCTTCAACTGATCGTTTTTCGGGTCGCGTTCAAAAAAATCGTCCAGCTTTTCTTCGCCTTCTTCAAGGATCTTTTTGTAATCGGCCAGCAGCTCGGCTTTCGTGCCAGTCGGCAACGGCCCCCAGACTTCTTCTTCTTTTTTCTTCTGGGTCGCAGCCGGATTGGTCAGAACTAGAATCCGGCGGTCGGCGGCTTTGATGAAAACTTCGATTCGCAGGTCAATTTGTTGAACATCGCGCACTTGCTCAACTTCCATTTCGGTCAGATGGTCGCGTGTTTTTTTCGATTGCGCTGAAACTTCAGTCAGCAGCAAACCTGCAAAAACAAACAGCAGCAAAACTTTTGATATTGTGGCTTTGGTCATAACCCCTCCTGAAAAATAGCTTCAATTCCTCTCTGTCTCTCCTTCACTCTGCCTATCCAATCACTCTTTCTTTTTTCCTTTTCCCTGTTCGATCTGCCGCTTGAGAGGTGGCAGCCTAAGCTTAATCTTTTCAATTTCCAACTGATTATCGGGCGAAGCCAGTTGCATAAATTCTGTGTAAGCTTTTAAGGCCTGTTCGTAATTGCCTGTTTTGTCCAGGCAGATGCCAAGAAAATAGAGCGTGATCGCCGTTCGTTTCTGGTCGCCGCGTTTGGCCTGATGATCCAGAATCCATAAGAATTCCTGGGCTGAGTTCGGAAAATCATCCAGTTCGAACAGCGCCGTGGCCATGTTTGTGTGCGCGAAGTAAGCAACATCGCCAGCAGGGTTCGCCGCCAACACAGGTTTCAATACATCCACGGCTTCCTGAAACTTTCGCAACTTGACCAGCGCCGAAGCTACGCCGACATGGTGATTGGCGTTTTTCGGCTCAAGTTCGGCGGCAGCGCGATATTGCTCCAGGGCTTTTTCAGGTTGTTTCGGCAACAACAATTCAGCCAGTTGAGCGCGTAAGATTGCGCGGTTCGGCTCGGCTTTTATCAATTGTTCAAGATGTGCAACGGCATCGGCGGCTTTGCCGGAATCAATCAGCGCAGCAGTCAACCCTGTGCGAGCGTCATTGCTTGCTTGGGAATTTTCCGGCTCGGCATTGACGACTTCCTGAAACAACACGACGGCCGCGTCGAATTGTTTAGCCTGCGCCAGCAGCCCAGCCAGTCGCAGCTTTGTTTGCGTGTCAGGTTTGATGACCAAAGCCGCGCGCAAATCAGCGGCGGCTTCGTTTGGTTTGTTTTTGGCGATGAAAACTTCGGCCCGGTAAAGCAAAGCCGTGGCGTTTTTCGGCTCGCGCTTCACAGCTTCGTCAAGCGCGGACAAGGCTTCATCAAATTTGTTGGTTATGGTCAGCGCGACTCCGAGCAATGTGAAAGTCGCTGCGCGGTCGTCTCCGGCGGCAATTGCGGCTTTGGCTTCAGTTATTGCTTCAGCGTGTTTGTTTGCGGCGTACAGAATTTCAGCCAGGCCGGAATGCGCGCGGGCATTTTGAGAGTTGGGCTGCGGATTCAATTCGAGGACTCGGCGAAAAGCTTTTTCAGCCTCGTCGGCTTTTGATTCGGCCAACGCGATTTCGCCCAACGCGGTTTGCACGCGAGCGAAAATCTGTTTGAGCTGATCCGACACAGGATAATCCGCCAGCAGTTGGTTGACGCGCGTCATCGAAGCTTTGGCTTCGGCCAGCTTGCCCAGCGAAAAATAAGCGTTGCCTCGTTGAAACTCGGCTTGCCACAACTCAGCGTCTAGTTCTAAAGCCTTGCTGTAAAGCTCAATCGCCTTGGCCAGATCGCGGGCTTCGTGGGCTTGCTGCCCGGCGTCGAAAAGCGCAGAAGCCTGCTCGGATTTGTCTTCTTTTGTCTGCGCCGGTTTTGGCGAGGCTTTTGTTTGACGATTGGTTTGGGCGGCGATTGTCAGCGTCGTCGTCAGCAAAACCAGACAAGTCAGAATCGTTTTGAACACTGTAAACACCTTTGAGTTTTTTGAGTTTGAAGTTGCGCGAGCATCTTAGCAGCAGTTTTGCGGCACTCGCTATGCCTGCTATGATCCGCTCGCTTCTCCGCGCAAATCACAAAATAAATTGGAGGCTTTACTGATGTTGAACCGAAGAACGTTTCTGCGCCAGACGGCTTGCAGCACAGTTGGCATTGCCGCAGGCGCGCTGGCTTTGAACTCACTTACAACCGAAGCTCAGGCTGCCAAACTTTCAAAAATCGGCGTCCAGCTTTACACCGTCCGCGCCGAAATGGCGAAAGATTTTGACGGTTCGCTGAAAAAGATCGCCGAACTTGGATTCAAGGAAGTCGAGTTCGCTGGCTATTACAATCGCACGCCGCAACAGATCAAAACTTTGCTGACACAGCTTGGGTTGGATTCGCCGTCAGCGCACGTGCCGCTGGCTGATTTACGCAACAACCTGCCGAAAGCGATTGAAGCGGCAAAAGTCATTGGGCATAAGTACATTGTCTGCCCGTTTCTGATGCCTAATGAACGAACCCTGGACCATTACAAACAATTGTTCGCAACGCTCAATAAAGCTGGCGCGGAATGCAAAAAGGCAGGCATTCAACTGGCGTATCACAATCACGATTTCGAGTTCACAGCTATTGACGGCAAGCTGCCTTACGATTTGCTGCTGGCCGAAACCGACAAGAATCTGGTCAAGATGGAACTTGATCTTTACTGGATCGCCAAAGCTAATCAAGACCCGCTGGCTTATATGAAAAAGCACCCGGATCGTTTCGTAATTTTCCACGTCAAGGATTTGGACAAAACTCCGAATCGCGGCATCACTGAAGTCGGGCACGGTGTGATTGATTTCAAAACCATCTTTGCCAAAGCTCCGAAAGGCGCAATCAAACATTACCTTGTTGAACAGGACACCTGTCCCGGTTCGCCGTTCGACAGTTTGAAATTCAGCATTGATTACCTGAAGAAGCTGGAGTTTTAGTGGCCACGGCAGAAACGGAAATTCAGGCGGGAATGCCGCCTGAACAAAATTCGCTGTTCGACAAATTCGCCTCCCCAGACTTAACAATGGCCTTCGTGGTTGTGATTTGGGGAGGCAATTTTGCTGTTTTGAAAACGGCATATTCTCAAATTGCGCCATTTCCTTTTACGGCTTTGCGATTTGCTCTGGCTACTGTGCTGATGCTGTTGTTGCTGTGGTGGCGCGAAGGCGATGTGCGATTTCCGCCGGGCAGTTTCTGGAAGTTCCTTTGGTTGGGACTTGCGGGCAACACAATCTATCAGGCGTTGTTTGCCAATGGTTTGGCGCTGACGACTTCGGCCAACAGCTCGCTGGTGGCGTCAACTTCTCCAATTGCAGTCGCACTGGCTGGAGGTTTGATCGGTTCTGAGCGAATCACGCGCTTCACGGTTTTCGGTCTGGCGTTGGCGCTCAGCGGAATCTTGATAGTTGTCAGTTCACGTGGAGCCGCATTGTCTTCGCGCACCATCGTCGGAGATTTGCTGGTCCTCGGATCGGTCTTTTGCTGGGCTGCTTATGTGCTGGGGATGCGAACAGTGAAAGGTCACATCTCCTCGCTCAGAGCAACCACGTTGACGATGATTACCGGCACTCCGGGTTTGATTCTGTTCGGCCTGCCGGGTTTGATCGGAATGCACAAATCCGGTTGGGCAAAAATCGGAGTCGCGGCGGTGTTTGGGATTGTCTATTCAGCGGCGCTGGCTTTGGTGACTTGCTACCTGCTTTATAACCGAAATGTTCGGCTGATTGGCGGAGTAAAAACTACGATTTACGGCTGTATGATTCCTGCCGTAGCCGCCTTGGTCGCTTGGCCTGTGCTCGGCGAACGTCCAACTCTGCTGCAAGCCGCAGGAGCCGCTTTGATCGTTGCCGGCGTTTTGGTGACCCGGCGAAAGTGAGCACGTCAGGCAGGTTCCGTTTACTTTGTTTTTTTGACCGAATAGTATTTCACGCCGAGCGCACGGAGAATACCTAGTTCAAGCGCCACGGCAATTTTTCGGAGTGAGGCAAAAAAGGTTTGATGAAAATCAGATTGATCTGGATCAGTTTGTTGATCTGCGCCGTGCTGGATTGTCCGGCATCGGCGCAATCCAAAACTTCGCCAAACCGGGTTCAGATTCCGACTTACGAAGAAGCGATTGCCATTGAAGACCCGACAGCGCGTATCGCAGCCTTGCAGCAAATCCTGAAAGCCCGTCCCGAGCCAGAACAATCAGACCAAATAAGCGAATCCATTGTCACCAGTTGGGCGCAGCTTGGCGAAGCCCAACTAAACGAAAACAACATCGAAAAAGCCGTCGCCGATTTCCGTAAATCACTGGCGGCGTTGCCTGAAAAAGTCACCGACAAATTTTTTCAGGAAACGGTAATTCGCATACCGCTGGCGGTTTCCGTTCGCGGTTATCGCCCTGAAGCCGTCGCTCTGGCCAGACAATTGGAAACGCGCTTTGCCAAAGACTCCGCCCGGCTGGCCGCGCTGGGTGAGTTTTTCATGACCGTCGAAGCGCCAACTGACGCCATACGTACACTGGAAACCGCGGTCAAAAATTCCGACTCTGATTCGCAAATGCATCGCGCGCTAGGTTCCGCTTACCGGATGGGGTTGCGTCTGGATGATGCGATAGCCGAATACCAGCAAGCCATTGGCATTGATCCGAAAGACAAACGCGCTTATTACGAACTGGCCAACCTGTACCGGGCGCATGGCGCTTACGCCGACTCAATCAAGCTTTACCAGAAACAACTGGAAATCGAACCAAAGCACGCGCCTTCGTTCAAAGGGCTGGCGCTGGCGCATCTGGCTTTGGGTGACGAATCCGGCGCAACAGCCGCGCTGAATCAGGCTCGCGATCTGCGCGGAGCGGCTGAAGAAATCACCGGCGACATTTATCTGCAAACGCAGATGGCTTTTTATTACCTGTCGCTAAACAAACTGAAACAGGCCCGCCAGGCTTCTGAAACTGCATTGATGATCGAACCGCGCTACGCCTGGGCGCGCATCGCCGCCGCCGAAGTTGATCTGGCCGAAGGCAAAATCTTCGAAGCCGAACGCAACCTGCTTTCTGCTCAACGATATGCCGGATTCCCTTCCCTGTTTTTCACCCTGGGCAAGCTTTACCTGTCGGTGGAAGATTTCGACGGAGCCATTGAACAGTTTGCCAAAGCTTTTAGCGTCTCAACCAAGGAGCCAAAGGAAATTTTCAGCACTCGGTTGGGCGGTTCACTGGATTTGAAATCCGAAGGCATCAGGGAATTGCTGGCACGCGAACATCAGGCTTCTATTTTCATCGCCAGTTCGCCCACTTCGCCGGAGCAATACAAGCTGGCCGAATCTCTGGCACGATTCGACGCATGGCTGAACGAAGTCAAAAGGCTGGCCAACACGGGCAAGGGCATAGTCACACGCAAACAAATGGAAGAGCTTGACCGCGCGGCCCTGGATTTTACCGAAACGGAAAGCTCGCGCCGTTCTTTCCGTTCGTTGTATGTCGCTCAAAAACTTTCTCAGGCAGGAATTGCCACCGGGCTGGCAGTGGAATTGGCAGAACAGGCTTTGGGCCTGGCCGAAGCCGCGACCGAGCAAGACGGTTCGTTGCCAGATTATCCGAATTACGACCGCAAAGGACGGCTGCAAATCTTCCGTGGTCGCGCTCTGGACGCTAAAGGCTGGTCGCAATACAAAGCCGGGCAACACGAAGAAGCCGCTGTTTCACTTGGCGAAGCCGTCACAGCTTACGGTTCGCTTCCTGAATCCAAACGCTCAATGTGGCACCTGGCCGTCGTCAAAGAAACCATTGGCGATTTCAACGCCGCGCTTGAGCTTTACCTTTCCGGTTACGAGCCTCCGGAAGCCGCCAGCGCCGACGTTAAACGCGCTGTGATCGAGGTGCTTTATCGCAAGGTGAACGGTTCAGCGAATGGATTGGAAGAACGGTTACGCCAGGCCGGAATTGATGTCGCCGTGTCCAAAGCACCGCCCGAAATCACTCCCGCTCCAACTCCAAAACAACAAGCTTCAGCAAAGTCTTCAAAACCGATCAAGCTGCAGCCCAAAGCCCCGAAGACTTTGGCTGCCAGCGAGGAAAAGCAGCCGAATCTGGAAAGCGGAAAAGTCGAATTGCGGCCAGCCGCCAATGAATCGAAACCTGAGCCATCGGCACCAGCAACGACTGACACACCGACAATTGAGCCGGAAAAAACTGATGAATTGAAGAAGGAAGATGCTGTAAAAGCTGAGGTATTAAAGACAGCAACAAAACCGATTGAGCTGCCAGTGATTGATTTGAACCCTGATCAACCTATTACGCTGATGCCGCTGTTTGACGTAACCGCACTTTTTTCGCAGTTGGAAAGTCTGATGCCAATAATTCAAACGGCAATAGAAGAAGTCCCACCGGCTCCGCCAGCCAAAGTTCACACACGCCCACGACGGGTTTCTTCTCCATCCAAACCAAATATCCGTTAATCAATCAGCAAACTGATTTTTTGAACCTCTTTTACGCGGATTTTTTGCGACGAGGTGTGGCTTTGCGTTTAGAAGATTTACCGGGCTTGCTCAGGGTTTTGCTGTGACCCTTCAGATGGCCATTACCATTAACACTTCCGTGACCATTGACCCCATTTTCATATTCGCCGACTCGTTTGCTCAACGTGTTGCGATGGATTCCCAACTCATCTGCGGCCTTGGAGAGGTTGTTGTTGTTTCGGCTGACGACTTTGAGAATAAACTTCTTTTCAAACTCTTTTACGGCTTCGTCAAATAGAATTCCGCCAGTAATCATTTGGTCAACCAGTGATTCCAATTCAGCTTTCATGGCCTGTTCCTCATTGCAATGCCTCGCTGATAGAGACGGCTATGCCTGCCCCCTAAAATTGCGGGTGTCAGACAAACGGGGCTGCCGCAGGCCTTCGTAATAAAGTGGGGATAAGGTCGGAAGGCGAGAACTATCTTAACGGGCAACGTTAATTCAATCGTTCAATCTGTTATTTCAAAAGTCAGTTCAATCCGGGGCCGTTTCAGGCATACAGTAACTCGTGACCGGTGATCAGCCGATAAGCTTCCTGATACTTTTCACCGGTTGCGGCGGCGACTTCGTCGGGAAGCGTCGGCGCAGGCGGGCGCTTATCCCAATCAAGTGTCTCAAGGTAATCACGAACAAATTGCTTGTCGAACGAAGGCTGCGACCGGCCTGCTTGATAAGCCGAACGCGGCCAAAAGCGCGACGAGTCCGGCGTCAAAGCTTCATCAATCCAAACAAGCTGACCGTCGCGTAATCCAAATTCAAACTTCGTATCGCAAATGATGATGCCGCGCGTTTCGGCAAACTCAGCCGCCTCGTTGTATATCCGTAAGCTGATTGCTTCCAACTTTTGCGTCAGTTCTTCGCCTATGGCGGCGGACATTTCAGCTATCGAAACATTGATATCGTGACCGCTTTCCGCTTTGGTCGCCGGAGTGAAAATCGGTTCCGGCAACTTGGCCGATTCAACCAAGCCCTCCGGCAGTTTGTGACCACACACAGCGCCGGTTTGCTGGTAATCTTTCCAACCCGACCCGGCCAGATAACCACGAACCACGCATTCAAACGGAATCACTTCGCTGCGCCTCACCAGCATCGTTCGACCAGCCAATGCGGCCTTCGATTCCGCTGAAAGCTTTGCCAGCAACTGAGCCGGAAATTTATCAACCTCAGTTGCAACCAGGTGGTTTGAAACAACCTCTGCGAAACGTGAAAACCAAAACTTGGACAGTTGAGTCAAAACCTGACCTTTGCGCGGAATTGCATTTGGCAACACACAATCAAAAGCCGAAATTCGGTCGCTGGCCACGATCAACAAATGATCGTCGTCAACTTCGTAAATGTCGCGCACCTTGCCGCTTCTCAGAAATTTCAACTCTGGAATTCGACCATTCTCAGCAGTGACATTTGGTACAGCGCTCATAAAAGTACGGTCATAAAAACGCAAAAAAGTCCCCCGCACAGTTGAATCGCCTGAGCGTTTATTCAACCGTCAGCAGAACTACATCTGAAGTTTATTTTGATTGATCTCTGAGACGTTCGCTTCATCGAAGCGGGATCGCATTATTGGCACAGCCCACATGTTTGTCAAGACGGCGATGCTAAAAGATGGCTATTTCTCTAGGAAATTCGCATATTTTTTTCTTTGAAAATTCAGCCCATTGACTTCGCCATCCGCACCAAGCTGAAACTGCACCTGCTCCGTTGCCAGACGCGGTTCAATGATCGCGAAAGTGTCGAAGTGGAAATGTTGAAGCTTGGCGTTGAAACTGCTCCAGTTCAAAACCAGCGCATCATTAACCAGCGAGATTTCCGCTTTGCCGTAAGCCTCATCTTCATAAGTTCCGATGTACACGGCAAGCTCACGCGAGGGCTTTGTGTCTTTCTTTCTCGCTGCAAGTTTGGCCAGGGCCGCTTTGCCCGCTTCGATTTCTAACTGTTTCGCGCTTTCGGCAATTGAAGCATTCCAGTCTTTTTTCGGCAACGCCTCCAACAAATCAACAACGGTGTAACAAACGGCCTCCGGCATTTGCGTGCCATTTAAGTTTGTCAGCACCGCAACGCCAAGTTTTGAGTCTGGAACCAGCACGATGCTGG
>JBGAPB010000064.1:0-20602 GCA_044221525.1 Blastocatellia bacterium | reverse complement strand
ACGTTCAACATTCGCGGCGGATTGGAAGCCGGCAAGAAGTTCATCAACTCGACCAAACTGTTCAGCTTGTTGGCGAACATCGGCGACGCGAAATCGCTGGTCATCCATCCGGCTTCGACTACGCATTCGCAGTTGAGCGAGGAAGAACAGGCTTCGACCGGAGTGACAGCCGGGCTGGTTCGCCTTTCAGTCGGCATCGAAGACATTCGCGACATCATCGCCGACATCGAACAGGCGCTGAAAGCTGCGGCCTAAGTCCGAGGAAATAAATCCACGAAGAACACGAAGAAGCACGAAGGGGGGAAAGATTGCCCTCTTCGTGAAACTTAGTGTTCTTCGTGGATTTGGTTTTTCACTATGTCTGAAGTGATCCAGCCAACTTACGAAGGCGATTTCATCTTCGCCACCAATCAACCTTTTCAACTTTTCACTGGCGGCTGGTTGCAACCGGTCACGTTGCGTTATGCGGTTTACGGCAAGCTGAACGAACGCCGGGACAATGCGATTCTGGTTTGCCACGCGCTGAGCGGTTCGGCCAGGGCGGCGGATTGGTGGGCGCAGTTGTTCCAGTCGCCGGAAAATCCCGAAGGCGTTTTCGATCTGGAACGCGATTTCGTCATTTGCTCGAACCTGATTGGGTCGTGTTACGGTTCGACCGGGCCGACGACGATAAACCCGGCGACGGGCAGAGCTTATGGAACCGATTTTCCTATGGTGACTGTGCGGGATTGGGTGCGGTCACAATCGTTGCTGCTGGATCATCTGCGGATCGAAAAGTTGAGAGCGGTCGTCGGAGCTTCGATTGGCGGGATGCAGGCGATTCAATGGGCAATTGATTTTCCGCACCGCGCGGCGCGGTGCGTAGCCATTGGAGCCGCTCCGCTGACGGCGATGGGTTTGGCGTTGAATCATCTGCAACGACAGGCGATTTTGAATGATGCCAAAACCGGTCTGGCTGCGGCGCGAGCCATTGCAATGCTGTCGTACAAATCCGACAAGCTATTTGATGAACGTTATGCACGGCGACCGAACCGAAACGGCGAAGACCCGACGCGTTCGATGTCGGAACGCTTCGACATCGCCGGTTATCTGGATTATCAGGGCGAAATATTCACTCGGCGTTTCGATCCGAATTCTTATCTGGTTATCACCAAGGCAATGGACAACTTTCATCCGGCGGCTGGACGTGAATCCGAAACGGAGGCTCTGGCTCGGATCAAAGCGCAAATGCTGATGATTGGAATTTCGTCGGACTGGCTGTTTCCTCCCGGCGAAGTCCGCAGCCTGACAGAGCGAATGCAGGCCGCCGGAGCCAATGCCGAATACGCCGAAATCATTTCCGATCACGGCCACGATGGATTTTTGGCGGAACCGCATTCGTTGTTGCCGCTGATTCGCCAAATGTTGGGATGAGGATTTATCCACGAAGGACACGAAGAAAACACGAAGGAAGAAACCACGCGACTTATCTTCGTGACCCTTCGTGTCCCTCCTTCGTGGATGAGATTTTCTTTTTATGCAACTGCCAATTTCACTCCGCACCGCCGTCGAACAAGAATTATCGAGCGTCAGCTTCGGTTCGCTGAACTCCGCAGCCACAGAACTTTCCGACCGTTACCGCCAACAACGAAAAGCCGAAAGGTTCATCACCACCGACGCGCATCGGCTGGCTTATCTGGCTGTGCGAATGCCAGCGACTTTTGCCGCCGTTAGCAAAGCTTTGGCGCAACTCGGCGAAGAGTTTCATCCGGAAAGTTTATTGGATTTGGGAGCCGGAACCGGTTCGGCGGCGTGGGCGGCGGCGGAATTGTTTGATACGTTGCAGCGGTTCACCCTGGTCGAACAGGACAGCCAGTTGATTGAATTGGGTCGTAAACTGGCTCAGGAATCAGGGAGCGAAGCATTGCGCTCAGCCGATTGGCGGCTGGGCAATTTGCGCAACGTGACTGGAGTTGCGCCGCACGATCTGGTTATTTGCTCTTACTCGCTTGGTGAAATCGAATCAGTTTGCGGCCAGCAAAATCGTCAAATCTGCCTGGAAGGCGGCTCAGCAAATGTTGATCGTAGTCGAGCCGGGAACGACAAAAGGTTTTGCGACGGTTCGCGCCATACGAGATCAGTTGATCGAAGCCGGAGCTTTTCTGGTTGCGCCGTGCCCGCATCAAACCGCCTGCCTGATGCCTTCAGATGAAACCGACTGGTGTCATTTCTCTGCTCGATTTGACCGTACCTCGCTTCATCGCCGATTGAAAGGCGGTTCGCTGGGTTACGAAGACGAAAAGTTTTCTTACATTGCCGCAGCCAAAGTTCCGGTCACGTCTGAAACAACGCGAGTCATTCGCCATCCTCTGCGCCAGCCCGGATTTACTCAACTTCAGCTTTGCACGCCTGAGGGTTTGCAAACCGTCTCTATTACCAAGCGCGACAAAGAAGCCTGGAAGCGCGCACGCAAAACCGATTGGGGAGACGGTTTTACCCCGACGAATTGAATTCACAACAGCTTAAAAATTCGCTGGCAGAATGATCTACGAAGACTGGTAGTAGTTCCATCAGCAAGCTAGCATCCCGCCCTCATCGCCGATTGAGTCACTGGCAATCGCGCGTTTTCATTTCGTCACCAACACAGAAAGAGAGTTCAGTATGGTTACCCTGAAGAAAGCGGTTTTCCTGTCGCGTACTATTCAAAAGCTCCTAACTACATTGGCAGTGTTGCTAATGGCCTGGTCGCTTGCGGCAGCGCAATCTCCCAACACGGCAACAATGGTGGTTTTTGTGGCCGATCAAACGGGCGCAGTCGTTAGTGGTGCCAAGGTATCGGTTGCAAATGTTGCGACCGGCACTGTCCGCGAAGCCGTTTCGGGAAGTGACGGCAGTGCAACTTTTCCCGCCTTGTCGTTGACCGGAGCTTACACTGTGACAGTGTCGAAACAGGGGTTCGGCAATCAGGAACTCAAGGACATAATGTTGCGTTCGGGTGAAACCGCGACTTTGAGGGTAAAACTTCTTGTCGGTTCTCAAACGGTGGAAGTCACCGTCTTTGGCACCACAGAGGGTGTGCGCGCAGATGCGCAGATTGGTCGCCGACTCGATAGTCCGCAAATTGACGAAACCCCGATCCTTGGCCGCAAGGTAACCACCTTGCCGTTGCTCAATTCCGCTTTCAGGCAAGGCAAAGGCACAGGCGATCTTTTCGTCAACGCCACATATTTCATTACCGGTGTAGGATCACGCCGCGCCACCACTTTCACGCTGGATGGTGCAAACAACGACGAAGGTTGGGGCCGCCAGGTGGCGATTGCCACCGTTCCGCTCGGCGCCGTTCAGGAAATGAGCGTCCTGACCAATGCGTTTTCTGCCGAATACGGCTGGACTTCCGGCCCCGCAATTAACATTGTCACGAAATCCGGCACGAATAACTTGCACGGTGAAGCCTTGTATCTGGGCCGCCCCGGTGATTGGCAGGCAAAGAAGTTTTCGACCAAAGGCTTTTGCCCGTCGTCCGTTTCAAGTTGCGTGACTCCAACCACGCTGAGCGCGATCAGCCCTGTAGACATCCCGGATGCTTTGAGCCAAGGCTCCGGCTCCATCGGCGGGCCAATCATCAAAGATAAGACTTTCTTCTTTGCCACCGCCGATTACACTCGGCAGGATCGAACGACGTTTCTTTCAACCTCACTGCCTGCCTTTCTGTTGCCTGCGGATGGACACCTGGATTACACGGGGCATTATCGTCAGTTTCTGTTCAACGGACGGCTGGATCACAAGCTGACTGCGAACCAGACTCTGACAGGTCGTTTTAACGTTGATCGGTTTTACGACGACAATCCGCAGGATGCCGTGGGCGGCACAAACGCGCCCAGCGTAGCGCGTAAGTACTCACGACGTTCCTGGACAGCGCAGGTTAATCACACGTCGGTCATAAAGGCGGGGCTGCTCAACGAAGCGCGATTTGCTTACCTGAATGGCGACCCGGTCACGCTCTGGGAAGCAAAGACACTTTCCACCACCTATTCTCGCAGCGGGTCTGTGCCGTTCACCATTGGACAGTCGCGCTCTTCAGATATTTTCAGCCATCAAGCGCAGTTTTCAGACACGCTTTCGTGGTCGCTGGGCAGGCATTACTTGCGCTTTGGAGGCAACATAGTTCGTCATACCTCTGGCGGCACTGGAAACGAACCTGGCCAGGCGACGCTTGGAACTTTTACCTTCAAGAACACGACGACTGCTCCATTCGATCAATTGACGATTGCCGACGTGCAGAATTACACGCAACCGATCAACTTCGGCATCAGCAGCTACGAACTGACGCAATGGCTCTATACGGGATTTGTGCAGGACAGCATCCACTTGCACCGTGATCTGACGGTTGACCTCGGATTGCGTTACGACCGGCAGACTCTGACCGACGCAACAAAAAACTTCGCGCCGCGCGCAGGCTTTGGCTGGCATCCGTGGGGCGATGCGAGAACCTCGATTCGCGGCGGCTATGGAATGTATTACACACAGATTCGCTCAAATGCGGTTGCCAGTTATTTGGTGAGCGGGCTGGATGGCTTGACGACCTACACGGCGACTCCAGGGCAACTCGGTTTTCCGACCTGTCTGACGGGATCATGTCTGCCGCTATCGTTTGATCCTAAAACATTACCGGCTTCGCAATTGCCAGCGCGCGACATCACGATCAAGGCAGGTTTGCGGTCTTTCTATCAGTCGCAGTTCACTCGTTACGGGCTGGATTTTTCCAAGCTGTCGAATTATCCAGATCAACTTGTGAATCCGCGCAGCCAGGTGGTTTCCATCGGCGCAGAGCGCGAGTTCATCAGAGGATTGTTCGTTGGTGGAGATTACGTGCATCAGCACTTGTCCAACATTGATCGCACTGTGGATTTGAACGCGCCCTCAGTGTTTGAGCGCACGGCTCCGGGGCAAACCAGAACCGTGGCGGCGGCCAATGCCACTCGCCCAATCCTGCCGGTTAATGGCGGTATTCGCGCCGTCAACGTCTTGACGAACCTTGGCCTGGCCGATTACGACGGATTGCAGACGCAGGTCAGTTACCGGGGAAACAGGCATTTTTATGCAGCGCTCAGTTACACGCTATCCAAGGCTACAAACACAACTGAACCCGATGGCAATGGCATCGGCCCCAACGAAAACAACCTTGCTCAGCAGGGCGAGGTCGAACGCGGGCCGAGCGTGGTGGATCAACGTCATCGCGCTGTCATCACTTTCAGCTACCAATTTCCGCTCGGCATTACGGCAGGGACTTTGACTCAGCTTGCGTCGGCGCGTCCGTTTAACTCCACGACAGGCATTGACAACAATGGAGACGGATCAAACAACGACCGTCCTGTCGTCAATGGCAAAGTCATCAGCAAATCTGCATTCCGTGGCACGCCGACTTCCGAAGTGGCAATCTTCGTCGAAGGTCGTATCAAGACATCGGAACACACACACATCCTGCTCAGGCTGGAAGGCTTCAATCTCTTTAATCACGGGAACTTCTTGGGTCGCGGAGTCACAACTTATGGCGATGCCGCGACACCGGCATCAACTTTCGGCCAGTTTGTTGGAGGCGTTGGCACGGCAACAAGTGCGATACCGGCTTTCGCCAATATTGATCCGCCGCGAATGTTCCAGTTGCAAGGACGGTTCATCTTCTGAAATGACTGAAACGCTCATTATTGTAGAAGGCATTTCCAAGTGTTATGCGCCTCGCTGGGTCTTGCGGGATGTCGGTTTTACGGTTCGCCAAGGTGAGACTTTGGGGTTGATTGGCCCGAACGGCGCTGGCAAAACCACACTCTTTGAATGTTTGGCTGGGCTTTCTCCCGCCGATGCAGGGACGGTTTCTTTTCGCGATCAATCGCTTCCGGCGGCCAGGCGACAAAACGCGCTGTTTTACTTGCCTGATGGAATCGCACCGTGGGCGGCGCAAACGGTGCGCTGGGCGCTGGGATTTTTTGAGAAGCTTTATCCAAACTCTCAAACCGGCGCAGTCGAACTGGCAAAGGAATTGAAACTGGATCATTTGCTTTCTTCGCGTATCGGCTCGCTGTCGAAAGGCGAACGCAAACGATTGCTGTTGGCGTTGGGGTTGCTGACGACGCATCCGCTGTTGATGCTGGATGAACCTTTTGACGGGCTGGATTTGCGGCAGACGCGCGACGTTATGGCACTGTTGCGCCGCCACGCCGAAGCCGGGCGAACCTTGATGCTTTCAATTCATCAACTCAACGACGCGGCCAGAGTTTGCGACCGGTTGGTGTTGCTCGACGAAGGCAAGGTTGTCGGTGAAGGCACGATTGACGAACTGCGTAGGCAGGCAGGCTTGAACGATGGCGGGCTGGAGGAGGTTTTCCTTGCGCTCACTTAGCCTGCTGCCGTTGTTGTTGACTAAAGAATGGCGTGAATTGATGGCTTCGCGCGCTTACTGGTTGTTACTTGTTTTCATCGGGCCGCTGGTTGGCAACAGTTTCATTACGGCAGTCAACCTGTATGCCGAAGCCAGCGGAATCGGTGGCGGCTCGGCAGCTCTGGCACAAGGGCTGACGCCGCTGGATGGCATTCTGGTTCCAACCTGGGGGGCATACGATCTGGCTGTGACGCTGCTGTTTCCGTTTGTCGCCATTCGGTTGGTTTCATCGGAAAAAGAAAGCGGCGCGTGGAAGCTGGCACTGCAACTGCCCGCAAGTTTGAGCACGGCAATGACGGCGAAAGTGCTGGCGCTGCTTATTGGATGGCTGGCGGCGTGGTTGCCTGGTTTGATCGCCCTTGGGTTGTGGAAGTCTTATGGCGGGCATATTTACTGGCCGGAGACTTTGAACCTGTTGCTCGGCCATTGGCTGCGAATGCTGCTCAGCGCTGGCGTGGCAATGGCGGCGGCGGCTTTGGCTGAAAGCGCTGCCAGCGCGGCGATTGTCACTTTGGGCTTCACGCTTGGCACCTGGGCACTGGATTTTATTGCCGCCGGGCGAGGCGGGTGGCTGGCTGAAGTGGCGGCTTATACACCCGTCGCCGCCTTACGCTGGTTTGAGCAAGGTTTGCTGCGCTTGAGCACGGTCGTTGTAATGCTGGCGATTGCTCTGGCCGGATTTGGACTGGCAGTTGTCTGGCAGCACACGGGACGAAAGCTGCCCGATCGATGCTGGCGAACTGTGGTTGTGCTTACCTGGATCATCATTTTTGCAGGCTTGCCAGCAACGCTGACTCGCGAAAGTTTGGATACGAGTGAAAATCGGCGTAATTCATTTCCGCGCGCCGACGAAATGGCGTTGCGTCAGATTCACAAGTCGTTGCGAATCACCATCAACCTCGCTCCTGAAGACCCACGCTTGATGGATTACGAACGCAATATTTTGAATAAGTTGAAACGGCTGCTGCCATGTCTGACTGCGGACTTTGCGGCTCAGAGCCGAACGGGATTGTTTGAAACCGGCGGAGCCGATGGCGAACGGTACGGAGAAATCTGGTACGAGATGGCCGGGCGAAAGGTTATGAACCGTTCGACGACCGAACCGATTGTGCTGGAACAGTTGTATGAACTGGCTGGCGTTAGCGCGCCAGCCAAAACTGACGAGCCTGAATTTCCAGGCTACCCACTTGCGGCGCATCCCAAAGCTGCACGATTGATCTTTTACGCGTTATGGCCGCTGATTGCTTGTTTGGCTTGGTGGCTGGCACGCAAGTCTTAGGAGTGAACTTTATGAAACGCAACCTTTTGATTCTGAATCTGATTTTGTTGGCTGCGATCTGCGCTGTTTTTGCCGTTCAGGCGCAAAGCAAAAAGCCGGCTTCTAAAGCTCCCAAAAGCATTCACATAGACGTCAGCAAGGATAAAGTCGGCGGCGAAGCATCGCGCTTTCTTTCCATGGTTGGCGATTGGATGGTGGTCGAAGACGGCGGCAAGAAAGTGTATTCCGTGGATGGTCGCAAATGGCTGCGCGGCAATCCGGCTCGTGGTTTGGCCGAAAAAGCCCGCACGATTTACGGATCCAAACACGAAGATTTTGTGGACAACGTCAAAGCTTTTGCCTACTTCCCGATTTCTGTCGCCAAAGACATTGACGATTTTCAGAACGGCGAAATCAGTGTGAAATTCAAGATGATTTCCGGTCAGCTAGACAAATGCTCCGGGATTCTGTTCAACGTCAAACCCAACGGCGATTATCTGGCTGTTCGCTTCAACGGCAAGGAAGACAATCTGGTTTTGTGGACTTTTAAGCAGGGCAAACGCAGCTTTGTCAAAAAAGGTATTGAGAACGTGCCGCTGGAACTTGGCAAATGGTACGACATGAAAATTGCGATTCACGGCGCGCAAATCGAAGGGTATTTGAACGGCAAAAAGCTGCTTGATTACACCTGGTCGGAACCCATTTCGGGCAAAGTCGGGTTGTGGTCAAAAACCGACAGCGTCAGTTATTTCGACGAATTTACCGTGACGCCAATGGCAAAGTAAGAAGGAAATTTCTTCGCCACCACGACAGCTCAGAAATCGAACTATAAAAAAGGCCGCGCCCAAATGAGCGCGGCCTTTTTGCGTCAGGCGAAATCGCCCGGATTAAGATCAGAACAGGAGCTTGAATCCGAGCTGCCAGAAGCGCGGGAAGTTCGATTGTCTGACGTTGTTTTTGTTAATCGAGCCGAATTCAGGATCGGTCGGCGTCGTGTTGTAAGCACGCTCGTCGTATTGCGGAGTGTTTAACAGGTTGTAGGCTTCAGCACGGAACTGGAAGCGGAATTTTTCGGTAAGACGGAAGGTCTTGGAAAAATTCAAATCCAGTTGTTCATAACTGGGCCGGCGTACTCTGTAATCACGGATCGCAGTGGTACGCGTCGTGAATGGTTCGCGGATGATGAACGACGGGGCGGTGCATCCGGCAGCGACTGAATACGCCAACAGTTCAGGAACCAGGCGGCCCTGTGCGTCGCGTTTATAACCATCTGCCTTTGTGGTGTCGCGGCCATACTGAGCTACGCAGGGGCGCACGCCCTGGAAGAATTGCACGCCGTTGACTGACCTGTTTCGATCTACCTTGTAATAATCCGGATCAACGACATCTACGTTGCCCGGCAATTGCCACGGGCGGCCAGAGTTGAAGATATACAAACCTGAGGCCTGCCAGCCGCCAATTAATATATCAGTCAGCTTGTTGGCGTTGCCCAGGAACTTGCGGCCTTTGCCGAATGGCAATTCCAGAACGCCTGAAACCGTAAAGCGATGCGGGCGGTCAGAGAAAGACAGGCTGTGGTTTTTGATCTTCGCGATGTCGTCAATATAAGACGCGGTGCTGTCTTGCGTACCCGGTTGTTGAATCGCCTCCTCGATGGTTTTCGAGAAGGTGTAGGTGCCGCTGACCGACACCAGACCTTGCCTTCGTTCCTTTCTAGCGCCGTGATGCCGCCGAATTGCGGGAAGGGGCGGCTCAATTCAAAACGACTCAACGTCGCGTTGGTGAAGCGAGCGCCGCTGAAACCGGCTACGCCTTGAAAAGGATTCGGCAACAGTTCGTCACAGAAAGCGCGGTTACCGCCTTTGGTTATGTCGCACTTGTCGCGGAACGCCAGGCTCGGTTCGTTGATGCCGCCGTATGCCGATTGTGCGTCATACGTGTGGCTGCCGACGTAACTGATTTCCGCCGCGATATTCCACGGCAATTGCCGCTGAATGCCGAGTGAATAGTTGTCCACCTTTGGCACGATGAAGCTAGTGTTTGAGTAGCTGAAGCCCAAGCCCAGGAAGGTTTCGGCTCCGACGCTGCTGCCGCCCGGACGCAACACGCCGGTCGGGAACGGGTCAGTCAGTGAGTTTGCTCTGGCCGTGCGGTTGCTGTCAGCCGACGACACGAAAGGCGTTTGCACACTGAATCCGTTATTGGGATAGCCGGGCGCGCCAACCGGGTTGACGTAATAACGCCCATAACCGCCACGCAGAACTGTTTTATCGGTAACTTTGTAAGCAAAGCCGATACGCGGTTGGAAGTTGTTGTTGTCTTTATCAACAGCAGCCTGACCATTGGCTGCGAAGCCAAGTCCGCCCAAAATCTGGTTGCCATTGATCAACTTCGTGCGGTCAATACGAGCATTGGCCGGGTTGACGGTTGTCGTATCAAAACCGTAATTGATGCGGTTATAACGTTCGACCCCAGGGTTGTTGAAATCCCAACGCACACCAAAATTGAGCGTCAATTTGCGCGAGACCTTCCAGTCATCCTGAAACCACGGCGCATAATACTTGGCCATGTAAATCGGGAAAACGTTGTTGTCCACATTGCCGCCGGAGGGAATACCGAGCAGCAAAGCCGCGATGGAACTGCCGCTGAGCACGTCGCCACGGTTGAAGACTTCTTGTGTAAAGGTGCGGTCAAAGGTGAGCCTCATGCCTGCGTTCGCCGCATTTTGCCGCGCGTATTGCTGTAAACGCATGTCCAGCCCGAACCGCATTGTATGTGTGCTTTTCACGAGCGAGAGGTTGGGTTGAACGCTGTAAACGTTTGTCACTTCGCGTGAAAAAGTCCCGCGTCCGAGATTGATGAAATCGCTAAACTCAAAACGTGGAAACATCTTGACCGGGAACTGACTGACCAAGCCTGAGGGGAAACCCAGACCCGCCGCGTCGAATCCGAGGCCTTCCTGAAAACGCGCTTCTTCGATGTAGCGGTTGGATGAAACACGCAGGTTGAAAACCGTCGTGTTGCTAATCGTGCGCACCCAGTCGGCGACGCCGGTGTAGTTGACGCGGTTGAGCGGCAACTGTCCATCTTGCGCAGGGCCGGAGGTGATGCCGTTCGTCCAGCGAATTTCCGCGCGGTTGTTGTAACCGTAACGGAAAAAGACCTTGTCTTTATCGCCGATGTTTTGATCTACCTTGAAAATCCAGTTCTTGAATTTGTCATTGGCGATGTTCGGAATGTCGGCAAAGTTATTGCGCCACGGGTCACCAGTCACGGGAGTCGTGTTCGCTTTGGGATAGAAGGCCAGCAGCTTTTGCGCAATCGGGTTGATGCGGTTGGCAGGAATGATGTTGTTGGGGAATGGATCGCGCGTCCAAACGCCGTTGACGTTACGTCCGGTCGCCGGATCATAAATCTTGATCAACTGACCAGCCGCCGTTTTGTATTGACTGAAATCGCCGGTACGAAACGCATCTGTCGGAACAGTGATGACTTGCGGGTTCGGCGTGCCTTCGCGATAACCTTCGTAATTAAACAGGAAAAACGTTTTGTCTTTGCCGTTGTAAACTTTGGGAATCCACACCGGGCCGCTGATTACTCCGCCGTATTGATCCAGAAAGTGTTCGGCTTTTTCCAACGTGCCGTCGGCCTTGCGGAAACGGCCGGCTGGCAGGTTGCGGAAGTTCGAGAACAGGTAGTTCGAGTCGAGCCAATTGCGGCGATAGAACTCATAGAGCGAGCCGTGGAACTGGTTACCGCCCGATTTGATCGAAACGTTGACAACACCGCCAGCGCTGCGTCCATATTGAGCGTCATAGCTGTTCGTGATGATTTTGAATTCGCCCACCGCGTCTACCGGAGGCACATAAGCCAGGTTGTTGCCGCCCTGAATAGAATTGTTCGGCGCGCCATCGAGCAAAAATTCGTTGCTGCGATTCAAACCGCCGTTGATTGACCAATCGGCGATGGCTCCGTTGTCGAAGGGGCGCTGATAAATCGCCGGGCCGTTGAAGGTGATGCCAGGTGTCAGCGTCGCCAGCATGAATGGATTGCGCGCGTTGAGCGGCAATTCGACGATGCGGCGATTTTCGATGACGTTACCGCGGTCGGCTTTGGATTCATCCAGCAACGCGAGTTCCGCTGTGATGGTCACGGTTTCGCTGGCCGCGCCGACTTCCAGGGTCACATCAATTGTCGCAGTCTGACTGACCTGCAATTCCTGTTTATCGCGGACGAACTTTTTGAAGCCGGATGCTTCGACGCTCATCGAATACATGCCTGGCCGCAAAAACGGGATTGTGTAATTGCCTTCAGAGTTTGTGGTTACGGTTGTTGCCTCATTGGTCGCCTGATTGCGAACGGTGACCGTGGCGTTGGATACAGCTGCTTTGTTTTGATCCGTTACGTGACCATTGACCGTTGCGCGAAACTCCTGCGCCAAGCCAAAGACCGATAACAGACAAAGCCAAAGTAGGGAAATGGCTATATGTTTTTTCATTCGGATCTCCCGGTGTTTTGTTTGGTTGATTAGCCAGTACCGAGTCTGGTGCTGACTTCGTAAAGTTGTTACAGAGTCTTTTGATGGATTGCCACCCCGTCGAATAACGGAGCGACTTTGTCGGATGTAATCATCACCGTGCGTGCCTGCCGCAAAGGCAAACCAACAGCGGTGACAAAGGTTGAAGGAACTGTTTGTAATTCGTTGTGGATCAAGTATCCGCCCTCAGCCATCATTGAAGAAATGTTCGCCAGAGCGAACAACAACTCCGGCGGACTGAAGTACGGAAAGACATTGGTCACAATTACTAAATCGAATTGGTGCGAATCGGCGTACCGCTCGGCGACGATGTTCAAGCGATCAACGCTGATCGTTTTGACGACCTCAGGACGGATACGCAGCGATTTGCCCAGATGTGTTGAAAACTCATCTGGGATTTCCAGTCGGCTTTCAATGCCTATGCTTTTGCCGAAATCTCGAAAGTAATCTTTGTAATCTTCAGCAATGGGATGCGCCGCGCTTCCTTTGACTCCAGACAAGAGCGAGAGGCGAACTTCTTTGCGCATCTGCAAATTTTGCAGATGCGCTATGACTCTGTCGTTGATGTCAACGCAATGAATTTGCAAGGTTGATTCATCGGCAAGCTTCAAACCTAAAAGAGCGTCGGCAATGGCGAATGGTTGATAACTTTGCGGCCCAAACAGATCAATCAAATCGGTTCTGGGAGCAAAGTCCAATCCGGGGCCGACAATCAGAACCTTGTTCAGTTTGGTTTTAGGCGATGAAGCTTTTAGCGCAGCCAGCGCCGTATAAACAGCGAAGTTGGCTTCGACCTGGGTGTCGGTGCTGTGACCGCGATTCTGGTACAGCGACGCGACATAAGCGGCCAATTCCTCTTGTTTGATAGAGCGAGACGCGAACTCCTTGCGATAAAGAAAACGCATTGCGCGCACGTACTCGATCATCAGATGCTGTTCCGGTGTGATGGTCGCCGGAACCGTTTTTTTCAGCAGGTTGTCAAAGTAACTCAGCCGTTCGTCTTGCTGGCTTTGTTTGGCCTTGAGCGATTTGAGGAAATCGCCGATTCGCAACTTCGCCGATTTGGGAATCCTGTCAGGCGCAGGCGCGAAATTCGATCCTTCGGTCATAAACTGCTTGCGGTCGGTTTCGCTCAGATTTTGGAAGAACTCATAGGCGCTCGCCGCAGGTTCGATTTTCGGCAGCGCCGTAAAGCGAGACGATTGCAGCAAGAAAAAGATCAAATGGTCGTATTCGCCAATCAGTTCACGTTCTGTGGTTTGCTGGCGAATGGCTGAAATTCCATCATTGAAATTTTCCCGGCTGATTCCTTGTTGTTTCAGCCACGGGTGAAGCTCAACGGGCAAATCGTCAAAACTGATTTGCCTCAGCTTTGAATCCAACTTACCGCCAGTTCCGGTTGAGAAAACCAGAGCAACAATCATCAGGCATGACAGCAAACTCACCGCTCGGCGATGTGAAATCAGGCTGGTCTTATTTGTGCTAAGGCTCATCGGCACTTCGCAAACCACTTCCCGAAACAGAAAGTTCCGTCAGGGAAGGCGTGATTGTTTTGAACCGGCAAAGCTAGTGTTGAAACGTCTTTCAATCAGTCGTTTTTCTTAATTTTGAAAGGTAGGCCTTAAAGCGGCTGGATTATCCAAATGGCCTTATTGAGTGTCAAGCAACGGAGCCTTACAAAGTGAAAAAAAGACGAAATTTTGCCGCGGAGTCAGTAGCCCCGGCTGGTTTTGGCGGCACACAGTACTGACTCCGGCGGCTTATTTGCGGCGCGATTTCTTTATCGGAGCGGTCGGAATTGGCGTATCTGTTTTCGCTGGCGATGAGTTTTTGCCGGAAACCGAAGCTGAACCATCTGAAACCTGCGCTATGACTCCCAATTTGGAAAGGCCAAACCCGAACAGGGTTAGAATAGTTAGAAACATCACCACAAAGATGGAGAAACTTAGAACTGCTTGCACAAGGCGAACCAGGCCGTTCGGCTCGTATGAACCTCGTTGTGGTCGTTGTTGTGCCTGTTGGCTCAAAAAAGCCTGATAACGAGCGCGATAATTGGCTGCAATCTGTTGAGAACTGGCTTGCTCATCGGCTGCGGAGTTCTCGGCGGTGTCGCTGGACAAAATGGACAAAAATTTTGGTTTCATCTCAAGCCTCCTTAACTTGCATCACGGTTTATCAACAGCCCACGAAGAGAACGCACGCTTCGCGGAAGATTTCTGGCAGCTATCCGGGGCAAGGAAGCGGGACGCCGGACAAACGAAGTCCGTTAAACGATCAACTTTCGGTGTCGGTTGTTTCAGTCAGTTTTCAACTGGATGCGTGTGTAGTGAATGTTCAAATGGCTGACGCATACTGGCACGGCCCCATAGCCGCCCGTTGCGTTGAGCTGTTTCTTTGAGATGCTTTTTCGTTGGGGGAATTGAATGAACTGGACGTTTGACGTGCGTCATCATAAAAACAGGCGGTTGATGTGTCAAACACGAGTTGGCAAAAGTTAGCAAATTGGTCGAGCATCTCGCTGGTTTGCATACGGCAAGGTTTGAATTAGTATGCGTTCTCGCCTGCAAGAGTTCGACTTGGAAAACTCCTTACTGCCGCAGCATTTTGTTTCAATTTGGAGGTCTTCAACAGTGAGAAAACAGTTTCAGCGTTTTTCGATCTTTGTTCTTGCCATCAGCTTGATGGTCGGTTTTGTCGCGTTGCGTTCTCAAGCGGTGACTCAGAATCATCTGGCTGAAGAAAAGCTGGCGCACGATTACATACAGGCCATGGAACTGGTTCGGGAAAATTACACCACCGAAGTTGAATACGAAACACTGACCAACACAGCCATTTCAGGAATGCTGCGCGTGCTTGATCCTCACTCCAGTTTTTACGATCGCAAAGCGTTTGATGAAATGCGAATGGAACAGCGCAGCCAGTATTTTGGCATCGGAGCTTCCATCCAATCGCGCCTACGCGGCGTGTTCATCATGGAAACTTTCAAAGACACTCCGGCCGCTCGCTCCGGTCTGCGTTACGGCGACCAGATCATCAAGGTGGACGGTGAGAATGCCGAAAGCTGGAATTCCGACAAAGTCCGCGATCATTTGCGCGGCGAACTCGGCACCGAAGTCAAAGTTACAGTTCTGCGGGAAGGAGTTCCTCAACCGCTGACTGTGACTTTGGAGCGCGCCGCAGTGGACCTGCCTTCGATTTCTGGCTATTACATGGTCAAACCCGGCGTCGGTTATCTGGCGTTGTCGCGTGGCTTCCATTCCACAACCAGCGATGAGGTGGAAACGGCGATCAACATTTTGAAAGAGCAGGGGATGACTTCGCTGATTTTCGACCTGCGCGGCAATCCCGGAGGTTTTTTGGATCAGGCGATTCGCGTCGCCGACAAATTCCTGCAACGCGGTCAGATTGTCGTTTCAGTCCGCAATCGTGAAGGCAAGGCGGGCGACAGGGATTGGAATGCCGAATCCGGCTCGCCGGAAAACTTCCCTATGGTGTTGATGATTGATGACGGCTCGGCTTCGGCGTCGGAAATCGTGGCCGGAGCGATTCAGGATCACGACCGGGCGTTGATTGTGGGTGAACCCAGTTTCGGCAAAGGCCTGGTGCAGACGATTTATCCGCTTTCCGGCGGAGCCGGTTTGACGCTGACTACAGCCCGTTACTTCACGCCCAGCGGTCGTTTGATTCAGCGCGATTATTCAAACGGTTCGGTATACGAATACCACTTTCATAGAACCGCCAACGGTGACGCCAAGACCGAAGACAAGAGCAAAAGCCAGATGCGTCGCACTGATCTTGGCCGCCCGGTGTATGGAGGAGGCGGAATCGAACCCGATGTCAAAATCGAACCTGCGACAGTCAGTAACGAACAGGCTGCTGTTTGGACTACGGGATTGTTTATGTTTGTTCGCAAGCTGATGGCTGGCGAAGTGAGCGTGGCGGCAAATTTCAAACGCAATGGCATAGAGTTCGATCACCAGCCTCAACCCAACGAATTTGTGGTCGGCGATGGCGTGATGAAAGCCTTCCGCGAATTTATGACGGACTTCATCGCCAAAAATCAGGATTACGGTTTGACGATGAAAATGGTTGACGATCATCAGGAATGGCTGCGCGCCAAGATTCGTGAAGAAGCGCTGATTGCCGCATACGGCCTTGACACCCAGAAACGAATGACCACTGAGCAGGATTCGCAACTCCAACGCGCTCTGGCCGAAATCAACAACTCCGCGTTGTTGGCTGAAAAGGCCCGGCGGTTGTCGAAAGCTTCTAAAAAGTAAGCATTTTCAAGGTTCACGCTTCTGCGTGTCTTATCGGCTAGGACATGCAGAAGCGTGAACCCTGAACTCATGTAAAATCTTGTAAAAGCCCGCCCTCCAAACCTTGCAATCTTCAGTCAAAAGCACAAAATCCGAACCGCACAGCATTGTCGGACGTAAAGCAAGCTTGCCAACCCGCAAGTAGTTTTGAAACCACAATCAGGAGTCCACATTATGAACAAGCCGATTTTGTCGTCGCTTCTTGTCCTGGCTTTTGCCGGTGTTTGTCTGGCACAGGCTCCCGCAACAACCGCAGCCACGCTTTTTCAAAAGCCGACTGTTAATCAAACCAACATTGTTTTCGTTTATGCAGGCGACCTTTGGAGTGTGCCGCGCGCAGGCGGAGATGCCAAACGGCTGACCACCGGCGTGGGCACGGAAACAAATCCGATTTTTTCACCTGATGGGACGCAGATCGCTTTCACGGGCGAATATGACGGCAATACCGATGTGTATGTCATGCCTGCTGCCGGAGGAGTTCCGAAGCGCCTGACTTATCATCCGGCTGCGGACGTTGCCGCCGGATGGACACACGACGGCAAGCGCGTTCTTTTCAGTTCGTCGCGGAACAGTTACGCGGGTTTCGTGCGACTGTTTACCATTGGGCTGGATGCAAACTCAGGCAGCTTGCCTGAAGAAGTTCCACTCCCTTCCGGCGAACGCGGGGCTTTTTCGGCGGACGGTTCGATGATCGCCTATGAACCATTGAACCAATGGCAGCCTGAGTGGAAGCGTTATCACGGCGGGCAGCAGGACGTGATCTGGATTGCCAAACTTTCCGATTCATCGGTTGAGAAGTTGCCGCGCAAAGGTGGCAATGACCGGTATCCGATGTGGCCCTCTTTTGGAAATGCCGACAAGATTTATTTCCTGTCCGACCGCGATGAACGCTACGGCCTTTACAGTTACGATGTGAAAACCAAGCGGGTTGATTTATTGGTCAAAGACAGTGTGTTCGACATCAAATCGGCTTCGGCCTGGAGCGGCGACGCCAAATCTTCAGCAGTGATTGCATACGAACAATTCGGCACCATTCATCTTTACGACATCAAAACCGGAAAATCCCAGAAAGTGAACATCCAGGTGGCGGCTGATTTAATCGCTGTGCGTCCGCGTTTTGAAAAAGTCGGAACCAGAATTTTCAACGCAAGCATTTCGCCAACCGGGGCTCGCGCCGTGTTTGAAGCTCGCGGCGAAATCCTTACCGTGCCCGCCGAAAAAGGTGACCCTAGGAATTTGACCAACACTCCCGGCGTAATGGAACGTGATCCGACATGGTCGCCAGATGGAAAATGGATCGCTTATTTCAGTGACGAATCCGGCGAATACGCCCTGCATTTGCGCGATCAAAAAGGCGAAGGCGACGTGAAAAAGATCGCGTTGCCGCCGACTTTCTACAATTCGCCAGTCTGGTCGCCCGACAGCAAAAAGATCGCCTTGACCGACAAAAAACTTCAACTCTGGTATCTGGAAATTGACAAAGGTCAGCCCATTAAAGTGGATAGCAATCCAATCGGCTTCAACGATAGTGTGATGGCCCCAAACTGGTCACCCGACAGTCGTTGGATTGCTTACACGAAGCAACTTCCAAACTTGCTGCGCGCAGTCCACGTTTATTCGCTGGAAACTGGCAAAGCCAGTCAGATTACCGACGGCATGAGCGATGCTCGTTATCCGGCTTTTGACCGCAGCGGCAAATATCTTTACTTCACGGCCAGTACCAATTTGGGCCCCAGCATCAGCTTTGCCGATTTATCAGGGATCGCGAACCAGCCAACGCGCAACGTTTACGCCATCGTATTGCGCAGCGACATTCCTTCGCCTCTGGCTCCTGAAAGTGACGAAGAGAAAGTCGCCGAAGAGAAAAAGACAGAGGCGGCAGCGGGTGAGGTGGCGAAACCTGCTGAACAAGGCGAAAAGAAAGCTGACGCCGCACCTGCCGGCACTGCGAAACCACCTGCCAAAAAAGACGAACCGACGCGAATTGACCTGGAAGGGATTGACCAGCGCATTATCGTGTTACCGATTCCGACCAGAAATTACCAGGGACTGATTGCCGGCAAAGCAAACTTGATCTACATCATGGAACAGCCGGCAGGCGCAACTGTGCCTGGCTTCACAGTTCAAAAGTACGATCTGGAAAAGCGCAAGCTGGACAAGGCGATTGACGGAGTCACTTCGTTTGAGATTTCTGCCAACGGCGAAAAAGCGCTTTACCGTCAGGGATTCGGCAGTTGGGTTATCGGCTCGGTTGCAACGCTTGGGGCGCCGATGCCTCCGGGAGCGCCGGGCGGACCGAACATGCTGAAAACTGCCGATATGGAAGTTCACATTGATCCGCAGGTCGAATGGCGGCAGATGTACAACGAAGCCTGGCGTAATGAACGCGACTTTTTCTATGACAAAAACCTCCACGGTCTGAATCTGGAGGAGATGAAGAAGCGATACGCGCCTTACGTCGAAGTCGTGGCTCATCGCAGCGATTTGAATTACATATTTGAAGACATGCTCAATCAGTTGACAGTCGGCCATATGTTCATTGGCGGCGGCGATCAGCAGCGTCCAAACTTTGTGCCGGGCGGTTTGCTGGGTTGCGATTACAAGATCGAAAACGGACGCTATCGCTTTGCAAAAATCTACAACGGCGAAAACTGGAATCCGCAACTTCGCGCGCCATTGACTCAGCCGGGTGTCAACGTCAAGGAAGGTGAATATCTATTGGCTGTCGGCGGACGCGATTTGCGTTCGACCGACAATGTTTATCAACTTTTTGAATCAAAAGCCGGAAAGCAGGTCGTCATCAAAGTCGGCGCGAATCCCGATGGAACAGGTTCACGCGAAGTCACAGTCGTGCCTGTCGCCAGCGAACAGGGATTGCGAAATTTGGCCTGGATCGAAGGCAATCGCCGCAAAGTGGATCAACTTTCGGGCGGCAAGCTGGCTTACATTTACATGCCTGACACCGCCAACGGTGGGTATGCCAGCTTCAACCGATACTTCTTTGCCCAGACTAACAAGAATGGAGCCGTGATTGACGAACGGTTCAATCAGGGCGGATTGCTTGCCGATTACGTCGTCCAACACCTGAGTCGCCAACAACTCAGCAACATTCATTACCGCGAAGGCGGCCAGGATGTGCCGGTTCCGGCTGGCGCAATTTACGGTCCGAAAGCGATGCTGATTAACGAGATGGCCGGATCGGGCGGAGACGCCATGCCCTGGTATTTCAAGAAGTCAAAGATCGGGCCGCTGATCGGCAAACGAACCTGGGGCGGTTTGATCGCTTCGTTCCGTCCGCCACCATTGATGGATGGCGGCAGTCACACAGCGCCTGACGCAGCGATTTATGGCCTAAATGGTGAATGGGAAGTTGAAAACAACGGCGTTGCGCCGGACATCGAAGTCGAATTCGATCCGGCAGCCTGGCGGCAAGGCCGCGATCCGCAGCTTGAGCGCGCGGTTGAATACTTGATGGAAGACCTGAAGAAAAATCCGCCGAAACAATACAAGCTTCCGGCTTTTCCAAACTATTTCAAAAATACAACGCCTGCTTCTGCCGTTCAGGGCGGTTGTGGGAATTAACTAGGGCGCCAATTGATGCAAACACTTGCTGAAGATACCTCGCCTGAAATCGAGCAGATTATCATCGAAGGTTATCGCCGAATGTCAGCCGCGCAGAAGCTGCAAATCATGCAGGATTTGCAGCGCACTGCGCGCTTGCTGGCGCTCAGTGAAATCAGGCGGCAGCATCCGCAAGCGAGTGAGCACGAATTGCAACTGCGACTGGCTTCGCGTTGGCTTGAGCCGGAGTTAATGCGCAAGGCTTTCGGCTGGAACCCTGATGTTGAAGGATATTGATGGCGTCAAATTTCACCAACCCAATACCCGACACCATCAAGATCACGCTCCAGGTCACGGGACTGTTTGAGCAATTTGGAATTCCATACGTGATTGGCGGCTCAGTGGCGAGCATAGTTCATGGCGAAGCTCGCATGACCAATGACCTTGATCTGATGGCCGATTTGCCGGAAGTGAAAGTGGCCGACCTGGTTGCTGCATTGGAATCGGAGTTT
>JBGAPB010000063.1:0-20859 GCA_044221525.1 Blastocatellia bacterium | reverse complement strand
GAAACCTGGATTGACCGCGTTTACCACATTGATCGCGGCTACGAGAAGATCGAAGAAAAGCTGCGTGCGGTTGGTGGGGAGATTGAACGAGTCAAGAGTTGAAACCGACAAAGATCGGCTCCGGCAGCAGCGCAACACCAAACTTAATCTGCACTCCTGTCTGAATTTCAGCGACCAAATCCAGAACTTCCTGCGCAGTTGCGTTTCCGCGATTGATGATAGCTAAAGTGTGTTTGGAAGAAATTCCAGTTCGACCTTTTGTGTAACCTCGCTGAAAACCGGCGCGCTCAATCAACCAGGCGGCTGGAACTTTTACGTTGCCATCGGCAGCGGGAAAGCTCGGCGGACGTTCGTTGGCAATAGCTCCCAGCTTGGCAAAAGCTTCGGCGGAGAGAACAGGGTTTTTGAAAAACGAACCGGCGCTTCGGCAATCGGGGTCATCGGGAACGATGACCATGCCTTTGCGCGAACGAATTTCGATGACGGCCTGGCGGACTTCAGCAAGTGTCGGTTGACCGGTTCGTCCGGCAAAGTAATTTTTCAAATCTGGATAAAGCAGCACTGGTTCGCCATTGGCTTTCAGCGCAAAGCTGACCGCCAGCACTACATACCGATTGCGCTCCGTCGAGTTGAAAATGCTGGTGCGATAGCTGAAACCGCAATCGGCATTGCTGAGTTCGACAATCTGTTTTAACCGTCGGTCAAAGGCTCGAACTTTGGCGATTACCCGGCTGACGTCCTGGCCGTAAGCGCCTACGTTTTGCACCGGAGTGCCGCCGACAAAACCGGGAATGCCGCTCAAACATTCCAATCCAGCCAAATTGCGTTGAACGCATTGACGAACAAAGCCATCCCAATCTTCGCCAGCGCCAGCCGTAATCTGCTCACCCCACTCAATGCCTTTGATCGCCACTCGAATTACCAAGCCGGGAAAGCCCTCATCGCTAATCAGCACATTGCTGCCTCCGCCGAGAATGAAAACAGGCAAGCCACGATGTTCGGCAAATTCAATCGCTTCAACCAATTCTGTTTCGCTTTTGGCTTCGACAAAAAAGCGAGCGGCTCCGCCAATGCCAAGCGTGGTGAACGGAGCAAGCTGAATATTTTCTTTGATTGAAAGGTGAACTGGCATGGCTAGCTTAAGCTTCGATTTCGCCGAGCAGGAAGGCTCGGGCTTTTTTCAGGTCTTCCCAGGCTTCACGCTTTTTGTCTGGCGAACGCAGCAGGTAAGCCGGGTGAAATGTCGGCAGAACTTTGATGGCGGGAATGCGCGGGTAATCCTGAAACTTGCCGCGCAACATCGTGATGCCGGTTTTGGTTTCAAGCAGCCCTTGAGTCGCGGGATTGCCCAGCGTGACGATCAGCCGCGGACGAATGACGGCAATTTGGCGAAACAGAAACGGTATACAGGCGCGAGTTTCATCCGGTTCGGGATTGCGGTTGCCGGGCGGGCGGGATTTGACGCTGTTGGCGATGTAAACGTCTTCGCGTTTCATATCAATCGCTTCGATCATTTTGGTCAGCAATTGACCGGCTCTGCCGACAAAAGGCCGCCCGCTGGCGTCTTCATCTGCTCCCGGAGCTTCGCCGACGAACATCAGTTCGGCTTTCGGATTGCCTTCGCCAAAAACGATGTTGGTGCGCGTTGACCAGAGCTTGCAGCGTTGGCAATCGCCCAGGTCGAGGCGAATATCTTCAAGCGTTTCGTTGACGGTTGCCGATTCAGTTTCAAATAAAGCAATCGGCAAAGCAGGTGTTTTCTTCATCGTGATTTCAGGTTGGTGAATGATCGGCGGCGGTTGAACGACAATTGGTTCGGGTTGCGGCGTGGAGACTGCAAAGGCTGGTTGAACCCGAACTGGCAAGGATTCTGCCAGTTCGGGTCTTGCGGCTTCGCCGATGTTCGTCACCCCAAGATCGCGGAAATAAAGCAGATGCTCTTTCGCCTGGTGAATCAGTTCTCGCAATTCATCGCGTGCGTCCATAAACTTTTTGCGTCATCTCCTCAGCTTGAGAATTTCGTCCAGCACACGGTCGGCCAGTTCGCGTTTGCTTTGCAATGGCAGTTCAACGCGCGAACCATCGCGTTTCAAAATCGTAGCCGCGTTGGTTTCAACATCGAACCCGGCGTCAGATCGCGAAATGTCATTGGCGACAATCAAATCCAAACCTTTTTCGCGAAGCTTTTTGTCGGCGTAAGCCAACAAGGTTTGAGATTCCGCCGCAAACCCGGCGACGATTCGCCCATTGCGATTCGGGTCAGCAGCGACAGTGGCAATGATGTCTTCGGTCGGTTCCAGTTCGATCGTGATGTTGGCTTTGCCCTGTTTTTTGATTTTGTGTTCGGCACGACTGGCCGGACGAAAATCGGCGACGGCGGCAGAGCCAATGAAAACAGTAGCAGTGGCCAGACGGCTCATTACTGCTTCGTACATTTGCCGCGTTGAGCGAACAGCGATGGTTTCGATGCCAGCGGGAGCCGCAAGCTTTGTCGGGCCGGAAATCAAAGTCACCTGCGCTCCGCGATCTCGCGCGGCTTCGGCCACGGCGTAACCCATCTTGCCCGACGAACGATTGGTGATAAACCGAACCGGGTCCAGGTCTTCGACGGTCGGGCCGGCGGTCAGTAGAACGTGTTCGGAAACAAAGTCTTTTGAGGAGTCGGGAGTCAGGGGTCGGGAGTTGGGAGATAGAACTGCCAGCGCGGCTGCGACAATCTCTTCTGGTTCGGCCAAGCGTCCGACGCCGACTTCGCCGCAAGCTTGGTAACCAACGCCGGGTTCGACAAACAAATCGCCGCGCTCGCGCAAGGTTTTCAGATTCGTCTGAGTCGCCGGGTGATTCCACATTTCGACATTCATTGCAGGAGCAATCAACACAGGGTTTGTGTTCGACAGGTAAAGCGTCGAAAGAAAATCGTCGGCCAGACCGTGAGCGAATTTGGCGATGATGTTGGCGGTGGCAGGAGCGATTAACAGCAAATCGCTTTGGCGAGCGGCGGCAATGTGTTCAATCTTTGAGTGATCAGGCTGGCTGAACATCCCTACGATCACCGGCTGGCCTGAAAGAGCTTCAAACGTCAGCGGGCTGATGAATTCCGTCGCGTGTTTTGTCATCACCACGCGCACTTGCGCTCCGGCTTTCTGCAAACCGCGCAGAACTTCGGCGGCCTTGTACGCGCCGATGCATCCAGTGACGCCGAGCAGGACTTTCATGGGCGTGATCCCGAAAAGACGAGCAAATGAAAGGTGAAGAAAAATTCTCTCTCAACTTTCACTCGCTCACCATTCCATAGAATTACTTTTCCACGGTTTCTGTGATTTCAAAACCGATCAAGCCGCGCTCGACTTCTTCCAGTGCGACACGAGTCGGTTTGATGCTGTTGGTCATTCTGACGCGAGCCAATGCGCCTTTCTGAAGTTGTTTGCTGCGTTTGGCGGCAATCAGAATTTTGCGGTATTTGCTGTCAATCACCTGTGGTTCACGTTCGTTTTCAAAGTCTTCCATTTCACTACCTCCATTGTTTGCTGAAAAAGTTATTCGACTGTTTTGACTATTTTCCTGGCCAGTTCACCTGCCAGTTTCTTACTAAGTTCGTTGTGATGCCAGCAACGGCATCGTTCGGCCACAATAATCGCGGCCAATTCGCTTGTCGCCTGATCCAGATTATCGTTGACTATGGCGTAATCGAAATTTTCAAACTGCGCCAGTTCGTCAATCGCATTGCAAAGACGTGTCTGTATATCTTCCGAAATATTTGCTCCGCGCGCATCCAAACGATCGAGCAGAATCTGATATGACGGCGGCAGAATAAAAATTCTTACGGCGTCTGGAAACAAATGCCTGGCTTGTTGGGCACCCTGCACATCAATCGTCAGAATCACGTCGTAAGCTTCGCCACGAAGTTTTTCAACCATTCGCCGCGAAGTGCCATAAAAATTTCCGTGAACTTCTGCCCACTCCAAAAAATCACCGCGCTCTATCATTGCACGGAATTCGTCGGGCGAGACGAAATTATAATGCACGCCGTCTTGTTCTCCATTGCGAGGCGCGCGGGACGTAAAAGACACAGACGGTCTTATTCGACTGTCACGTTTCAAAACTTCGCTGACCAGCGTGGTTTTGCCAGCGCCGGAGGGTGCGGAAACAATTATCAGATTGCCGTTCATTCGACGTTATTTGCCTGCTCGCGCAGTTTTTCGACTTCGGTTTTGATTTCAATCGCCGCGTCACAAATCGAAAGCTCGGCGGATTTTGACAGGATAGTGTTAGCTTCGCGGTTGGTTTCCTGCAACAGAAAATCCAGTTTCTTGCCGATTTCATTGTCGCCTGACAACAATTCACGAAGCTGAACAAGGTGGCTTTTCAATCGCGTGATTTCTTCAGTAATGTCGCTGCGTTCGGCCAGATAAGCGACTTCCTGAGCCAGCCGTGTCTCGTCAATCGAAGTTTTTTCCAGCAGTTCGGTAACGCGTTTTTTCAGTTTTTCGCGGTAAGCGTCAACCAAACCCTCAGCGCCGGAAATTATCAACTCGACCTGTGTTTCAATTCTCTGGACGCGAGTCAGCAGTTCTTTTTGAAGCTCGTGACCTTCGACAGCGCGCATTGCCACCAAAGAAGTAAGCGCCTGGGTCAGAGCCTCTTCCACGCCTTGCACTACAGATTCACTTAATCCGCTGCCGTTGCTCTGAGCCAGCATGACGTTTGGCAGTCGTGCAATTGTGGCCAAATCGGGTTCGCCTGTCAGCCCGAATTCTTCACGCATGGTTTTCAATGCTTCCAGATAACCGCGAATTAGCGGGCGATTCAATTCATAAGCCGTGTCAGCGGTTTGAGTAAAATTGATCGTTACATCCACGCGGCCACGCGACAACACTGATTGAATCTGTTTTTTCAACGGAATTTCCAGCGACATCAAATCTTGCGGCGCTCGCCAGTGAATGTCCAGATTGCGATTGTTGACCGAACGTAGATCAACCGTCACGGTGAAATTATCTCCGCTGGCTGTTCCCTGACCATAACCCGTCATGCTTTTGAGCATAGCTTTCTGTTCGCAGTTCGCGGTTCACAGTTCGCAGAAAAGTCATTAACTGCGAACTGTGAACTATCAACTGTGAACTTCCTCCTCTTCAGCAAACTGCAATTCGTACAGTCGCCGATAAATTCCGTTTTGCGCCAGCAATTGCTGGTGCGTGCCCATTTCGGCAACCCGGCCAGCGTCCATAACGATGATGCGGTCGGCTCGGCGAATGGTTGAAAGTCTGTGCGCGATGACAATAGTCGTTCGACCGGTCATCAGATTGTTGAGCGCCTGTTGCACCAGCATCTCGCTTTCAGTGTCCAGCGCGCTGGTGGCTTCGTCCAAAATCAAAATCGGAGCGTCTTTCAAAATCGCTCGCGCAATTGCAATGCGTTGCCGCTGACCACCGGAAAGAATCAAGCCGCGTTCGCCGACAACTGTGTCGTAACCTTCGGGCAGTTTGGCGATGAATTCGTCAGCCAGCGCAGCTTTTGCCGCAGTTTGAATCGCCGTGTCGTTGTCGTTTCGGCCATAAGCTCCGTACGCGATATTCGCCCGAACCGTTTCGTTAAACAAATGAACTTCCTGGGTGACCACTGCAATCTGTCGGCGTAAACCGGCAATTTGCAAATCTCGCACGTCGTGACCGTCAACCAGCACTTCGCCTGATGAAGCATCATAAAAGCGCGGGATCAGATTTGTCAGGGTGCTTTTGCCTGCGCCGCTTTGGCCCACAATGGCGATCATTTCGCCGGCTCGAACTTTGAAAGAAACATTGTCCAGCACAGGCAAATCGAATCCGGCTCCGTAACTGAAACTGACGTTGCGGAATTCAATCTCGCTAGAAAACCGATCAAGCGCGACAGCGTTTGGCTTGTCGCGCATTTCCATCTGTTCGTCCATGACCTGGAAAATGCGCGCGGCGGAAGCCAGCCCTTGCTGCAAATCGTGCTGTAACCGGCTCAACCGACGAATCGGATCGTAAGCCTTGAACATCGCCACCAGAAAAGCCGCCAGACTGCCCAACGACATTTGCCCCAGGCTGATGCTGCGTTGCGCGTACAGCAACAAACCGGCGACGGCGACGATGCCAACGGTTTCCAGCAGGATCGGCGAAAAAAAGTAAATCCGCATGGCGCGCAACTGGTCGCCCATCTGCTTGCGCGCAGAGCGACTAAACCTCTCGCTTTCGTAAGCTTCCATGCCGAAGGCCTTGACCACGCGCTGGGAAGAAATCGCTTCCTGAGCCGTGTCCAGCATTTCAGCGCCGCTTTCCTGCCGCGAAGTCACATACTTCCGCAGCTTGCGATTGAAACTTGTGGTCAGAAAAGCCACCGGCGGAGCCAGCAAAATAATCACTCCGGCCAGTCGCCAGTTCGCTCCGAACAACACTGCCAGATAAACCACCAGGCTGACCGATTCGCGTAACAAATCACGCAAAGTGTCTGACACGGCGCGCTCGACCTGGGCGGCGTCGCTCATCAAATGAGCCGTCAATTCGTTTGTTGGCCGTTTGGCAAAGAACGAAGCCGCCTGGTGAATGATGTGATCGTAAAGCGACGACCGAACATCGGCGATGACGTTCTGGCCGATGTAGCTCATCGAATAAGAGGAAAAGTATTCGGCAACTCCTTTTGCCAGAGTCAGACCGACTAACAGTAAAGCCAGTTTGTCTAATTCCAGTCTTCCGCTCGTTGAAGGCAACAAGCGTCCTATCAACGGAATTACAGACGAAGCCTGCCCAAGTTTGCCAGCCAGAGAATCAAAGATCGGCTGCAACAGCAAAACCGTTCCGCCCTCGAACAATCCTGTGGCGATCATCAAAACAATGGAAATTGCGAAGATGACGCGGTAAGGCCGAAGATAACGAAGCAGTCTGGAAAATTCGGTCATTATTTTTGGGGCTGTTTACAGGCTTTCAGCACTAATTTTGACTCGTCCTTGAAAGGCGCGGATTATAGAGAACCGGCGGCAAGCTGGCAATTCGAGTTTGAACACAAGGATAGAAATGGAACAGTTAATCAAAAATGAGGACTTTTACTGGGAAGGCGGCTTTATGGTTTTCACCGCGAAGTTTCATTTGCGGCGCGGGAGTTGTTGCGGGTCTGGTTGCCGTCATTGCCCTTATGACCCCCGCTGGACAAAAGGAACTTCTGAAATCGCAGCCGAAAAAACAGAAACTCAACTTACCTCTGCGGACTGCCAAACCTGATGTGCAAATCCTGACGCGAATAATCCAACCCCGCTCGATTTTCAGAATCAGCAACTTTAACCATAAATCGGATGGATGAACGATTTCTCTCTGGAATGCTTCGCGGAATCAACCATTGAAATTGATTTGTCGAACCCGGCAGATTGGCGATCAAGGTCGGGTAACTGGCTCCGCCGTCGGTTGAAAGCCGGATTTGGTAGTTGGCGATTGACTCAATTTGCGGAACCGACCACGCTATCAGAATTGGTTTGTCGGTTGTCAGCCTGGAACCCGGATCGGGTGAAATCAAATTGACGTGTGGCGCTCCGTCAATTGTCACGGCCACATCCAAACGAGTCAGGGATTCAATTCCATCAGCCGACATTGCGCGAAAACTGATCTGATAAACATTGCCAGCCTGAGCCGAATTAGGAGTAAACCAAAATTTTCCAGTCACAGGATCGAAGTTGGAGTTTTCAGGCAGGTTGTAAGCCGTAATTTGATTTTTATCCTTCGGCAGCACAAAGCTGAGCGATTGGCCAACCAGCAAACTCTGAGATTTCAATTGCGCCAAGGTCGTTGGCGGGTAGGCAAGCGTACCGGACGAGTTTGACGACGGGGAGGTTGGCGTTTGAAGAAAGGATTGCGCCATCAAACGCACCTCCCCCAGATTGAAGAAAGCGTTTCCAGACGGATCGCGATCAATCTTCGTTTTCTGAACGCGCACGTATCGGAAACTGCCTGCTTCGGTCGGCTGGGCGCGCCAGCTTTGTCCGTGTGGTGTTGAAGTATCACCTTGCGCTGCCAGCACAACATAACTGCCGAAGTCTGCATTGTTGGATGCGCGCACTTCAAAGTTGCGGCGAGTCAGTGGTTGGTCCTGATCGGTGCGAAACAAAATTTCTATCAGCTCGATTCGGTAAGCTCTGCCAAGATCAACCTGCCACCATTCCTGTTTGCCAGTATTCGATTCGGAATGCCAGATGGACAATTTGCCTGAAGATTCCATCTGGCCATCGTTCGCCGCAGATGGCAGGCTGACTGTGTCAGGCCAGACATGAGTGCTGGAAGCCGTCGCCCGCGCGTTTAATGCCACGTTCGTCAGCGTTGCGGAATTAACCGGCATCGAAGGCTTAGGCTCTTCGCGGCGAGGCGCTGGGGCAAGCAACAGAGTTTTCGACCCGACGACAGAATTGGCCAATTCCGGCAAAACGTCTGAAAGGATCAATCCCATCTGACCGTAAACCTTTGGCGAAGAACCGGCGAATTGCAGAGAGCGGAAATTAATCACTGCGCGGGTTGACGGCGAAACAGGACGCCCCTCTGGCAAGTCCCGGTAAAATGTGTAATCGCGAAAAAGCTGCTTGGCACGTTCGCGTAAATCTTCGCGTCCCGAAATCCTGGCGGCTGCGGTTAAAACCGGCAGGCTCAATCCGGCCAATGCCACTGAACGGTCTTCGGCAATTTTGTCCTGGTACCAAAAGTAAGACATTCCGGCGGGCAAATAATTGCCGTCTGCCAATATCAATCCCGGCTTGAGTGGCGGGTTATCGCTGCCCTTGCTAACCAACCAATCGGCCAGTCGAACCAGATATTCGGCAGAGCGCAGATCGCCGGTTTCCCGCCAGTATTCGATCACACCAAGTTGCGTATAACCCGACCACATCCAGGGTTGAATGTCGGGCTGTGATCCGCCTTTGCCAATGTAAAACCCTTTGCGCCCGTAATTTTCCTCGGTTTGAACAATCAGGTTGACGTTGTCTTTGGCTTTGTTCAGGTAACGGGTTTCGCCGGTGTAACGATAAGCAGCCATCAACCCCAGCGTAGGCCATCCGATCCAGCGTGATTCATTCCAACTGAGCGCGCTGTCGTAAGTGAAATTGACGCGGGCAAAAGCTTCGCTGCCTTCGATGGCAGATTCGCGAACGGCTTCATCGCCGGTCAAAGCCCAATAAAGCCACATGCCTTCGATCCAGGTGTGACTGGGAACCGGCTCGCGGAAACTGCCGTGGTCGCCTTTTTCATAAAAAGCCATTCCGCGCAGATTCCAGTTTTCCATCAGAAAATCGTTGGAGTGAAATTGCCCCCAATCGGCGCGATACCTGGCCATTTCACTGCCAAGTTGAAAAGCTCGCGCATCGCCGCTTCTCAAGTATTCGCGCAACAGCACGAACGGCAAATCGTAATGAACGTTTGCATAACCGTCGCCCCAGGCCAGATCGCCGAAGTTTCGCCAGCCGAACTGTTCACCCTGTTCGCCTCTTTGCCGATATTCAAAAGCGGAAGTTGGCGGAACTCCTCCGGCTGCTTCACTGGCTTCGACGGAGTAACCGACAGCCAGCATTTTTTCCATTCGCATTGCAGCTTCGACAAGCTGCGGTTCTTTCTCGAAAGTTGATTGCCAGTTGCGGCGCTCGACAAATGCGGCACGAACTGCTCCGGTTGTGGCGATGTAGGCTGGATCAAGTGTCGCATTCGGCGAGTTGGTCAGCGCGCGTGCGGCAATCGTGTTGCGACCCAGATAAAAGTCTGTGGTTTTAGCTCGCGCTCCATCGAAAATATAATCTTCCCCGGTGTCCGGCAAAATGTCGAAACGCAGTCCGTCGCTGTTTCCGGTCAAGGCTTTCGGGTAGTTTTCGACAAACTCAGGCACGGCGATTTCAAGCTGACCTGCAACCAGAGAGGCTCCGCTTTGACGATCAGCCAGACGTTTGCGGGCGTCTGCGGACTTCAAAACCTGAACTCTGCCAGCGGAGGCAGAAACCGTCGGCACCAACACGGACAGACTCCGCAGCAAAACGTGTTGAGCGTAAGGCGACGGCCCTCCGCGATATGCTCCGAATCCGTAAGCGCCATTGTTCATAATTCGCAATCGAACGCGCACAAACGGCTGGTCAGCGTAAACGTAATACCGAACCGTGAATGACAGCATGGGCGGAACGTTCACTCCCCCTGACTTAAAAACACCATCTTGCCGAACAACCACACGAAGCGCGTTTGATTCTTCAATCGAGGTTTTTTCGACCGCAGCCGTCACGGTTTCGTTTTGGCTGGAAACCACAATCATCTTTTCGCCCAGCGAATGCGCTACTTTCAGCGGCGCTTTGAAGCGAACCGTCTGCCCATTGATTTCCTTAATCGTGGCGCGTTCCTGTTCGACGCTCAGATCGCGTATGGAGGTACCGGCTGGATGGTTGAACCGCAAGGGCGAGTCAGTTTTCAAATCGCCGGGTTGGGCCGAACCGACGAAAACTTCTTCCTGCTGGCTTTCTTCGCCAATGCGGTAACGGCGTCCGGCAGCAAAACTTTGATCGGTGGTGACGAGGCGGGCACTACCCGCTGTTGCATCCCATTGCAGCAAGGAGACATGCTCGAATCTCACCTCGTCACCAGCCCGCAGCAGCGTCGTGTCCGTAACCGTAATGCTATCGAGTGAGGCACTCAATTGGTTAATCAGAACACGGCGCGGCAAACTCATTTGCGCCAAGACTGGCGCTTGTAACATTTCACTTCCGCCAAGTTTGAAGCTTTTGACCAAAGCTTCGCCCTGTCTGGCCAATTCAATTTCAAGTTGTGAATTTCCAACCCTAACTGCTTGGCCGGACTCGCTTACCGAAACTGCCTTCCCGTCAATTTGCGAAGCCTTTGAAGATTGCGGCGCGCTGGTCAGAAAGTAAGCACCTGCCGCTGAAGCTTTGAAATCCGCCAACAACCATTTGATCGGTTTGCTGGTCTGGTCTGCGGTCGCTCCCCATCTGGCCAACACACGAAATTGCGAAGGCACAATTTTGCCCGCGGCATCGGTGATCGCCAACGCGGCAGCGTCAGTCAAATTGGCCGTTTCGCTCAAAGGCAATCCGACAGTAACCGGCAAATCAGGATTGACAACATTGAACGCAACACGAAGCTCTTCAATTTTTTGCTGATATGCCTGGGGATGCGACGAATTGAATTTTGCAGGAAGTTGAACAGCCAGCCAGCCGAACAGTAATAAGCATAAAATGTTCCGAATTAAAGCTGACCGAGTAATTATATTGGCCATGGCCATTGTCCACATTGAAGTAGAAATGGGGATCGGGCGATAGGTGGTGGCGGTAAATAAACTTCGGCCAAAGGGTTTGGTGAATCGAGTTCCACCAAAATCCTTGTTAATCAAACTTGAACCTATGGGGGCAAATAGGCCTTGAAAGACAACTTTTGAAAAAGCCATTGCCCGAACAAAAGTAGGTTTCATAGATTGGCACCATTCCCTACTCTGGCGGACTTTTAATTGAATTTCCGAATTGCTTGCGCCTGTGCGAAGTTGACAGACGCGACCTTGAAGGCGGGCAACATAGCACAAGGGTTGAAACTTCGGAAAGTGGCATTCGTGGGTTGAAATGAAATTCCCCTTCTGATTTAGACACCTAAAACTTGGCGCAAATACGGATAGAGGGAATCAGACAATAAATCCAAAAATTTCAATTCAGTTCATAAAAATGGACAAGATGGGTTAACCATTCAAAATAACTGCAACACTAAATCGTGCTGAATCAATTACATTGTCTCTAACCTGTTCCGGGCATAGCGATTGCTTAACTGGGCCTGTTTTTCTCACTGTTCTTCCGAACACAACTTTAACACAAAGCAAAAATCAGATTTAACTCAGGCGACGGTGTTTACGTTTAACAGAGGTTGGCCAATAAGCGAACGTCCGATTAAGGCTGCAGATACCTAACGAGACACGTTCAGGCCAAACCCAATCAGTAACTTTTTTGAATACTTGAGGGGAAACTTGTTATGAAAAGCAATTTGCAGCAGTTTATGACCACAGTGCTAATTGTGCTGGCGTGCAGTTTTGTTGCACTGGCGCAAGGCACGACCTCGCAGATCGTCGGTTCCGTACAGGATCAGAATGGTGCCGTGGTTTCAGGAGCTTCAGTGACAGTGAAAAACACTGCCACTGGAACCCAATTCAAAGTGAACTCTTCGGGCAGCGGCGCTTATGTTGTTCCCTCGCTGGGTTCTGGTTTTTATACTGTAACGGTCGAAGCAGCCGGTTTCAAAAAAGCCGTTATTCAGGATGTCAAACTTGACGTCGGTGTTCCTGCTACAGTGAACATAACGCTTGAAGTTGGCGCAGCCAGTGAATCCGTTGTAATTCAGGGCGGCGGCGAAGTGCTGCAAACTCAATCTGCCAGCATCAGCACAACCATAACAGGCCGTCAGATCACTGAAACCCCGCTGACTTCGCGCGATGCGCTGGATTTGGTGCTGCTGTTGCCGGGCACAAACACTCCTGGCCGCCCCCGCACTTCAACCATCAATGGTCTGCCGAAAGGCGCACTCAACATCACCATGGATGGCGTCAACGTGCAGGACAATATTCTGAAATCCTCGGATGGCTTTTTCACTTATGTCCGCCCGCGCCTGGACGCGGTTGACGAAGTGACCGTCTCGACCGCCACGCCCGGCGCTGAGAGCGCTGGGGAAGGAGCCGTCCAGATCAAATTTGTCACTAGAGGCGGTTCGAATAACTTCACCGGCAGCCTTTACGAATATCACCGCAACCCGGCACTGAATGCCAATTACTGGTTCAATAACCGCGACCTGAATCCAAAGCCTGGTTACACCACAGCGCCACGCGACGTCATTATTCTCAACCAATTCGGTGGTCGTCTGGGTGGTCCCATCCGCATACCCAAGCTTTTCGATGGCCGCGACAAGGCTTTCTTCTTCGTCAATTACGAAGAATATCGCATTCCTGAACAGACGACTCGCCAACGCACGATTTTGAGTGAACAAGCGCGCAGCGGCGTTTTCCGTTATGGAACCAACACCACTGGCGTGAATTTGTACACCCTGGCTGCTGCCAACGGACAGACTTCCACGCCCGACCCGACGATTGCCAAACTGTTGCAGGATATTCGTGACTCAACCAAATCCACGGGCGCTGTGCAATCACTTGCAGACCCAAATGTGGAACGGTTCACGTTTACCAACCAGGGTGGTCAGACACGTTACTTCCCAACCGTTCGTTTAGATTTCAACCTGACCAGCAAGCATAAACTGGAAAATATCTGGAACTACCAACTTTTCACCGGATTGGTTGACTTCCTGAACAGCACAGACCCGTCATTCCCGAATTTCCCAAATCAGGGTTATCAGGGATCAAATCGTTTTTCGAATACCACGGCGTTGCGTTCAACGTTGACGCCGACCATCGTCAATGAAGCTCGCTTTGGACTGACGGGCGGTACGGTGCTGTTTTTCCCGAACGTTAATCGTGGGCAGTTCACCGGTTCACTGGCGAATCAGGACGGTTTCAACATCGGAATTGGCGCTGCGGGTATCACCTCCGCAACCGTTTCAACTTCACCAAGCCGTCGCAATGCGCCGGTCAAGTCATTCACCGATACAGTGACCTGGACCAAGGGAGCGCATTCGATGAGCTTTGGCGCTTCCTTGACCAATATCAATTTCTGGAGTTGGTCACAGGCGCAGGTGCCAAGCATCACCTTGGGCACAGATGCCACAGATCCGGCCAATTCTCTATTTACAACCGCCAACTTCCCTGGCGCTTCTGCCACGGATCTGACCAACGCGCGCAACATTTACGCCGTGTTGACCGGCCGTGTTACGCAGATTGGAGCCAGCGCAATCCTGAACGAAAAGACGCTGGAATACACTTATCTCGGTGCCAACGTTCAGCGTGGTCGGCAACGTGAATATGGCCTTTTTGCCCAGGATTCATGGCGTGCCAACCAGAACCTGACACTAACCGCCGGGGTGCGCTGGGAAGTGCAAAACCCATTTGTGGCCAGCACACAAGTCTATTCGCAAACCACTTTTAATGAACTGTTTGGCATTTCCGGCCCCGGAAATCTGTTCAAACCGGGAACGCAGACCGGCAAGAACACACAGTTCACACAGTTCAATGCCGACACAAATTCCTACAATGTCGATTACAACAACTTTGCCCCAAGCCTTGGCTTTGCCTGGTCACCGGTGTCAAAGAATGGCTTGTTAAAGAAAGTCTTCGGCGAAGGCGGGCAGACTGTGGTGCGCGGAGGTTATTCAATCGCCTTCAACCGCGAAGGATTGAATGTCTTTACCAGCATCCTGGCCAGCAATCCGGGCCTTTCAATTACGGCCAACAAAAACCTGGCGCTTGGAAACCTGGGCACGCTGCCGGTCTTGTTCCGCGACAAGAGCCGTCTGGCTCCGCCGTCATTCCAAACCAAGCCAGTCTTTCCAAATGAGGGTGCCATTACGGATTCGGCGAATGCCTTCAATCCTAACTTGCAACTGGGTTATGTTCAGTCATGGAGTTTCGGCATCCAGCGTGAAATCAACAAGAACACCGTGATCGAAGCCCGTTATGTTGGAAATCGAGGCGTCAAACTCTGGCAGCAGTACAACCTCAACGAGGTTAATGTGCTTGAGAACGGCTTCCTGAGCGAGTTCAAGTTGGCGCAGGCAAATCTGCAGGCCAACATTGCGGCTGGCCGTGGCTCAAACTTCCGTTACGCAGGGCCGGGCACAGGCACTTCTCCGTTGCCATTGATGCTGGCGTTTATCAGCGGTCAACCAGCGGCAAATGCAGGCACGGTAGCCAATTACAGTTCGACAAACTTTGCAAACGCTACCTTTGTTAATGCTTTGGCTGCGAATGCGCCTGCGGTTGGTACGTTTACCAGCAACTTCATTAATACAGCCGGATTCCGCAACAACGGTATTACCGCCGGCTTGCCGGCCAACTTCTTCCTGGTTAACCCTGGAAAATTGGGTGGCGGCTGGTCAATCGAAAACAATGGCCGCACCTGGTACGACTCATTGCAGGTTGAGTTGCGTCGCCGTCTTTCAAAAGGTTTGTTGGTGCAGGGAAATTACACATTCGCCAAAGCTTTCACGAATGCTTTTACCAGCAGTTCGGTGGTCGCGGGCCAACCTTCGACACTCCGTAATATGGCGCTGAGTAAAACGATCTCGCCGTTCAACGTGACGCATGCCGTTAAAGTCAACTGGATTTATGAGTTGCCGTTCGGCAGGAACCAGATGTTCGGTGGCAATGTTGGCCCAATGCTTGATCGTCTGGTGGGCGGTTGGGAGTTCCACGGGGCGGCTCGCGTCCAAAGCGGTACGCCATTCAACATGGGCAATGTGCAATTGATCGGCATGACCCGCAATGACCTGCAGAAGGCCGTCAAGATGCGTTTTGACGATGCCGGACGCGTTGCATACTTCCTGCCGCAGGATATCATTGACAACACTCGCAAGGCCTTCAACGTCAGCGCCACCAGCGCCAATGGTTACAGCACGCTGGGTGCTCCAACAGGCCGTTATTTCGCACCGGCAAGCAGCGGTGGTTGTATCGAAGCTTTCACCGGCCAATGCGGTACAACCAACATTGTTCTTTATGGTCCCAGTTTCGCTCGTTACGATCTGAGCATCGTCAAAAAGACGAAGATCACCGAGCGTGTGAACTTCGAATTCCGCGCCGAGTTCCTGAACGCTTTCAATCATATCAACTTCATCGTCGGCAACCCGGCAAATGATACGAATACGATTGGCGGCTTCGCGAACGCAACTTTCGGTCAGGTTACGCAAGCTTATCGTGATCTTTCAACCACGAACGATCCAGGCGGACGCCTGATTCAGCTCGTCGGACGCATCAACTTCTAAGCCTTCAAAGAAAGGTTTCACCCGATGGGAGGGGCGTAGCCATGGTGGCTGTGCTCCTCCCCATTTTTTTCAGAGTGCTTTTTGCATTGTGTTGGCGGCCAATCCAACGCTGGAGCTTTTCGATGCCTCTGGATTGGTAAAGCGGTCGCCTGACGTAGTTCCACTATCCGATCGCCCCACTTTCTGCTTTCCGAATTGCTGGTGGGCGAAGTAAGCTACCAACCGTTGAGTTTACGGTTAACCGACGAACATGCGACCATTGCTGATGTCGGTGATGCGCGTCGACCACGAACGGCGCGACATCGTGCTGGATCACGGTTCTGACCGTTTCTCTACGTTTCAAGATTTTGTTTGCCAATAACCTGTCAGCCTTTCTCAGCCGAGTTGGCTGGCGTTTTTGACCGCGGAGGAAATATGAAAAAAATAGCGATAACTTTTGTCTGTGTACTCGCGCTGACCGTCGTTGCCGGAGCGCAAAAGAAATACAAACCTTTTATGGAATGGGCGGAGAAAGACGTCATCAAGATGCTGAACGATTCTCCCTGGGGACAGACCCAGACAGACACAAACACCGCTGAAATGTTTTATTCGCCGACTTCGGGCGGCGGCGGCACTCGTGGCGCACAGGGCGCAACGAACCAGGCGGTTAATTTGAACTTCCGTATCCGTTTTTTGTCAGCCAAGCCTATTCGTGAAGCTTTCGCCAAACAGGTGATGATGAAAAACCCGCAAATGACCGAACAGTTGAAAGCCTTTGCCGAACAAACTTCCGACAAATACATCGTGGTTGCCGTAGATTTCGATTCAACTGATCGCCGCATGTCCGGCCCGGCGATGCAGACATTTGCATCCGCCAGCCCAGGCCAATTGAAAACGACGACTTATCTGGAAACCAAAGACGGCAAACGCGTTTTCCTGGACCAGTACATGCAACCGAGCAGCGATGGCATGGGAGCGAAATTCGTCTTCCCGCGAATGGTGGACGGCAAACCATTTGTGACGGCTGAAAGCGGTTTCGTTCGGTTTTATTCGGAGCTTTCTTCCTCAATCAAACTCAACATGCGATTCAAAGTCGCCGATATGATGTACAACGACAAACTGGAATACTGACGCTTCAACTTTAACTTCAAGAAATAAGAAAGCTCACGCAAAGCCGCCAAAACGCAAAGATGCAAATGCGGCTTCGCGTGAGAACAATCCTTCGGTCTCACATTCATGAAAATCTGGTCTAACGCACTTTTCCCGGCGGAATCAAAAGCGCGATTGCGCGAAGCCGTCGGCGATTATCAAATCGTCTTTGCCGATGAAACGGCTGATGCTCCGTCGTTTGGAAATTCAATTCCCTCATCCGATTTACCCGCAGATGCCGAAATCGCTTTCGGTCAACCAGACGCCAATCAGTTGATGCAAAGCCAGAATTTGCGCTGGGCGCATCTGAACAGCGCAGGTTACACGGCTTATGACCGGGACGATTTGCGCGAAGCTTTCCGCCAGCAAGGAAAAATTCTGACCAACAGTTCCGACGTTTATTCCGAACCGACTGCCGAACACGCCGTGTCGCTGATTTACTCGACTGCCAGACAGTTGCCGCAAAGCATGACCAATCAACTTGGCGAACGCGGCTGGCCATTTTATCCGACACGAGCGGCTTCGCGTTTGCTGAAAGGACAAACGGTGTTGCTGCTCAGCTTTGGCCATATTGCGCGTCGCGTGGCTGAGCTGTTGGCTCCGCTGGGAATGAACATTGTCGCCATTCGCCGCAAAGTCACAGGCAATGAACCAATTCGCGTGTTGCCAGAAAGCGAAATTGACAGTTTGCTGCCGACCGCCGACCACATCGTCAACGTTCTGCCCGCCAGCCCGGAAACGAAAAACTTTATCAATGCCGAACGACTGGCTCTGACCAAACCGGGCGCGATTTTTTACAACGTCGGGCGAGGAACAACGGTGGATCAGGATGCTTTGCGCGAAAGCTTGTTGTCCGGGCGACTGGCTGCTGCTTATCTGGACGTAACCGAACCGGAGCCTCTGCCGCCGGATCACCCGCTGTGGACGACTCCAAATTGCTTCATAACTCCGCACAGCGGCGGAGGCCATTCAGACGAAATGGAGCGGCTGGTTGAACACTTCCTGGAAAACTTCCGACGATTTATTGACGGCAAGCAGATGGCCAATCGTGTTGCTTGAAAGGTAGTTGGGTGAAAGAGAACAAAACTGACATTTTGATTGTCGGCGGCGGAGTCGGCGGTTGTGCGGCTGCATTGGCTGCCGCACGTTCAGGCCGTCAAGTTATCCTGACCGAAGAATGCGACTGGATTGGCGGGCAATTGACTTCGCAAGCCGTGCCGCCAGACGAACACGGCTGGATTGAACGATTCGGCTGCACGGCCAGCTATCGGCAATTTCGTGATGGCGTGCGGAATTATTACCGCAGAAATTATCCGCTGACTGAAACCGCCAGGACGAACCCGCTGCTGAACCCTGGTAACGGATGGGTTTCGCCACTCTGCCACGAACCTCGCGTAGCCTTGGCCATCATCAACGCGATGCTCGCGCCATTTGTCAGCAACGGAAACTTGACGATTTTGCCGAACCATCGCCCGGTTAAAGCCGAAACTAATGGCGACAAAGTTCGAGCCGTGACTTTGTGCGACCTGCAATCCGGCGGCGAAATTACAATCAGCGCTGATTATTTTCTGGACGCGACGGAGCTTGGCGATTTGCTGCCGCTGACCGGAACGGAATACGTGACCGGCGCTGAAGCTCAATCTCAAACCGGCGAACCCAGCGCACCGATTGAAGCTCAACCGAAAAACGTCCAGGCCTTTTCGATGTGCTTTGCGATAGAGCACCGCGAAGCCGAAAACCACACCATCGAACGTCCGGCGAATTACGATTTCTGGCGAGATTATGTCCCGCAACTTTCGCCTGCCTGGCCAGGACGTTTGTTGAGTTGGGAAATCACTCACCCGCGAACGATGCAACCGCATCGCTATCACTTCGATCCCCACCGCGAACCGTCAGCAGCATTTGCCGGCTTGTGGACATATCGCCGCATCATTGACCGCGCAAATTTCGCTCCGGGTTTTTATGCCAGCGATGTTTCGCTGATGAACGTTCCTATGTTGGATTATCTGCTCGGTGACATTTCGGATGCCGATGAAGCTGAGCGCGAATTACATATTCGACAAGCCAAAGAATTGAGCTTGTCGTTTTTTTACTGGCTGCAAACCGAAGCGCCGCGACCTGATGGCGGTGCTGGCTTTCCCGGCCTGCGGCTAAGAGGTGACCTGACCGGGTCGAATGACGGGTTGGCGAAGATGCCTTACATACGCGAATCGCGCCGCATCAAAGCCGAATTCAACATTGTCGAACAACACGTTGCTGAAGATTTGCGGCCAAATCAAAATTTGGCTGAACGCTACCGCGATTCCGTCGGTGTCGGTTATTACCGAATTGACCTTCACCCGTCTTCCGGGCAAGCAGAAATCGGCAACAACTATATTGATGTCGGTTCGTTGCCATTCCAGATTCCGCTTGGCGCGTTGATTCCTCAACAAATGGAAAACTTGCTGCCAGCCTGCAAAAACATTGGCACGACTCACATCACCAACGGCTGTTACAGATTGCACCCTGTGGAATGGAACATAGGCGAAGCCGCAGGTTCACTGGCGGCGCATTGTCTGGTTGGAAAGCTTGCGCCGCGTCAGGTTTACAGGGATGAAAACAGGCTGTCGGATTTCCAGCGACGGCTGGTTAATAACGGCGTGGAACTGGCCTGGCCGGAAAATCTGGTTTTGGCTGAAGGCGACCCGCACGCTCATGCCAGGTAAAAGGTTTTCTGTAATAGAGTTGTTGCGATGTTTGCGCTCAACAACTTAGCTTAAAATTCCAGAGTCCAGCGCAGACTCCCAAAGTAACATTGTATAAATCAAGATCGTGCATTCGTAGCCGATCCGACAAGATTCGATAACGTTTCAAACCAGCAATGCTATGTTCGACGACGATTCGCTCACTGGCCAGCAACTTGTTCTCTGCTTTTTGTTCTTGAGTCAGTTCCTGCTTCTTCGGTTTTTTATGTGGAATCAGTAGCTCTTTGCATTTGTAATCTTTTTCGATTCCTAGAAAGCCAAGGTCTACGCGGACCCGGAAATCGGCAAACCAGTTTTCCTCCGGGGGAAACTCAAGCTGGAACATTCGGTAGTCGTGAGTTTTCCCAACCCAGCATTCACTCAGGTACAAAATGCGGCGCTTCGGATTGCTCAACGTCACGGCTTTCAGAGTGTGGCACTTTTTTTCCCGGAGTAGCAATCGCGCTGAGCCTCGTCTTCATTGGGTCTTTGCACTCGTTGCTCTACGCCGTCAAAGATCAAGGTTTCTTCCTTCTTCAAGTACTCGGCAAATTCTGCCGCATTCTTGAACTTGCGTCGTGGCAGGCAGTGGGCTTTCTCAAGCGCGTGTTCCAGTACACTGAGTCCGAGCGTTTGATTGCGTTTGGCATTGGAGCCATCCATTCCGCTGACAAAGCCCAGCACGTCATAGGTCAAGCCGACTTTGAGGCTAAACAAGGTGAAGAAGAGTAGCTCTTCTTCCGATGACAAACAGGGAGTTACTTCGATTTCCGCTTGGCGCTCGGCAACCGGCTGACCGTATAACTCAAGATAGCTTGCGGTGAATAGAACCAGTAGCTTCTCAAATTGAGGTTGGGTATATCCGGTAGCTGCGCTCCATTCACGATCCGCATTTAAGTCAGAGATTTGCAGTTTCACGCGGTCACGCTAACGGCCTGAACCAAAATCTGCAACTCGCTGTGCGGCAAAAGCTTGAGGCGATTCACCCCATCGCAACAACTCTATTGATCTGGTCGAAATCGTTCTGCCCCGAACGCTCGAAATAACCGCCGAACTTGAGCGTGTGGTTGCCACGGATGTTCGTCCAGTTGTTGCTGAATTGATAGATCGGTCCGGTCGAGCTTGCAGGATAC
>JBGAPB010000062.1:0-20951 GCA_044221525.1 Blastocatellia bacterium | reverse complement strand
CCGTGAAATGTCGTTCTGGATGATTTGCCGCTTTTCCAGCAACGCCGGGTCAAGGTTTTGATCCAGATTGACTTTCGCTTCCGCCAGCAAATCCAGAAAACCACGTCCGCGAGCGCGTTCGGCGTAATCAAAAGCTTCGGCGTCGTAACCCTTCGCAGCTTCCTTGCCGTGCAACTCAATCAAAGTCGCAATCAGGTCTTTGTAGATTTTGACCTTGTCCTGAAAGAAACCGACCTTTTCTTCCTCCGCCGTCAAGCGAGAGCGCACGTCTTCCATGATTCTTATGGCCTCAAAATAATAAGTACGAACTTGGTTTGGCTGTTCAAGCTTAGTGTAGGCTTGGGCTAGTCCCACACAGGAAGCCCAGGCGTGCTGGAAACTATTCTTGCTTTGAGCCAGCTTAAGAGCTAGTTGGAATGAGTTTGTCGCCTCTGTTAGCTCGCCTTGCCTAAAGTGCAGTTCTCCTAAGTTGTTTAGTGCGTTTAACTCTTTCTCAAAATAAGGCATGTCCCGCGCCATATTTAGAGTTTGTTCAATTGCAACTTTTGCTTCAAGATAGCTACCATTGTTCAAATAGAGTGTGGATAAAACATCGGAAAGGAAAATCTTGATTAAAGGAGTGGCGAATTGGTCACCGGATTCACGAACACGGTTATAGTATCCAATAGCTTTATCAGGCTCGTTCTGCTCGATTAACGCCTTGCCAATATAAGAAAGTAGCAGCATCTGCAAATCTTTGTCTTTTTCTCTCTCGGCTATTTCTAGACCTTGTTGAAAGTGCTGGAGCGCTGAGGGGAAGTCGCCCAAAGCGAGGTACACACGGCCAATCCATCCTGGGTACCTTTTTAAGTTTGTCAGGCTGTTAGGGTTATTACTTTCCCGTGCCATAGCGAATCCCAATTTGTAACCAGCTAGTGCTTGAGAGTAATTACCTTGTTGTTCGTTAATAAAAGAGAGATAAGCAATGGTGGCTTCTTCATAGCTCTTATCATTTAGCACTCTGGCTAAGTTGATCGCTCGATTTAGTGTTACAACTGCGTCAGAGTGATTTCCTAAATTGGCTTGGTTAGCGGCTATAAGATTTAGGAAGTCTTGCCAATGATCCTCGTTCATTTCATTCTGGATAATTGGCAAACATCGTGTAGCAATGTCTAATGATTTGGTAAACTGGCCTGCCCGCCTTAAAGCAAGGGATTTATAGTAATAGATTGCCGGAATTTTGGGATTCAGGGATAAAGCTTTATCAAATTGCTTAATTGCCTCAATGTTTTTATTATGGCTTGAGTAAAAATAGCCTAAGCCTAAGTGAGCGACAGAGCTATTTGGATGGCTATTAACAAAAGAGAGTAGATAAATAGCTGCCTCTGAATCTGTTTTATTTGCTATGTCAATCTTACTAATTGCATCCACTAATTTTATCATCGGTAACGGTGACTCCGGCTCTGCGTCAAGGTATTTTCGGTAGAACCCGATTGCCGATGAGTAATCTTTTTGGTCACTATAAATCAAGCCTAACCCGAAATATCCTCCTGGGTGTGGCGGAGACGTTTGCAAAAGAGATTCAAATAGTTTTTTTGCTAAGTCCGTTTTACCAGCTGCTTTTGCAGCTAAAACAATCCTTGGATAGATTTGCTCATATTTGTTGGTATGTCTTATAAGTTCGCCGCCTTTTAGTATTGCTTCCGTATAGTTTTTTTGTGCAATTGCAGTTATTACGTTGCGGTACTCCTCAGATTCACCTTGAAGGCGACCTTCTGTTTGGCAATGAACTGCCGAAGCGAAAATGAAACAAATCAGTATTGGCGTAACCAACCCTACAGCTAAAAGTCTTAGCGGTGTACAAATGTGCATAACTCTCTATCCCTAATGTTACTATGCCGTAGTAAAAAATAAGACAAGTGGTGCTAGTAAACAGAATTGTCACCATTTATTGGTTAGATAGTTATCCAACCAATAAATGGTGACAATAAAGCAAGATGTATTATTTAATCACTTCTACTCTCTTTCTGTGTCTAATGTTACTATAAACTGTTGTTGCTCGCCAGGAGCTAACTGGCCGTTCTTCTTATTGGAACTGTTTTTGGCTATGGATTGACCGGAAAACGCCGAACCTCTTTTTTCTGCATTAACGGCGAGCTGGCATAAACCTGAATTTCTAAGATTCTGTTTTATGCTTCCTGCCCCAGTGCTGTTCGCGACGGGCTGTACGATCAAATTTGAAGCTTCATCTTTAGGGCAATCAACGCAAATAATTTCTCCTTCGGCAAGCTTAATCAACTTGCCGTCATTAAATATGGTTCCATTCCAAACATCTACAATGACAGAATGTTGGCAGCCGCCCTTTTCTTTTTGTCTATCAATTTCATTCTGTGGGTATTGCCCATTCGGTATTGAAATTGCTTGATAGTTAAGAATTGAGCTTCCGTCCTTAGGGCAATCAACACAGATCAATTCTTTTTCCCCCTGGCTAGCAGTCAACGGTAAATCACAGTCTGGTGGGCAAGGTTGGCAAGGTGGAAGGAGTAGTAATGATGGCGATGACAGAAAGCCAGTGATGATCGAATTGTCAGTGTTAAACGATGATGTCACTTGCTTTGCCTTATGTGACCTAACTTCTCCGAATACAGTTTGTTTATCTGACCCTAATCGCGCGTCATATTGTGTTCGGATGGCAATCAATTGCACTGGCTGTGTCGAAATGTTTTCAACGGTTCTGACTATTCTGAGCTTGCCTTCCTTTTCAGAGTAATAAAAGTCGCTGTTCACTCTTAATATGCCGTCGGTCGCTGTGGCGACGGCTTGATTTTGAGTGCGTTTCCAGAAACGCTCACACTCTTCACATTTCAATTGCTCTTTTGAGAAATGATCTCCGGCTGCAAAGAATACTGCGGGTTTGCCAACGGGCATTTTCGTTTTATTGTTTAGCTGCTGGTAGGCAATTGAATATCCTTCGTTTGGAGATTTATCTGTGCCAAAAATGATTTCTCCTTTTTTGTTTCTTACCACCTTCAACGTGCCTTGGATTGTTATCTCGAATCTATTTTGATTCTGATAGGCTTTTTGAGCATAAAGCAGATTCTTTTGCGCATGGCTATATTGGGCAACCTTTAGGCCAGCGGCTGAAAGTAAAACAAAGACAACGATCACTATTCTTTTCATGTCTCCCCCAATGGTTTTGTTAAATTGGCACATCTCTATTTTGTAGCGCGAGAAGCGGAAAATGCCGCGAGCGTTTTCACTCGGCACATCAATTCCGCCTCTCGCCCCCGAAAAATCGTTCTTATCGGATCAAGCCAAGGCTCAGGTTTGGGCAAGATTGGATTCGGGTGTTTCGATTTTACCGAAGCTGCCCTGGTCGCAATCTTTTGACCTGAATTGCCAACTGGCACTTGCCCTGATTTCGTAGCGATTGAATGACGGCTTTATCAAAAGCTCCACCGTCCGTTCCTTTCCTGACTACTTCAGTCACCGTTCCATCCGGTTCGGCATTGACGCAAACGATCTCTCGCTGGCCCCGACCGGAATTGGAGGCCAGTCTATTCAGACCCTCAACCTTAATTCGTTTGGCATCTTCCGGGCAGGTTGGAACGTAACTCCCCGCCCCTTGTAACGGTCATACACCAGATTCCCGTTCACTGTTTTCGCGCAGTAAACATAAACATCGTCCGGCTTGACCACTTCAGCTCGATCGCAAAACGGCGGGCAGAGTTGGCAATATAGGCCAAACTGTGTTGAAGCGGCTTTGCTTTCGCTTATCTTGACGCTGGCGCCAACCAGAATTCCGAGAACGAAAAGCAGAGTGATGGAAACCGACGTGGCTCGTTTCATAGTTGTTCTCCTATTTCCGAAAGCTCCATTGTCAGAGCATTTGCTTACCTGCCTGACACGGCTCGAATCTGAAAAGTCAGCCGAATTGTTCGGTGGTGAAACTCATGTCCGGTAGACGGAGAAATTTGAAATTGGTTTAGTTGCGGTTACGTGAAAGCTGAAAGCGGCTTTGGTTTTTGGCCGACCACTTGGCTTTTGTTAAACAGTTTGACTTCGAGTAATGCTGAAATAATTGCTGACGACGGGCGGATAATACTCCCGCCGGTTATTGCTGTGAAGGGGGGAGAGGCTTTGAGAGGATGATCCGCAAAATTTTTTGCGTCGGGAGTTCAGGCAGATTTATTCGCAGCCGGATTTTCCGGCCATTGATGCCGAGGATATTTGCGGCTGAGTTCGCGGCGGACTTGTGGATAGGTTCGCTGCCAGAATCCGGCCAAATCGCTGGTCACTTGCACCGGGCGTTGGTTCGGTGCCAGCAGGTGAATGACCAGACTGGCGCGGCCTGCGGCGATTTTCGGGCTGTCGGTCATTCCAAAAAAATCCTGCAACCTGGAAGCAATCCATGGAGCTTTATCCTGTTCATAATTGATCTTTATGTTGCGGCGACCGGCTATGTTGACCGTGTCAGGAGCCATTTGGTTCAGCAGCCGAGCTTGCTCGCCGGTCAGTTTGTGTTTCAGAAAGTTGATTAAGCCTCCTTTTCCAGCAGCTTCGCGCAGTTCGGCGAAGCTTCGCAAATCTGTGCAAGCTTCAGCCAGAGCGGAGCAAACATCGTCTTCGGTAAAAACAGGCATAGCGGATTCGGGGAAGTGTTTGGCTATGAATTCAACGCGAGCCAGAAACTTCGTCACGCTTTCTTCGTCGGCGAATTTTTGCCAACCGACTGAGAGCGCGGCTTCGGCCAAAACCTTTGTAACTTCGGAACCTCGCGCGGTGTGGTTGCGGCGTTCGTCAATCACCAACTGGTCGTAAAGCATTTGCTCTGCGGCTTCGACACGTTGAAGCTGGGCGTTCCATTTGGCTTCGACGTTTTCGCGCAAGCCGTCGGCAAACAAATCAATCAACCATTCCGGCTGAATTGCGCTGGCCAAACGAATGTTGCGAATTGTGTTGGCCGCAGCGTCTCGGCGCTCTTCGGCGTCAACGGCTACCAGAAATTCCGAACTGCGGACGCTGCTCGATGTAGAGAGCAGAGCCGCTCCTCCGCCTGAAAGCAGCAATTCAGCCTTTTCGTCTTTGACGTTTCGGCGACGGGCTACGCGGTCTGGATAACCGGCGAGGATGGAGATGAGTAGTGCGTCGTCATTTTGGGACGGAGGGAAGGAGGGACGGGGAGACTGGGCGATGGGGCGAGTTTGAAGTTGGCGGCGAACTCGATTGACAGCCATTGTTGAGCCGGGATCGAGATTCAGTTCGCGCAGAATCGAAGCTGAGAAGTTGGCGCGTTCGGCTTCGGCAAACAAATCCAATCGGTCTAGCAAGTCAGACGGGCTGTGATGTTTGGCGTGAAAGTTCGTCCGGCGGCCATTGAACATTTCGCTGGCGACGATGTCGCGTTCACCGATCAAGGCGGCGATGGTGCAGGCTTCGTCAAACACTCCGCGCGATTGGGCTTCGATCAGCATTCGAGATTGCCTGGGGTGGAGAGGGAAGCGCAGCATCTGTTCGCCGGTCTTTGTCACGCGACCCGTGGCGTCAATTGCTCCGAGCTTTTTCAGCAGCGAGTCGGCGGCTTCGATGGCCGACGTGGGCGGAGCCTCAAACCATCCAAACGAATTCAAATCCGCAATGCCCGCAGAATGAAGTTCCAGCGCCGGTTCGGCCAAATCCAGGCGATGAACTTCCGCAGTTTCGTGGTCAGAGCGCGCGTTGAAATCCTGAACGGTGTAAAGGCGCAAACATCTTCCTGGCCGAGTTCGTCCGGCTCGACCTGCGCGTTGAATGGCCGACGCTTTGCTGACGCGCTGCACGTTCAAAGTCGCCAAACCCGACCACGCCGAATGACCTGCGATGCGAGCCAGACCTGAATCAATCACGGCTACGACGCCGTCAATCGTTACAGAGCTTTCGGCTACGTTGGTTGAAAGAATGATCTTGCGGCGGTCGGCAGGACGAACGGCGCGGTCTTGTTCGGCTGGCGAAAGGTCGCCGTGAAGCGGCAAGACCAGCAAATCGTGTTGCTTGGCGAGAGTTGAACACGCCGCTTGTGCTCTGCGAATTTCAGCCGCGCCGGGCAGGAATACCAACACGTCTCCATCTAAATTTTCCACCAGCAATTTGCCAACCGCCGATGCGACTTGATCGGCCAGCGGGCGATTGTCTTCGTGTGGTTGATGTTCGACGGCGACTTCAAAACGTTTGCCTTCGGATGAAAGCTTTGGCGCGTTGTCTAGGTAATGGGCAATCGGCGCGGCATCCAGCGTTGCGGACATCACGACGAGTTTCAGGTCTGGCCTAGTCGTTTGCTGAAGTCGTTTTAGCAAAGCCAGCGCCAGATCAGCTTGCAGATGGCGTTCGTGAAATTCGTCCAGCACAACCGTGCCTACGTTTTTCAGCTTCGGGTCTGCCAGCAATCGCCGAGTCAGAATGCCTTCGGTCAGGAAGCGCAATCGAGTTTGACGGCTGGCGACTTCTTCAAATCGAACTTGATAGCCGACGGTTTCGCCAGGCTTTTCGCCTCGCTCTTCGGCGACTCGCCGCGCCGCCATCCGAGTGGCCAACCGTCTGGGTTCCAGCACCCAGACTTCGCCATTGCCAATTCCAGCATCAAGCAATGCCGATGGCACACGCGTAGTTTTGCCAGCGCCAGGAGCGGCTTCAATAATCAGATTTGGTGATCGCCGCAACTCGGCGACGATTTCAGGCAGGAGTGAATCTATGGGAAGAGGCTGCATGGATTCAGCGAATAGCCAGCAGGCGCATTGTGAAACCTGCTGCTGTGCCTTTGATCTTGTTGTTCATGGCCACGAGGATGAGAAATGAATTGCGTAACACGGCTCCTCCAGAAAGTTCGCAGTTCACAGCCAGTAGTTGGTTGCTGCGAACTGCGAACCGCAAACCGTCAACTTTTAATCAAGTCTTCTGACCATGACGTTCTTGTACTTCACGACGCTCTTCGGATCGTGAGCCTGGAAAGCGAAAGTGCCTGATGACAGGATGCGGGTGAAGTCTTTGCCGGGTTGGCGTCCAGCTTCCTCAGTCCAGTCGTTGACGACTTTGTCGTTCAGTTTGACGATGATGCGTTTGCCTTCAACGATGATGTTGTATCTGTACCACTCGTTATCTTTGACGTAGACCTCTTTCACGTCGTTGACGGAGTAAATGCTGCCTGATTTGCGCCAGTCGCCGTGTGACTGGTTGACTTGGATTTCATATCCGGCTTTTGGAAAACCTGTTTCCTGCCAGGCTGTGTGAATGTAAATGCCGCCGTTCGACACAGGGCCGGTCATGACATCAACCTGCAATTCAAAGTTGACGAAAGGTTTGGGATCGCCGACGTAAAACAGATGGCTGCGCGGGCCTTGGGCGACGAACGCGCCGTCTTCGATTTTCCAACTGTTCACGTTTGGTTCGGCGATTTTCCAGCCTTTGAAGGTTTTGCCGTCTGTCAGTTTTTTCCATTTGCCGGGTTTCTTTTTCGGCGCTGTGGCCTGAGCCAAACTTGCGGCTGGGAGCGCCAACAGCAACACGAAAGCTGCGAGCAAAAATACTGTATTTTTCAATTTCATTTCAGAATGTCTCCAGGTTGGTCTGCTTACACGCAAGCAAGATGGCGTGCGTGATCAGCAAAGGTTTTATTGCCTTCAATCGTTTTGCGGATGTTCGAAAATCTTTATCAGGATTGAGCGAATAACGATTTTGTCTTTCTCTTTTTGGGAGTGACTTGCCTTGTAGCACGCGCCGCGAAAGATGGTCAAGCCAATCAATCTCCCAGCATGTCAAACAACGACTGCTGAGCCGTCGGTCTTCGGAATGTGTTTCGACGTTCGCGCATTTCGTATTTCTTCTGATTGAAACCCAAGCGTCGGGCGTGAATCTCGAAACTCTTTTTGACCATATCCCAGAATGGGCCTTCGCCGCGCATGCGGTCGCCAAAGCCGCTTTTGTTCAACACGCCGCCTTTTACTTCCATCACTCGGTTGATGATTTTCTTGGCTTTCAGTGGCAGCCGCTCTTCCAGCCGTTCCAGAAAGTAAGGCTGCACACTGCCGGGCAAACGAAGCAGGTTGATAAACGCGGAGCGCGCTCCGGCTTCGTGGGCGAGTTCCAGCAGGCCGGGAATATCGGATTCGTTCAAGCCCGGAATGATCGGCGCGATGGCCAGCCCGACTTCGATGCCGGCGTCGGTTAAATCCTTCATCGCGGCAAAGCGCGCTTCTGGGAAAGGCGCAAAAGGTTCCAGCGCGCGGTTTACCTCGTGATCCAAAAAGGGAATCGAAAAATGCACCATCACGTCTGTGACTTCGGCAAGTTTGACCAGCAGCGGAACGTCGCGACGGATCAGCGCGGATTTGGTGATGATGCTGACCGGGTTGCGGAACTCCAGACAGACTTCCAGACATTTGCGTGTCAATTGGTAATTGGCTTCCAGCGGTATGTACGGGTCTGAAGTGAAGGAGAAAACCAGTGGATCGCCTTTCCAGCTTTTCTTCATCAGCTCTGCGCGCAACAGTTCTGGCGCGTGGATTTTGGCCACGATCTTTCGTTCAAAGTCAGTGCCTGCGCCGAAGCCCAGAAACTCATGCTTGGGACGCGAAAAGCAGTAAGTGCAGGCATGCGTGCAGCCTCTGTAACAGTTGATCGAATAATCGAAAGGAATGTCCGGGCTGTTGTTGCTGGTGATGATTGACCGCGTGGCGGTTTCTTCGAAGATTTCCAGTTTGACTTCGGGCGGTTCGCCAATCCATTCGTGTTGCTGTGTCAGCCAGGGGTTAGGCGGATTTTGTATGTAACGCATCTTCAGCTTTCTCTCTTTGCCCGCTGATGATTGTTGAAACCAGGTCGCTACCGCTTCCTGTACTGCTAATACCTGCACCAATTGACTCGCTGTGAATTGGCTGTGTTATAACCGAGTCGAAGTCCAAACCACAAACCGAGAGGGATCAGAATGAAAAAGCGAGTCATTGTGTTGTTGCTGTGTCTGCCAATGCTGGCTTTGGCGCAAGAGCGAGCGCCTGAAGTTCGTCATCAGGAACTAAGATTTGAACTGTCGGCGGAGTTGGCCAAATCTGCGGTTGTGACTTCGGAAGTTACGACAGTGCCGCCAGTGTTGTTTGATCGAGCCGAACCTTTTTTGGCAGTCGGGGCCGCTTGGTCAGCGCGCGGAGAAATTCAATTGAGTCTGCGAAGTTCGACCGACGGCATCAGTTGGAGCGAATGGTTTCCGATGAAGGCTCACAGCGATTATGCCAACGAACGCGGCGAACAGGTCAGTGGTCTTGCGTTACTGGATCAACGAACGGGGTTTGTTCAGTACAGAATTTTGGCTAAAGAACAGGCGACAGTTTCCGGCTTGCGTATGGTTTTCATCAGTCCCGGCGCGACTCCGCGTGAAATGCAGCAGCGAATTCAACAACGAGCAAACGAGATGAGCACAGAAAATTTACAGCAGCAGAAATATCCCAAACCACCAATTGTCACTCGAACTGAATGGGGTTGTCCTGATGGACAGGTGACTACGCATGGAAGTCTGAGCTACACGACGGTCACGCATTTGATCGTGCATCACACCTTCAGCCCCAGTGGAGCTATCAACGGCGATTGGGCGGCGGCAGTGCGCAGCATCTGGAATTTTCATGTGTTCTCAAACGGTTGGGCGGACATTGGTTACAACTACGTGATTGACCAGACTGGCGTGATTTACGAAGGCAGGGCTGGCGGCGACAATGTCATCGGCGCGCACTTCAGCGGCGTCAACTCCGGGACAATGGGCGTAGTCGTGATCGGCGATTTCACCAGCGCTACTCCGCCGCCAGCCGCGCTGAACAGCCTGAAAAAGATTCTGGCTTGGAAAGCCGATCAGCGCGGAATTGATCCAGCCGGACAATCGCGGCACGCGGCTTCGGGGTTGACGATCAACAACATTTCCGGTCATCGCGACGGCCCCGGAGCGACCGAATGCCCGGGCGATGCGTTTTACCCGATGCTGCCCGGTATTCGCACGGATGTGAAAAACCTGCTGGCGAATTTGGGCACAGTGGCCAGCGTTTCCGCCGCCAGCTTCAGCGGTTCGTCATTGGCTGGAGCATCCATCGTAGCCGCCTTCGGAGACAATCTGGCTTCGTCAGTTCAGGTTGGGTCAAGTTCTCCGCTGCCAATTTCGCTGGCTGGGACTTCTGTGATGGTTCGGGACAGCGCGAATTTGGAAAAGCAGGCGCGGTTGTTTTTTGTTTCGCCAGGGCAAATCAATTTTCTGATGCCTGAAGGTCTGACCGCCGGAGCGGCTACGATTCTGGTGACAAACGGCGAAGGGCGATTGGCAGTCGGAACGGTGAACATTGCGGCGGTGGCTCCGGCGTTATTTGCAGCGAACTCCAACGGGCGAGATGTTCCAGCGGCAGTTGCTCTGAGAATCAAAGCGGACGGTTCTCAAATTTATGAGCCGATTGCAGTTTTCGATCAGACTCAAAACAAATTCGTTGCCGCTCCGATTGATCTGGGACCAGATTTAGGAAATGCTAGCGATCAGGTTTTTCTGGTTGGATACGGGACAGGTTTTCGAGGGCGTAGTTCTTTGGGCGCGGTTGTTGTCAAAATCGGCGGTATCAGTTCGGAGGTTTTATTTGCCGGAGCGGCGGAAGGCTTTTTCGGACTTGATCAGTTCAATGCGCGAATCCCGCGCAGCTTGATCGGCAAAGGCGAAGTTGATTTGGAACTGACTGTGGATGGTGTAAAAGCGAATGTGTTGAAGCTGCAATTTCGTTGATGCCGGATTTGAACTAAATCAAAGCAGGAAACTTTGAGACAGGATGGGCAGGATTTTTCTCTGGATAAACAGGATTCAAATCTGATTGGAACAGGATTGTCATTGATAATCCTGTAAATTCTGCTGAAATCTTGTTCATCCTGTCTCAAAGACTGTCTCAATGTTGGCTGTTCTGATTTAGGAATAAACACGAATGCCCACGAATCAACCAATGATCGTGGGCATTCAGGTTTATTCCTAGTCGGTTTTCTTATCGTCGGGCTTGCAGAATATCGAAAGGCGAAGCCAGTCCCAACAATTCCAAAAACTGTTTGTTTTCACGCAGTTCGGAAAAGTCAGAGTCGTTCAGCGCCTGAGTTCGATAACGCGGCTGAATCTGGATCGTCCGTTTAAGGTAATCCAGTGCCTGATCGTGAGCGCCGGTTTGAGCATGCGCCGCTGCCAGCGAATAAAGCAGGTGCGGTTCTTCAGGCTTCATGCGCAAAGCCTTTTCAAAAAAGTTTTTTGCCTGGCTGAAATCGCCCAAATTCAAGGCATAAACTCCCTGGTCGTACAATTCATCCGCGTTTCGTGGAGTTGAAGGCAAATGAGCCAGCTTCTGAGTGCAAACCTGCAAGTACATCTGTGAACGGGCAATGATTTCGACTTCGTTCGGGAATTTCGCCAACAAGCTTTCAAACATTGCTTTGGCATCTTCGAAATGACGGCGGTTGAAAACTCGCACGGCATGCTCGAAAGCCCGCAACGCCGCTGTGGTTGAAGCACGGCGTGGTGGTTCAGGTGGCGGCACAGCTTTAACTGGAGTCACCTTTTTGTTCGTGATGACGACAGCTTTGATTGGGGCTTTGGCTTTGACCTTAGCCGGTTTTGCCACCGGTTTTGCGGCGGAGCTAATCCGTTTGGTAACTTTTTTGGTCGCTTCAATTTTTGTAGCCGGTTTTTTGGCAGTTGGCTTTGAAACAGGCTTAGGTGTTTTAGCGACAACCTTCTTCAGCGCGACAATTTTTTTAGCCGTCTTTTTGGCGGGCTTGGCCGGTTTCGGCGCAGCTTTCGCAGTCGTTCGCTGTTTAGGTTTTGTTGTCGAGAGAGATTTAGGTTTGGGCGCGGCTTTTAACTTGGCCGACTTAGGCTTTGCCGCCGAAGTTGGCTTCGCTACTTTTGCCACTTTTGACTTCACACCATTACCTGACAACTTGGCTTTCGCCGTGATCTTTGCCGTGGTTTTGGATCGTTTAGAGAGCGATTCCCTCATACGATGTCCCTCTCTGGAAATTGATTTCGAATCTTGCGGGCACTTCGCCAAACACTGCGATTATGTCGCTAAGTGACTGGTTTTATAGCTGATTAGCGGGATGTTGTCAAACCTGAGATTGGAGCAAAATTGGTAAAAAGGCATCTTAAAGTTAGAAATTTACACCAGGATTGCAAGTCCCGGTCGGCTAAGTCATTGCTGATCCTTACTTTTGGCCAGGAATTACCCAGTGGAAGAAATTTTTTTGAGACAATAAGGTTAGACTCAGTCCAAATTAAAAATAGAAATAGACTGAAGATAGATTAACTACTGATTTCCAAAGACTTAACCATTGAATAACCGTCATCCCCATTGGAGTAGTATTTCCCCATTCGCTGAGTGACGATGTATCCCAATTGTTCATACAGTTGCTGAGCCGCAACATTGTTTGCCCGAACTTCCAGCTTGATTGAACCCACTCCGCGAGCAATCAGGCTGCGCTCGATTTCGTGCATTATCAACCTGGCCAGCCCACGGCGGCGATATTCCGGGGCGACCCCAACGGCAGTCAGATGGCCCTGGCCAGTTGGTTCAATGACGGCGATTCCGAAAGCCGCCATCTCGTCATAATCCGACCGAATCTGTCGAGTAATGGCTTTGGGGTTGGTCAGCAAATAGCGGAAAGTCTCTCGTTCGTAAGCCTCACCGTCCAGAAAAACGCGCAAATCCAATTGCCACAACTCATTTAAGTCGGACAGCACCAGCGGACGCATTAGGCCTTTGAAGGCTCTGGAAGAATGATTGATGACTTGCATAAAACGGCAGTCAGTAGTCGGTTCAGTCAATTACTGATGGTCAGGCAGACTTAGATCACGAGCATGCAGTCGCCGTAACTGTAAAACCTGTAATGGTTTGCGACAGCGTGGTGATACGCGGCCAGAATCAAATCCTTGTTCGCCAAAGCCGAAACCAGCATCAGCAACGAAGATTGCGGCAAATGAAAATTGGTCAGCAAGGCGTCAACGACTCGGAACTGATAGCCTGGGTAAATGAACAATTCCGTGCTGCGACGCTCAGCACGAACCGAACCGTCCGGGTTCGCGGCGCTTTCCAAAGCTCTGACAGAAGTCGTGCCGATTGAAACTACTCTTTTACCAGTCAGCCTGGCCGCGTTGATCTTTGCGGCGGCGGCTTCGCCAATTTCGTAGCTTTCCGCCGCGATTGAGTGCTCTTCAACCTGTTCGACTCTGACGGGCTGAAAAGTCCCATAACCTACGTGATGAGTGATTTCGGCGACGGCGATTCCACGCACAGCCATTTCCTCAAAAATGCGCGGAGTGAAATGCAAACCGGCAGTTGGCGCGGCAATGGCTCCGCGCTGTTTGGCGTAAACCGTCTGGTAACGCGGCTCGTCCAACCTAAGCTGTTCGTCTTGCTCGCGCTTAATGTACGGCGGCAAAGGTGTGTTGCCGATTTCATCAATCACTTGATCAAAATCACCATCGCATTCAAAGCGAATCACTCGCCGACCTTCTTCAACTATTTCAGTCACGAAGCCTCGAAGTTTGCCACTGCCAAACTCAAGCTCGGCTCCAACTTTCAAGGCTCGACCGGGTTTGGCCAGAACTTCCCATTGATCGTCGCCCAGATTTTTGACCAAAAACGCTTCGACTTGAGCGCCGCGTTCGCCATTGACGATCCGATGGCCGAGCAGCCGGGCAGGGAAGACTCGCGTGTTGTTCAGCACAATCACGTCGCCGGCTTCAAAAAACTTGGGGAGTTCGGTGAACGCGCCATCGCGGTAAGTTTTAGTCTTTCGATCCACCACCAGCATTCGCGAAGCGTCACGCGGTTCAATCGGTTGCTGAGCTATCAACTCATCCGGCAGATCAAAGTCGAATTCGGAAATGTGCATAACATCTGGTCAGTACCGCGTGGTAGCAAGCGGGTTCTTACTGAAACAAATCATTTTGCCGAGTAACGGGTAGGTTGCTGGGCAGATCAAATCCCAAATGCTGATACGCCGCCGCCGTCACCACTCGACCGCGCGGAGTTCGGTTCAGAAAGCCGATTTGAATCAGGTACGGTTCGTAAATTTCTTCGATGGCTTCTTTCTCTTCGCTGATCGAAGCCGAAATCGTGCTGACGCCTACAGGCCCGCCGCCGAATTTTTCGATGATCGCGGTCAGCATCTTGCGATCAACTTCGTCCAGTCCGAAGCGGTCAACTTCCATTCGGTTCAGAGCGTCGGTGGCGACTTCGGCGGTGATAACACCCTCGTATTCTACTTCGGCAAAATCGCGGACTCGGCGCAGCAGACGGTTGGCGATTCGAGGCGTGCCGCGCGAACGCAGAGCAATAGCTTTCTCTCCACTGTCTTCGATCTTCGCCCCCAAAATTGAAGCCGAGCGTTCGACGATGACCTGCAAATCTTCAGTCGGATAAAAATCCAGATGGAAGTTGATACCAAATCGTCCTCGTAGCGGCGAAGTAATCAACCCCGGCCTTGTCGTTGCGCCAATCAATGTGAATCGCGGCAATTCCAGTTTCACCGAGCGAGCCGAAGGCCCCTGGCCAATTACCAGATCAAGCTCGAAATCCTCCATCGCAGGGTAAAGAATCTCTTCGATGGCCGGGTGCAGCCGATGAATTTCGTCAATGAAAAGAACGTCGCCTTCCTCCAGGTTTGTCAGCAGAGCGGCCAGGTCGCCGGCTTTTTCAATCACAGGCCCGGCAGTCATCTTGAGTTGCGAACCCATCTCGCGCGAGATAATCGCCGCCAAAGTCGTCTTGCCCAAACCCGGCGGCCCGTTGAGCAACACGTGATCCAGAGCTTCGCCGCGAGCCAGCGCCGCTTTGACGAAGATATTCAGATTGTCTTTGACCTTCCGCTGGCCGATGTATTCGCGCAGGAATTGCGGGCGCAGCGAGAGTTCAATTTGCTGCTCGTCGTCAACGACATTGCCACCGACAATTCTTGTAGATGTTGAATCGCTCATGTGTGATTGGTTCACTTGGCTGCTGCCGCGGCATAGTCATTGTAAATCGCGTCAATCGCAGAGTTGTATATTCGGTCGCTTTCTTCGGCATTGGTTGTGCAAACGTTCAGATCACGCAGCAAACCGTCATTCAAGTTGTAAACCCAGCCGTGAATGGAAAGTTGTTGGCCGTTTTTCCACGCTCGTTGAACTATGGTCGTGTTGCAGACGTTGTGGGCTTGTTCGACGACGTTTAATTCGCAGAGCTTGTCCCAGCGTTTTGATTCTTTGGCAATGCGGTTCAGCACAGTTTGATGCTTGTCGAAAACATCGCGGACGTGGCGCAGCCAGTTGTCTATCAGTCCAAGCTCCAGATTTCTGAGCGCGGCCTGGACTCCGCCGCAACCGTGATGGCCGCAAATCATGACGTGTTTGATCTTCAAAACTTCTATGGCGTATTCCATCACCGACAGGCAATTGAAATCTGTATGAATGACTACGTTGGCCACGTTGCGGTGAACGAACAATTCGCCGGGCATCAGGCCTATGATTTCGTTCGGAGGCAAACGGCTGTCGGAACAGCCAATCCACAAATACTCCGGCGATTGTTGTTTTGACAGTAACTCGAAAAAGTCCGCCTGCCTGTTTTTCACCCCCTGTGCCCAGGAGCGATTGTTTTCAAACAATTGCTTTAGTGTTCTCATTTTTCTTAAATCGCCAGAGAGCGCAGAGCCGATTTCAGCGCGACTTCAAACCGTGCGTCGGGCATTTGCTTCAAAACGGAGTTGACGGCTTTTTCGGCTTGAGCGCGCGGGTACCCCAGATTGACCAGAGCCGAAATCACATCTTCGCGCATGGCGTCGCCGGTTTGAGCAATAACCGCCGTAGTCGCGTCTTCCAGACCGGGCGGCAAAATCGCAGCGACTTTGTCTTTCAGTTCCACCAGCATTCGTTCGGCGGTCTTTTTGCCTACGCCGGGAATGCCGGTCAGCCTGACCAGATTTCCGGCACGAATGGCCTGAATTAATTCTTCGGCGCTCAGCCCCGACAAAACCGTAATCGCCAGCTTGGGGCCAATGCCTGAAACGGTATTGAGCAGCAGGAAGAGTTTCTTTTCCGCTTCGGTGCGAAAGCCAAAAAGCTGCAGCGCGTCTTCTCGGACGTGAGTGTGAACTCGCAGGCTGACGTTCACGCCGACTTCGCCCAGATCGTAAAACGTCGAAAGTGGCACGTTCAATTCGTACCCGACTCCGCCCACGTCAACGATGATGGAGTTCGGCTGTTTCTGAATCAGCTTGCCGGAAATGTGCGCAATCAAGAGTTTTTCTCCAATGATTTTTTCAGTGCGTGCGGAGTGTACGGAGCGCCTCAAACCTTGTCAAAACGCGAAGTTGACAGTCGTCAGAAGCCTAAGCTATCGTGCATTTCCGATTGAGCAGAGGCATTCCAACAGCATGAAAACAGAGAAGATTTCAGAACTTACGACTAATCGCCTGTCGGTTTATTTGCGATGTTTGAACGAGTTGGCGACGGCAGGTGTCGAGGCTATTTCGTCAAAGATGATGGCCGATCAGTTCAATCTGAATTCGGCTCAGATTCGCAAAGACCTGGCTTATTTCGGCGAATTCGGGGTGCGAGGCGTGGGTTACAACGTCCAGGAATTGAGAAATCAGTTGATCGAGATTTTGGGGCTGACCGTCAAACGTAAAGTCGCCATTGTCGGCTTGGGAAATTTGGGAACTGCGCTGGCTAATTCTCACAGTTTCAGTCACGGTAGTTTTGAAGTCGTTGGATTGTTTGACGACGATCCCGCCAAGCTGGGCAATCGGACGCGTATGGGATTGCGAATTCAAAGCACTAAAAGTTTGAGTGGTTTCATTCAGCAGGAAGGTGTTGAAATCGTTATTATCGCCGTTCCGGCTGCCGCCGCCGAACGAGTTTTGGAGCAGGTCACTGAAGCCGGAGTTCGCGCCGTTTTGAATTTCGCCCCGGTGCATTTGAATCCAAAGCCGGGCGTGAAGGTCAAAAATGTTGATCTGACAATCTCACTGGAAAGCCTGTCGTACTTCCTGGCCAATCCAAGCGCCGAAGCGATCAACATCGGATACAGAGAGTTTTTGCGGCAAGAAGCTGTCAATAACGGCACAACGAAATGAAGAGAGTAGTCAGAATGGACAAGATTTTTCAGGATGATTGCCAATCCTGTTCAGTCCTGTAAATCCTGTCAGAATTCCGAAATGGTAAACGAGCAGAAGATCAAAGAGCAGATAGTTCAAATCGCCACACGGTGTTACGACCGAGGTTTGTTGGTTGCGGGCGACGGAAACATCAGCGTGCGAGTTGGCGAAAATCGCTGCATTGCTACGCCGTCGGCTGTCAGCAAAGGCTGGATGACGCCGGAGATGATGGTTACTGTGGATTTGGACGGTAATCCACTCGAACCTTCCGATTACAAAGTTTCCTCTGAATGGCCAATGCACAAAGTGATTTATCAGCATCGCCCGGACATTAATGCTGTAGTTCACGCTCACCCGCCGCACGCCACGGGATTTGCCGTTGCCGGTTTGAGTTTGAGCAAAGCGATTCTGTCCGAGGTCGTGTTGACGCTTGGATGTGTTCCGCTGGCGGCTTATGGAACGCCTTCGACTCGCGAACTAACCGATGCAATTGAACCTTACCTGGAATTTCACGACGCTCTGTTGATGGCCAATCACGGAGCAGTGGCTTATGCTACGACGCTGGAACAGGCATTCAACAAACTGGAAACTCTGGAACACACTTGCAAGATCAGTTTCATCGCGCGCAGCCTAGGCAACGAAAACACGATCCCAGATCGTGCGATTCCAAAGTTGTTTGAAATTCGTGAACGCAATGGCGTCATGCCTTTTGAAGCTCGGAGCGGGCAAGCGTGTGGAATTGGAGATAGGGGGACAGAGGGGCAAAGGGACGGAGAGATTACTTTGACGAGGGCTGAGCTTGTTGAATTGCTGGCTCAGTCGGCGCAATTGTTAAATCGGTAATTCAGGATCAGTACCGCGACTTTATGGAGCGGGTTAGCCAGATCAGTACCGCGACCGGTAGGGAGCGGGTTTTAGACAAGGAGCAAAATGGAAGCACTCGGAATGGTTGAAACAAAAGGACTGGTCGCAATGATCGAAGCGTCAGACGCGATGGTCAAAGCCGCCAATGTCACTTTGGTTGGATATGAAAAGATCGGCGGAGGATTTGTCACCGCCATCGTTCGCGGAGACGTAGCTGCGGTCAAAGCCGCGACTGACGCCGGAGCCGCCGCCGCTCGCCGAGTCGGCGAACTGGTCAGCGTCCACGTCATTCCGCGCCCGCATTCTTCAGTGGACGAAGCCATGCCGGTTGCGCCGCAATCCAGAGGCATTAAGTAATTCAATTTTGAATTTTGAATTTTTGATTACGAATTGCGCCAATCAAGAATCCAAAATCCAAAATCCAAAACCCAAATGATTATTGGACGCATCATCGGCACCGTTGTTGCCACGCGCAAAGATCAGCGGCTGGAAGGCTGCAAGCTGTTGCTTGTCCGCCCGATCACTCTGACCGGCGAGGACGAAAGCAGTTATCTGGTGGCGATTGACACTGTCGGAGCGGGCTTTCGCGAAAAAGTCCTGGTCGTTTCCGGCAGTAGCGCCCGCATGGCCGAAGGCATGAAAGACCGTCCCGTTGACGCCGCCATCGTCGGCATCATAGATACAGTCGAAGTGACGGATTGAGCCAATGGGAAGACGAGATAAGTTACTCGACAAAATTTTGCGCGGCACTTCTGATGCCAACATCAATTTCAATGATCTTTGCCATCTGTTGAAGGCACTAAGTTTTGTCGAGAGAGTACGCGGCGATCACCACATATTTTCACGATCTGAAGTTGAAGAAATCCTGAACCTGCAGCCGAAAGGAGCGCAAGCAAAGGCATATCAGGTTAAACAAGTTCGCGCAGTAATTTTGAGGTATGGACTTGCAGATGAAGTCAGCGAGGAAGAACGATGACGAAATATGAAATCATTATTTATTGGAGTGAGGAAGACGACGCATTCATTGCTGAAGTGCCTGAGTTGCCTGGTTGTGCTGCGGACGGTCAAACATACAGTGAGGCCATTGCCAACGCAGAAGTTGTGATTCGAGAATGGATTGAGACTGCAAAAGGGTTGAACCGCCCCATTCCCGAACCAAAAGGCCGCCTGGTTTATGCCTGATTCTTTTGATGATTCCACATTAGACATGTCCACCATTCGCATTGCACTCGCGCAGATCAACACCACGGTTGGCGATTTCGCCGGCAACACAGCCAAAATTATCTCCAGTATTGAACAAGCAAAACGCGCCGGAGCCGACATAGTCGCCGTGCCGGAGCTTGCCCTGACCGGATACCCGCCTGAGGATTTGCTGCTCAAGCCGCAATTCATCGCCGCCAATCGCAAAGCTCTGGATGAGGTTATGGCTGCATCGAAGGGAATCATTTCCATCGTCGGTTTTGTTGATCGAACGACCGACATTCATAACGCGGCGGCTGTGATATGCGACGGTGATCTAAAAGCCGTTTACCGCAAAAACTTCCTGCCGAATTACAGTGTCTTTGACGAATATCGTTACTTCGACGCCGGTCAAACCGCGCCGATCTTCGCGTATGGCGAAGTTTTGTTCGGAGTGAACATTTGCGAAGACATCTGGTATCCGGGCGGCCCGACTCAGGTGCAGGCTCTGGCCGGAGCGCAGATCATCATCAACATTTCGGCTTCGCCGTACCACGCAGGCAAGGGCAAAGACCGCGAACGCATGCTGGCGACTCGCGCCGAAGACAACGCCGTCGCGCTGGCTTATGTGAATCTGGTTGGCGGCCAGGACGAGTTGGTGTTCGACGGCCAAAGTCTGGTCATCAACGAGCGCGGCCAGATCATCGCTCGCGGAAAGTTGTTTGAAGAGGATTTGATCGTTACCGACATCAACTCCGACCGCGTTTTCAACGAAAGACTGCACGACCCGCGAAGACGACAGGAGAGGATTGATATTGCCAGCCAGGGAATCAGCGTTGAACTGATCGAATTGAGAAAGCTGCCGTTTGAAATCGAGCGAGTGGAGTCCGACAGATTTCAGTTTGTCGCTGGTTCTCGACAAAAAGCTCTTCAAGAAGACTGCGACAAACTGAAGTTTGTCGGACAGCTTGTTGAAGAAGTCTACAAAGCCCTGGTTGTCGGCACGCGGGATTACGTTTTGAAGAACGGATTCAAAAGCGTGGTCATTGGTTTATCCGGCGGAGTGGATTCCGCCTTGGTGGCCTGCGTTGCCGTTGACGCGCTCGGCGCTGAAAACGTGACTTGCGTCTTTATGCCTACGCGGTATTCATCCGGCGAAAGCGCCCGCGATGCCGAACAACTGGCCAAAAATCTCGGCGTGGCATATCACATCATTCCAATCGAAGACGCTTTCAATCAATACCTGACAATGCTTGACCCTGTATTTGCCGGAACTCCGATGGGCGTGGCTGAAGAAAACATCCAGGCGCGAGTTCGCGGCAACATTCTGATGGCCGTTTCGAATAAGTTCGGTTCGATGGTTCTGACCACAGGCAACAAAAGCGAAGTCAGCGTAGGTTATTGCACTTTGTACGGTGACATGTGCGGAGGTTTCGCCGTTATCAAAGACGTTCCAAAGATGCTGGTATATGAACTCTGTCGTTACTTGAATCAACGCGACGGCAAAGAGCTGATTCCCGAATACATCATCACCCGTCCTCCTTCAGCCGAACTGCGCGAAGACCAGAAAGATAGCGACTCTTTGCCGCCATACGAAGTCCTGGATGCGATTCTGGATTTTTACGTCGAGCAAGACCTGAGCATCGAATCCATCATCGCCGAAGGCTTCGACGAAGCCACAGTTCGCCGCATTGCATGGCTGGTTGACCTCAACGAATACAAACGCCGCCAGGCCGCGCCCGGCGTCAAAATCACTCCGCGAGCCTTTG
>JBGAPB010000061.1:0-21051 GCA_044221525.1 Blastocatellia bacterium | reverse complement strand
ACAGAATCAAACCGTCTTGTTCAAGTTCAGACGGTTGAGGTTTGAAACGCGAAACATCAACAGGGTTAGGCAGGATCTCAATCGCGCGGTCGCCAAGCTGCAAAAGTTGTCGAGTCGTTTCGGCAACGTAATTGCTGACCGCGCACAAATAATCTGCTCTCGCGAATGAGCGACGCTCCAACCAACTGCGCCAGAGCTTTGGCTTTGTGCCCAAAGTAGCGGCGAAGAACTGATGGCCGCCGTTCATACGAATCACTTTGGCGGCAGGGAAATTTGCTGGAATCATTGCCAGGCTAAGTTCCGGCCCTTCAAGAATATCAATCGCTTCCTGGTTGTGCAGATAACGCAAAATGAATCTCAGTCTGGCTCCGTTCAGCAAAAAGCCGCCGCCGGGCAATTTGGTATGTGGCATTCGCACAACGCGCACGCCTTCGTCCCATTCGTCGCCGATCTTTTCGCAATCGTAAAGCCCGACGACAGTTACTTTATGGCCGCGAACGACCAGTGCGCGTGCCAGCGTTTGCGTGAAACTGCCTACGCCGCCGTGGCGACCGGGAGGGTATTCATTGCAGAGAAAACAGATGTGCATTAGTGACAAATTTTCCGCAGCGTTTCGATGATCTTCTTTCCAGCTTGTCCGATTGGCAGAGCGACTTCTAGTTCAACCAAACGGCGGCGAGCATCGCGGTCGAGCGCGGGATTTTCCAGATAAGCGTTAATGTGTTCGGCCAATTCTTCGCGCGAACGGGCGAAGCGCGCGGCTCCGATTTCGACAATCGGGCGGTAATGATCGAAGCGGTAATAAAAGTCCCAGAGCGGTTTGCCGAAGATCGGCGGTTCCGTTGCGTCAAACGCGATGTTTATGACCGGGCGATCGTGAATCGCAAAATCCAAAGTCATTGTCGAAGCTAGATTGATATTCAAGTCTGCATGCCGAGTTAGGTTGGCCAGAAACTGCACGTCGTCCGGCGAAGGAAGAATGCCAGACCAGTTGCCCGATACAGGATGAATCCAGGCAGGCGCAGCGTAAATCAATTCGGGAAAATCGCGGCGAACTTCGTCATAACGTTTGCCGTCATCCACCGGAGCCGGGCGCAGCAAAACTTGCGGAGCACCTTTGACCTTGCTGTCACGGATCAATTCCATCAACGCGCGAATATGCAAGTGATCTTCAGGCGCAGTGCCTGTGTCTCCGCCTGAGTAACAAACCAGCGGACGTGAAGTATCGGCTCCGACGCGAGCGAAAAACTCTTCGCGTGACCAGTGAAGTTCATCGGCGGAGTATGGATCGAATTGCGGAGTGCCGACGACGTGAACGCGGTCTGGCGTCACGTCTGGGTAAAAGCGCAGCAACTCCGTCCTCATCAACTCGCTCCAGACCAGAAAGTGATCGAACGGCGCGGCAATGCGGCCTTTGCTGGTCAGGTTGTCCCAACTGAAGATAAACGTAGCCGTGGGAATCCCCAGGCTGCGCGCTGCCAACACCGCTGGCAACACTTCCGGCGGGCGTTGATGCGAACAGAACACGACAGCGGGTTTGGTTTGCTCGAACATTCGCCGGTAATGTTTAACCTCCGGCAGTTGCAGCACGACCGAAGTTTGCCAGCGATCCAAAAAACGAATGCCGCTTTGCGAAGCTGCGATTCGCCCGGTCAGCCGAGCCGTTCGTTGAATGGTTAGGCGTCGCCACGAACCTTTGATCGGTTGCCGTAAATTGTTTCGCATCGAAACCGTGTCAGCCCATTGCATGTGCGCGTAAGCCAGCGCGTAACGCAGAGTCATCGAAAGCGGAGTTTCCTGATAAGGAGTCAGTCGCTCCCATTTCAATTCTTGGCCAGAACCGGCCAAGCTGCTTTGATAAATGGGTAGCAGATCATCGGGAATGGAATGCAGCACGTGGCAATTTGCCGCCCGGCTGGCTTCGCGCAAAAACGAACCGATGACGAAGTTGCGAACGCCTACGCCGTCAGGAATCAGCAACGCCAGATTCACGATTGATCCCCCAAATAAGCCATTTGTCGGCGGTAAAACTCATTCAATTGCGGCAACACTTTGTCGTGGTGGTAATGCTGCTGGCCGTAGCTCCTGGCGGCTTTGCCCATCCGAGCGCGCAAGTCAGCATCGCGCAGCAACGACAAAATTGGATTGACGAAGGCGTCTTCGATGTTCGGATCAGGCACAAACAAAACTGTGTCTTCGGTGTAAAGCTCCCGCAAAATTTCAATGTCCGAAGCCGCACACGCCAAGCCGCAAGCCATCGCTTCCAACAAAGACAAACCAAAGCCTTCGGCGCTGAACAGCGTTGGGAAAACGTAAATGTCCGAGGCTTGATAACAGGTCGGCGTTAATTCCGGTGCGACGGCTCCTTGCAGCCGCACGTTGTCAGTCAGCCCTAGATTCGTTGTCAGCGTTTTCAGGTAATTGATGTAACCCGGTTCGCCGCCGCCGACGATCCACAAAATGGCGTCGGGAAATTCTTTCAAGATTTCGCGCCAACTTTGCAGCACGACGTGAGCGCCTTTTTTGGGAACCAACCGGCTGAGCCAGATCACAACCGGAGCTTTGGCAGGCAAATTCCAGTTGCGTCGCAATTCCTGTTTTCGTTCGGCGCTGACCGGATGAAACACGTCCATATCAATCCAGTCGTGGATAACATTGACCAGCGGCTCAAAAGCGGTGATGCGTTGGCGATCAAATCGGTAACCGGCTTTGGTCAACACCCAAACCGCGTCGAACGATTGCAGGCTGTAGAGCCTGGCTCCCTGATCGGCAGGTAAATGGTAAGAAAGACCGTGTTGGCTGAGCACCAAACGGCAAGGCCAGTTGATGTGTTGCCGCAGCACGCTTCCAAATTTGTAGTTGTCGTAACACACAACCACTTTGGGTTTCAGGCGCGGCAACGTGTTGATGATTTGCCACAGGTAAATCAGGCTTTCGCGCCCTGAAACTCCGTTGAAGCGATTGTTGCGCCAACGTTCAGGTAATTTCAGCAAAGTTTTTTGTGTGAGAGACAAACCGTCGCCGTTGACCAAAACAACGTTTTCAGTCGAGGCGTTGGCCGGCACAGCTTGATCCCAATAGCTGATGGCTGTCTGGCGCAAGCCGGAGATCATTTCCATTTGCATCCCGACCAGCCGATTGAAAGAACCCGGCGCAAACGGCGGTTTGGAAGTGAGATGAACTACGTCTACTTGATGCATGAATTTTGTCAGGTTGGTTTATGGCTGTTTCAGTTGAACCGACCAGCCGACTTCTGGATGCAATACCGCTGTTGCCGTGCTGCTGATGCCGGTTACGTCCAGCATTATCTTGTCTGAAACATGGCGGGTCGAACCGTATCCGCCCCAAAAGAAAATCTTGAAATAGAGCGCATACAAACCCGGATTCAGCCACAGCGCCGGGACATTGACTGAGATGTCGTATTTGCCCGCGGCCAGATCGCGCAACCCCATCACGTTGCTCTCTTCGCGCTGATGAAAGATGAAGCTGCCGCCGATGTCTTCCAGCATGCAGTACAGCGTGAAGCCGCTGATTGGCTGGTCAATGTGCAAGGTCGTGGAAACGTTGAAGCCTTCGGATTGCGACAGCGAGTTATCCAGCGTGCCATTCAACAACACCGGGCCAAAGCGCGAATGCGTGGTGTTGGCTTCTGCTTCGCCGCTGACCAGCGCGCCAATTCCTTTGTAATAACGTTCGATGCAGCGACTGATGTCGCCGGATTCGATCAACTTTCCTTCGCTCAGTACAATGCCTTTGTTGCACAGTGAACGCACCGCGCCCATGTTGTGACTGACGAACAAAATGGTTCGGCCTTCTTTGGTGATCTCGCCCATTTTGCCCAGACATTTTTTCTGAAAGGCTGCGTCGCCGACGGCCAGCACTTCGTCAACCAGCAAGATTTCCGGCTCCAGATGCGCGGCCACGGCAAAGGCCAATCGCATGTACATCCCGCTGGAGTAATGTTTGACCGGCGTGTCAATGAATCGTTCGACTTCGGCAAAGGCTACGATTTCATCGAACTTGCGTTCGATCTCGTTGCGCCGCATTCCCAGAATCGCGCCGTTCAAAAAGATGTTTTCGCGTCCGCTCAATTCAGGATGAAAGCCGGTGCCGACTTCCAGCAGAGAACCTACTCGACCGTGAACGTCCGCGTAACCGCTGGTCGGTTCGGTGATGCGCGACAGCAGTTTCAACAGCGTAGTTTTACCCGCGCCGTTGCGACCGATGATGCCGATGACTTCTCCGGCTTTGACTTCAAAGGAAACATCTTTCAGCGCCCAGAAAGAGTTTTTGGCCTTGTCGGCGTCGCGTTTTCCGTTGCCGCTCAACGCGGCTCCGAGTTTGCGAAACGGCGCGGCAACGGCTTCGGCCATTTGGTCGCGCAGCGTTTTGTAGCGTTCGCGTTTTCCAACCAGGGAATATCGCTTTGATAATCCGACTGCTTCTATTCTCAAATCACTCATATTTTTTCTGAGAGCGCGGGCGTCCCGCCTGCGTACCCAACTTAAACAATCAGCCTTACATCAGTTTGTGGCTGTCTGTTGTTTTTCAGTTTGTTGAACAACCCGATTGAAATCCATTGCCAAACGAAAAAGCTGTTGTCGTTTTGTCCTTGTTGAAATTGCCGCCATGTTTCGCGGACTTTGTTTTCATCCAGCCAGTATTTGGCGTGCCGTTGAAACGCGAGTTCCAGGCATTCATCAACCCAATGGCTCAAACTGCCACCCAGCCATTCACGTTGTGGAGTTTGCAGCGGGCGTTTCGGAGCTTCGACGACATTGACCGGCAACAACTCGCGCGCGATTTGTCGCAGCATCCATTTGCTCTGCCCATCGTGAAACTTGCGCTCCATCGGTTGTCGCAGTGCCAGTTCAAACAGGCGATGATCCAGAAACGGTTCGCGCAATTCAGTCGAAGAGCGCATTGAAACTCGGTCGTTGAACCGCAGCGCGCGCGGAATTTTAGTGAAGCGCGCGTCACGGTATTGCAGATTGCGAAGCCGGTCGCCGAACGGCTTTGACGGTTCAAAATTCACCGCCAATTCTCGAAACTCCGGTTTCAGGCAATCGGGGCGAACCGGGCTTTCTTTCGTGCCTTGCACCAGCGCCGCTCCGTTTGGAGAACGGTAATAATCGTAACCAGCCCATTGTTCGTCCATACCTTGCCCGTCCAGCAGCACGGTTACGCCTTGCTTCCGAGCTTCTTCAAACACTCGCGCATACGCCAGCGTTGGCATTCCGCCGAAAGGTTCGTCTTGTGCCGTCGTGACAGAATCGGCTAGCGCGGGCACGTCTTCGGCGGACAAGCGACAAACCGTCAACGGATGATTTGTCCGCTGAAGCATCTGCTGAACCCACGGCAATTCGTCGTAATCCGGGTCGCCACAAACAAAGGTGAACGCCTTAACATTGCTGTCCGCGCCCTGAACCGCGTGAACCAAGCCAAGCAGAGTTGATGAATCCAGGCCGCCGCTCAGGTTGATTCCCACAGGCACGTCGGAGCGAAATCGCAGCCGAACGCTTTCGGTCAGCAGCGACAAGTATTCTTCTTCGACTTGTTTGATTGGGCGAGTGTCTTCACCAATTTCGGCCTGAGCAGCCAGATTGTACCAACGCTTGATTTGCAAACGGCCATCACGCCAGGTCATTGAATGTCCGGGCGGCAAGCTGCGAACATCCTGCCAAAACGTTCGCTCGCTGTGATCGTAAAAACCGTAGGTCAGATAAGTCGCCCAGGCAGTTTCATCCGGCAACGGCGCAACGCCAGAAGCGAGCAAGGCTTTGATTTCGCTGGCGGCTCGCAACGTGCCATCGGCGGCATGGTGGTAATACAGCGGCTTAACGCCAAACCGGTCGCGCGCGGCAAACAACGTTTGGCTGCGTTCATCCCACAGCAAAAACGCGAACATTCCTATCAACCGATCAAGGCAAGCTTCGCCCCATTTTTCGTAAGCGGCCAGCAGGACTTCGGTATCGGACTGGCTGCGATACGGGTAATCGCCAAGCTCGGCGCGCAACTCAAGGTAGTTGTAAATCTCTCCATTGAAGACGATCCAGCGCGAACCGTCGTGATTAGACATCGGCTGACGACCGGCAGGCGACAGGTCAATGATGCTTAATCGGTTGTGACCGATACCGGCAAAACCCGCTGGCGAATGGTAGCAATCCGTCGCGTCAGGCCCGCGATGGTGCTGACTGGCAATCATCGCTTGCAATCTGGTCGGTGAATAATTGGAACCGAAGATGCCGGTAATCCCGCACATAAATCAATCAATAAGAGCAAGGAACTTATCCACAAAGGCACACGAAGAAACACGAAGGCGTGGAAGTCTTTTCCTTTCTTCTTCGTGCTCCCTTCGTGTTACTTCGTGGAGGAAAATGTTTTCAGGAGTAGCGACTCTGCTTTCGCCCAATCTTCCAGGTTGTCTATGTTGACGCTGCGGCTGCTTTCGATTTCAAAGCCGATGACTCGCGCGCCGTACAAACTGTTTTCGATCATCACCACATCGCGCCGAGTAACATACACTGAACCTTCGCGGTGAAATGCAGGCGGCAGGCTTTGCCTTCGCGGAATCGGCGTCGCTTCGCCAGTGCTCAGTTGCAAACTGCCGTCGGCGTTTTTGAAGTATACCCAGTGCGGATTGTGTTCGGCTGGAACAGCCAGCATCGTGAAGACGGTGTCGGCTCCGGCGCTTTCCAGCAGTTCAACGCAACCGTCAATGTCCGAAGTTTTTCGCAACGGATTGGTTGGTTGCAGCAAACAAATCGCGTCGAACCGATCGCCGCGAGCTTCCAGAAATTTCACGGCGTGTTGAATGACAGGCAACGTCGGAGTCGTGTCTTCAGCCAGTTCAGCCGGACGAAGGAAGGGAACTTCCAAGCCGCAGTTTCTGCCGACTTCGGCAATTTCTCCGTCGTCCGTGCTTAGAATGACGCGCGTCAATCGGCTGGAAGCCAGCGCGGTTTCGGCGGTGTATGCCAGCAGAGGCTTGCCCGCCAGCAGCCGAATGTTTTTTCGCGGAACGCCTTTCGATCCTCCACGCGCTGGAACTAAACCGAGAATATTCATTCAGTAACTTTTAGCACGCTAAATTTGCCAGCACGAAACAGCGGCACAAATTGCGGATCGTAAGCTCCGCGTGCGATGACGTATTCGCAATTCCATTCGTGTGCCAGTTCAACCAGATAAGCCGCGTCGGTCGAGTTGTTCGCATAACCTTTCGCCGCTCGTTCCGCCGCCTGTTTGTTTTCCAAGGCAGTAAACGGCGCAGACCAAATCACACGAGGCAGGGCTTCGCTGGGGGTTGATCGCAGCGACAGAACTCTGAAACCAATCTGGTCAGGCGGAGTGATGAAGCGATCAGAAGTCTGTGTGTTGGATTGAACCCATAACCTGACCGCGCGCCAGTCGGAGTCCAGCCAGCGTTCGTTGTATTTGTGACGATAAACCGAAGCCGCTGTCAGGCAGTAAAGCATCAATCCAACAGCCATCGGCGTTTGCCAACTTTTCAATTTCGGCAAGAACAGAGTTGCCAACAAAACGGCGCAAGGAATCAGCAAGACAGGTGAACGTAGCGAGCCGATAGGTTGCTTGTTGCCAAGCGCCCAAGCCGCAAAGATGGCGATGACGCTTAATGCCAGAATTACTTGAGTGGGAAATACGAGAGCGGTACTGGAGCCGTCGTACTCCAAAGGCTTCGCCGAAAGACGTTCGGCGATTAAGTAGGCCAGGCCAATCAAGCCAAACAGCGGCGCAAGGATTGAGTTCAACACAGTCAGCACCAACACCGATGCCAGCAGAACTCCGGCCAGCCGCGATGACTTAAAAGCTTCGACAGTTGCGGCGGCGATCATCAAAAAGCAGATCAACGTCACCCAGAAAAAAACGCGCATCGGTTGAAACAGCATCGGCTTCATTGCGCGGCTCAGGACAGCGGCCAACGACATCAGCAAGCCGATCACCGAACCGAAAATCGCGGCTCGGCGCAACAACTCGAAACCGGCGTCGCCTTTCAAATAACGATTGAACGCTGCCAGTGCCAATCCGAAGAATGACGCAAAGCCAAACCAATCCAGCCATCCGTGTCTGAATAATGAAATGTGAGCGGTGTTGCCGTTGGTCGAAAGAAACAATTGCCATTCTTCAGCGCTCATTGCCGGAGGCGTCATTGTCAGCAAATACACCACGCAGCAAAGCGCGAACAGCGCGCCGCCAATCAGCAAGTTTCTGTCCAGCTTGCGCTGCCACAACAAAGCAGGAGCAAAGCAAATGACGAATTGCAGTCCTACCAGCACGTGAACCAGAACCATCACTCCAGCCAGCAGCCAGAACAAAATGACTCGTCCCCGCAGCAAACAGGCGACGGCGAATAATCCCAACACCAGGGCGACTTCGTTGTGAGTAATCAGCGGCATAAACAAGGTCACGCTGCCCAACAGCGAAGCTTTCTGGTGACAGCACCACGCTCCGAAGGCTACAAAAAACCAAAAGCTATTTTTCAAAGATCGGCAGAGGGCGAAAACGCCCGCGATCAACAACAGCTTTGAAGCAACGAACAATCCGTAAACAATCGGTTCGATGTGTTGAGGCGAAATGCTAAGCAGTTTCATCGCCGCAGCCAGCGTCAGGTAAAAACCGCTTTTCAGTTTGCCCATCGCCGCAACGATAGCGTCGCCCTGAAAAAGCTGAGGATCAACAATCTGTAATGTCGCCGGTAACTGGTCTCCGCTGTTCAGGTAATCAATCAGAAACGGGCTGCCGAAAACAGCGAACGCCGCCAACGTCAAGCCGGAAATCAGCCACACAGGTTTGGGTACTTGGTTCAATTCAGTCATCTATCGTTTTTGGTCGAACTCCGCGAAGCTGCCTGATTTCGGTGATCGTTTGGCTCGCCAGGGAACGCTGACCAGCCCTGTGTTCCAGGCGAAGTTTTCATACACGTAACGCGCCGCGACCAACGGAGCAGCCAGCAAAGCCCTGACTAGCAACCACGAATACTTGCCAACACCCAGCGGTGGGCGTCCCGTGATTCTGTATAGAGAAACTTGCTGGCGAATTTCGCGCATCAAACGTTCGCTTTGTCCGTACTTGCGCGTGTACATCCAAATGGCTTCCGAACAGCAACGAATCTTCCAGTCGCGATCCTGTCCTTTGGCCAACACATGCGACGCCCACAACTTGTCTTCGTTCGATTCCAGTTGTTCGTCGTATTTCACTTCTTCCCAAACTGAGCGGCGAATGACGCAACAACCGCCGGTCGGATATTCGCCAACCCAGGCCGTGCCAGCTTCGGCTTTGCGTTGCTCTTCGGCGGAAGCGTAGTGAATGTCTTTCGGTTGATACCAGGTTTGAAGCTGGCGCGGGCTGGTGACCAGCAAACACCTGGCAGCAGCGACTTGCGGATCGTTGAAAGGTTCAACCGCCGCATTCAGAAAGTACGAACCAATCGGCAAAGCATGCGCGCTGAGCAGCATCACCAGTTCTCCGCGCGCTGCATCTACGCCAACATTGATCGCCCGGCCATAGCTGAATTCTTGTCGGCTGATGCTGACAACTCGCGCGCCGAATTCTTCGGCAAGCTTGCGCGTGTCGTCTTCGGATTCGTTGTCTACCAGCACGACTTCCCAATCGAAATCGCATCGCTGAGCGCCGAGCGCAGCCAGCACATTGCGAAGGCTGGCGGCTTCGTTGCGGCAGCGAATGACTATGGAAAGTTTTGGAGTAGTCAATGGCGAATTCATGATTTGCCGGTCATTACCCATTAACCACTACGCATTAATCATTAGCGGACAGGGAAATACGGTTTCTTACCTGCCTGATAATGAACAATGGGAAATGGTTGATGGGTAATGATTGTTCAGTCGTAAATGTAATGAAGTCTTTTTTGAATGTAAGGCCTCAGCTCGCACAAACCTTGCGCAATGCGTTCGGAAACGTAGCCGTCGCCGTAAAGTTTGCTTGGCGCGTAACGTCCGTGTTCAAGCTGCGATTTGGCCACGGCGAAAACTTCGTCAGGTGTCGGAGCGACTCGCGTGACGTGTGCGTCGGTTTCGCGGCCTTCCTGACGATTGCCGACGAGCACGACAGGAGTTCCAAAGTAACCCGCGTCGCGCACGAAGCTTGAAGAATTTCCAATCGCACAGGCCGTGTTGGCCAAAACTTTCAGATAATTTTCCGGCGACAGGTTGGTCAAATTTCTCAGCCACGTGGGCTGGTGATTGACGCGGAATGAACGAATGGCTTTGCTGATGTGATCTGACCCGGCGTCAATGTTCGGCCACAGTAAAACGGTTTGCATGGCCAATCGTCGCAGAGCTTCCAGCACTGCTTCCATCTGCCCGCGTTCTCCGCCGAATTCGGTTGTGGTTGGATGAAACAGCACCAGCAGGAATGGATTGGCCACGTCAATTGGCGAACCGCCTCCACCAGTGTTGATGATTTCCGGCGTCAGCCGACTGTCGAAGGTTCGCGCAATGTCAGACGACGGACAGCCAACAGCCAGAATTGAATCCGGGCGTTCGCCCATTCGCACCAGATAATCGGCTGAACGTTCGGTGCTGGGAAAATGGAAGTGCGCGAATTTGCTGATGGCGTGGCGCGCGCTTTCATCAATTGAGCCGGAAACTTCGCCGCCTTGAATGTGGGCGATGCAAACGTTCATATAAGCCGCCGCAATCGCCGCCGCCAGCATTTCATAACGGTCACCGATCAGCAGAACTACATCGGGTTTCAACCGCTGAAACTCGCTGGCGAATTCAACCACGCCGAAGCCGACCGACTTGGCCATCGTCGCCGGAGTTGAACCTTCCAGTTCCAGATAAACTTCGCCGTTGACGTTGAAACCATCGCGGCGAACTACGTTGACCGGTTGGTCGAATCGTTCCAGCACCATGGTTCCGGCGGCGACGACTTGCAGTTCCAACTCAGGCCGCTGGCTGATGGCCGTCATAACAGGTTTGATACGACCATAATTGGCGCGATCAACCAGCACCACACAGATTTTTCGTTTACTCAAAATCTTCCTCCGAAAACAAAGTGTCGGCGGCAATATCGCGGCGAAGCTGGCGATTCAAAACTTCGCGGTAACGCGCGGCGGGAATTCCGGTGCCGGGTTTTTTGAAAGCCAGGTCGAGGGTTGTCAGTTGATGCCCGGCTTTCAAATCGCGTGCGGCGACTACGCTTTTGCTGAAGACTTGCCGCAGTTCCGTGAAGCTTTCGGCCATAGCTTGTTTGTTCACAGGATTCATTAACGCGCGTTCGATGAAGCGGACTCCGGCGACCAACTGCTTCAAACCTTTTGGCGTGATCGAAGCCGGAACGTCAGGGCCGAAACCTTTGCGCGACAATGTGATGTGGACTTCGATGATGTTGGCTCCAAGCGTGGCAGCAGCGAATCCTGCGTAAACCGTTCCCGAATGATCGGACAGCCCGACAGGGCAGTTGTAACGTTGCCGCAATTCACCAATTACGTTTAAGCCCAGCTTTTCCGGCGGGCAAGGATAAGCCGTAGTGCATTGCAGCACGGCGACGGGCGCGCCGTTGGATCGAACGCAATTGACCGCCGCGTCCAGTTCTTCCCAACCGGACATGCCGCTGGACAAAATCACAGGCTTGCCTGTCTCGGCCATTTTTTCCAGCAATGGAATGTTTGAAGTTTCGCCCGCGCCAACTTTCCAGGCTGGAACGCCGACTCGTTCCAGCAGATCAACGGCTTCAAACGAAAACGCCGATGATAAAAAAATCAGCCCCCGCTCTTCGGCATGCGTAGCCAGACCGAACCATTGCTCTTCAGTAAATTCCATTCGCCGCCAGTAATCGTAACGAGTCGCGTCCTGACGGCTGAACTTGACGCGCCAAGGTTCGCCGGGAGTGCTTTCGGCAGAGGCAATGTGCGTCTGGAATTTGATGGCGTCGGCTCCGGCTTGGGCGGCGGCGTCAATGTAAGCGTGCGCCGTCCCCAAACTGCCGTCGTGCGCCTGGGCGACTTCGGCAACGATCAAACATTTTCTGTTGTTGTTTGAAAACCAGTTTTGCAAACCAGAACTCCGTGCGGTTATGTGTTTAGCGGCGAGCGTTGAAGCAAATAACAAATCGTCAGCATCAATCTGGGTTTTTGGCCGACTGAGTGTTTGTGGTAACAGGTCAGGTCTTCAAAAAATCCAGTGCCGCGTTGTCCGGTAATGACATTGATTCGGTCGCCAAACTCCTCGTAAGCGATGCTATCGTTCAAGTATCGCGTCAGCAATCGCAGCGGCGTCTTTCGTTTGTGAGTGCCGGCAATGACAACGTGTGGGCCACTGTTTTCGTCAACGTCGGTCAAGTAAATGAACATGATCAAGGTTTTGAAATCGCCTACGTCGTAATGAAACTTCGATTTCAGAGCCAACGCCTTCTGTCGCTTTTCCTCGCTTTCTGGCGGCCAGGTCCAATAAAGGCTGGAACTGAATAGAACAGGCTCGACTCCGAAAAAACCTTTGACTACTTCCAGTAACTTCGGGTCGTGCGCGATGTCGTGGACGCTCTGGCAACGAAGATGGGGATTGGACACGACAGCTTGCTGGCCACAGAAACCAACAATTTGCTCAACTTGGGTTTCAGGCAACTGAATTCCGTGCGCAAATCCTGTGTGATTCAAACAGGCCAGCGCATTTTCAACATCCAGGTTTGGGAAAAGCGTATCTTGATTGCGAGTCAGCGTCGGATTTTTAGATCGGCGTTGGTGATACTTAAGAAAGAACTCTTGCCAGGGGCCTAACCACCAGACCGCTCGAATTGCGCGAACAAGGCGGACAATTTGTGTATGGCGTTTCAAATACTGACGCAGCGTCAGCAACACGGGGAGTCGTGGAAAAAGAGTCATCGGGAGCCGTTTTGACCTAACGAGAAGCATCACGCTGGTAATAATCAGACAATGTCGGCAAAAGTTTTTTCCATTCTTCGAAAATAGAAGGCTCCGCCAACTAAGATCAACACCGCCATTAACGAAGACACAATCAAGAGAGGTCCGACGGTGATTTTTGACCCCAACAGCGCCCAGCGAAAACCTTCGACCACGCCTGCCATCGGGTTCAAACCGTAAATCGTCCGCATCGGTTCTTTTAACAAACTGCTAGGATAGGCAATCGGAGTCGCCAACATCCAGAACTGTGCGATGAAGGGAACGATGTAACGAACATCACGATATTTGACGTTCAATGCCGACAACCACAAACCCACTCCAAGCGAAGTTATCAGCGCCAGCAAAAGAAAACACGGAAGCCAGACAATCTGCCAGGTCGGCGTGACGCCGTAATAGAGCATCATCGCCAGCAGCAACACGAAAGCCAGCAACAGATCAACTACTCCTGAAAAGACGGTCGCCAGAGGAATCATCAGGCGAGGGAAGTAAACCTTGCTGAGCAAATTGGAACTGCCAACCAGACTGTTTGAAGAATTTGTCAGGCCGTTTGAAAAGAACGTCCACGGAACCAGTGCGGCGTAACAAAACACCGGGTAAGGAATGCCGTCCGACGGGATTTTGGCCAGACTGCGTATGAAGCTGAAGACCAGCATTGTGAACAAAGGCTGGATGATGGCCCAAGCCACTCCCAGTGCAGTTTGTTTGTAACGGACTTTAATGTCGCGCCAGGTCAGGAAGTAAAGCAGTTCGCGGTATTCCCACAACTCGCGCAGTCGCAGAGCCACCCAGCCACGCGAAGCCTGTATGCGAAAAACGGGAAGATTGTCGGTTGCGACGGGCTGGTCAGAATTTATGTTCACGTGGTTTGTCAGATTGGAAGATTGCATTTTCTTTTGGCTTTGAGCTGAAGAGACACTTGTCCTCAACAGTCAGACCTTAAAAGGAAACCTCATGCCGAGGCAGCATCATTGAATTTCAATAGACCGTTACTACTTGGGATTGTTCAGAGAGAATAACAAACTTGGCATTTGTTGTAATTTCGACTGACCGAATTCGTCAGGCGGGGGTGGAAGGTTCGATTCTGCGGGAATAATGAGAGTCACATTTGTCTGGGGATTCATCGAAACTTGCCGGGCACGGGGCGCGATTATACATGCCGACCTTTTGCTGTAAACAACTTTTTTAATCTTTTAAGAACGCCCAAGTATTTCCACGGAATGTGCGGTGCGACGCTTCAATGGCTGAGAGTGAGCAAAGAAAAAGGCCGGGAAGAATTCCCAGCCTTGAAGTCAGCCTAAACCCAGATGAGTTTAGGATTTATTTTGATGAGCCGTGGTGGACTCGAACCACCGACCCACTGGTTAAAAGCCAGTTGCTCTACCGACTGAGCTAACGGCCCGAATCAATTTGAATCAAAGAGACTGTCAAAAACGAAGGGCGGATGATACTCATCGAGGTTGATGCCGTCAACCGCCCAGGTTTAATAAACCAGGAAAAAATCTCTTACTTCACATCGAAGACAGGAACTTCGCTCAGCAACATTTTTCCGGCGGCTCGGCTGACCACATAAACGGCGCGGCCAGCATAATCCTTGCCTTCGATTTTGATCTTTAACGTGACGTCAATTGCCGTGCGATTGGCATCCCATTCTTCGGCGCGCAAAGCCTCAGTCACCCAAATCGAAGGCTTTCTGACAACCAGCGATTGCGCGAAGCGGCGCAAATTTCCAAGCTCTACAAAGGGATTGACTGTGTCGGCTGTGCCTAGCAAAACAGCGGCGTCGAACTTTTGCAGGAAAGCCCGGACGTCTTCCGGAATTTTGACGGTGTTGGCTCCGCGTTCGGCTTTTAAGGCGCTGTCGCGGGCCTCGACGGTTGTAGTGGCGTCAAGGTCAGACATGGCCGCGTAACGGTAGCGCATAGCGGCTTCGGCAAATTTGTTTTTCTGGAGCGCAATTTCAGCCAGTCCCAGATTGGCTGCGCCATAAGCCTGCAAAGGCAAAGGCTCGCTTTTCAATACGGCTTCAAAAACTTTTGCAGCTTCGTCATTTTTCTTTTGAGCCAACAGCGCTCGGCCAAGCAAAGCCTGCAAAGTCGGCGAATTGGATGTTTCTTTCAGGCCTTCGCGAGCTTTGGATTCAGCTGTGGCGAATTCATTTTTGCTGAACGCCAGATTGGCCTGGCCAAAGGCTTCGGATTGGGAAGGGCGGCGCGGATAAATGTCGTTGGTGTAATCGGCTTGCAGATAAAGTTTGTCGGGGTCGGCTTCGATGGTTGCCAGATTGGTTCCGGCAGGGAAGCTGACCGTTCCGAATTCGCCAGCTTTGACTGTTGCCGTGCGGCTTATTTTTTCGCCTTTATCGGTTGTGGCCAGTATCTGGACGGTCACTTCGCCGGAACCGAAGTTGGCAAGCGTGGATTCGACTCCGGCAGCGGTGGTTTGCGGTTGGCCAATGGCGAAATCCGGCAGCAGGCTTGATTCAATCCAGTTGGAGAAAATTTCATTGACCAGCCGACGATCCGCGCCAGAAGCCAGCAAAACTTCCTTGAAACTGGCGCAGCGTGACAAGGCGCACAGAGGGTAAACCTGTGGAGGTCGTCCGTTTTGCGACGGCAAATACCAACCGCTGAGCGAAAGAGCGTCAACACTTCGACGATTGAGCGAGGCCCGCAATGCGTTTTCAAAAGTCTGTTTGCCTATTTGTTTTTCAATCAGCCGCCAGATCAACGCCCCTTTGTTATAGACGCTGGTGGTGTAATTGCGGTCGAGCGGGCTTTGCATCAACAACGGAGCATCGTCACGCGCGATGATGCCGTAAGCACGGCGAAAACTGCCAAACGAGGTTTCACGTTGATCCGGGCCATAACGGTCACCCAGGTATTGAGCCACCAAGTACGATGGCAGGGCATCGCGCAACATCCCAGTTCCTCGACCGCGCAGCAAAACCTGTCCATCAATCCAGGCTCGCGCCGCCGCCCCGGCCAGCAATTCAACTGTGCCCTGATCCAGCAAGTCCCGGCGAAACAGATTGTCGTCAACCGTCACGGCTCCGACTGTGGTGAAAGAAATTTCGCGCACTGCGCCGAAGTTATCCGAAGTCACAGTGTTGAGTTGCCGCGCCTGAGTGGCAATCACGCGGAATGGGGCAAGCGCGGCGACATTGAAGTATTTGACGTAAAACGCGACGACCCGCTCGGCTTCGGCGGCCAGTCGTCCAGCCTGTTGTTTTCCTGCTTCATTCAACCCACGCGGTAAATAAACTTCAACCGGATGACTGTCGCCTCCGCGAGTTATGACTTCGTAATCGCCTACGATTACGAAAGGCTGCGCGGCCATGGACTGTTCAAACGAATTTTCACCTTTGCGAATGCCTGAGGAGACAATTTTCGATCCGGCTGGAGCCGTAACTGTTAAAGTGAAAGGCGCTGTGTCGGCCCCATGCTCGGCAAAAGGAGTGTGCGGAGTCGGAACCCAGAAACTTTGCGGCAACAGATAACTTTCGCCGTTTGCCACGTGAAGCCCAATGCCTCGATCAGCCGCCGGAAGCGAATACACGAATTCAACTTCCACTTCGCGCATGGCGGCAATTGCCGTCGTCATGTCTGTGAAAACTCGCAGCACATTGCCGCGTTCTTCGCTGGTTTTGAAGGTAACTGGCGAACCGTTGACCTTCATCGAAGTGAACTGCGTTTTGAGATTGGCGTAAAACGAAATGCGCGGTTTGTTGGCGTCCAGCAGGATTCTATCCGCCAGATTAGGCTCGGAAAGATTGACCAGTTGCAGCTTGGCCTGCACGTCAACCTTTAAATCTTCCGGTTTGATGGTGACGTTGATTTCGTACTTCTTGACCTCAAATTCCTGAGCGATGGCTGTTGAAGCAAATAACGCCAGCGCAATTGAAGCGAAAAACAGTTTTTTCATCATCCCTCTACTTGTCTTCAAATGGATTTTTCTCGTCTGGTTTTCAGAACGTTTTTGGTGTTACTTCCTTGCCGCAGAATCAGCCCGAAGCCCTGGCCGGTCGAACCAGTTCGTGAATCTTCAGCAAAGTTTCAAGCAACGGTTCCAGTTTTTCCAGCGCGAATTGCGTAGTCGCATCGCTCAACGCTTGTTGTGGGTTGTCATGGACTTCCATAAACAAACCGTCTATTCCGCAGGCGACTCCGGCGCGAGCCAGATGTTCGATGTATTCAGCCTGACCGCCAGTCGCATCGCCCAATCCGCCCGGAAGCTGCAAGCTGTGCGTCGCGTCGAAAACCACCGGATAACCAAATCCGCGCATAATCGGAAACGAGCGCATATCCACCACCAGATTGTTGTAACCGAAGCTGGTTCCTCGTTCGGTCAGCATGATTTGTTGATTGCCTGCGGCTTCGATCTTTTTGACGATATTGCCGACTTCCCACGGAGCCAGAAACTGCCCTTTTTTGACGTTGACGATTCGCCCGCTGTTGGCGGCGGCTTGGAGCAAATCAGTCTGCCGGCACAGGAAAGCCGGAATCTGCAAAACATCAGCGACTTCGGCTACGGCGGAAACCTGGCCGGATTCGTGAATATCCGTGATGACTGGCACGCCGACTTCGTCTTTGACTCGCTTCAAAATCCGCAAGCCTTCGCCCAGGCCTACACCACGAAACGAACTTGCCGAAGAGCGATTGGCTTTGTCATACGAAGCCTTGAAGACAAACGGCAACTTCAGCCGCTCAGCGATCCGAGCAATCGAATATGCCATCATCAGCGCGTGCTGCTCGGATTCGATTACGCACGGGCCAGCGATCAAAAACAAATCACCTGCGCGGCGACGGATCGTTTGGTAAAGACTGCTCATTGATTTCGTTTGGAAATTTATCTCAATCGGCTCCGACGGCCTCTGCTTTCGCCTGCTCTTCGCCGACTTCGTCTCTCAGGCGGTGATTGTAAGCCGCCTTGATAAAGCTGGCAAAAAGTGGATGCGGAGCCAGCGGTTTCGATTTCAGTTCGGGGTGGAACTGGCAACCCAGGAACCACGGATGGTCTTCGAGTTCGATCATCTCAATGAACTTTCCGTCTGGCGATTTGCCCGCGAAGATCAAACCGTTTTCGGCCAGACGGTCTTCGTAAGCCGGATTGAACTCGTAACGGTGACGGTGGCGTTCTGAAATTTGGCCTGAGCGGTAAATGCTTTTGGCCAAGGAGTTTTCGCGCAGGTTGCAGTCGTATGCTCCCAGTCGCATGGTTCCGCCCATTTCCTCAACGCTGACCAGATCGCGCAGTTTGAAGATCACAGGATCGGGCGTGTCAGGGTCGAATTCAGTCGAATCGGCCTGATCCAGTCCGCTGACGTTGCGAGCGAATTCGATCGCAGCGCATTGCATGCCTAGACAAATGCCAAAGAACGGTTTCTTTTCCCGGCGGGCGTAACCAATGGCGCGCAACATTCCCGAAATGCCTCGTTTGCCGAATCCGCCCGGAACCAGAATCGCGTCCAGGTCGCGCAGCCGATCTTCCCAACGTTCGTCGGTCATCAAATCTTCGCTTTCGACCCAGCGGAAATTGACTTTGACGTTGTTGTCGAAACCTCCGTGAATCAGGGCTTCGTTCAGGCTCTTGTACGAATCTTCCAGCTCGACGTATTTGCCGACAATGCCAATGGTTACGGCTTCGCGCAGCCCGTGAATTCGATTGACCAACCCAGACCATTGCCGCAAATCGGTGTCGCCCAGCGGCAGCCGCAACAAATCCACCAACAATTGATCCAGGCCTTGACGGTTCAAAACCAGCGGGACTTCGTAAACGGACTTCACATCCTGAGCGGTAATGACAGCTTCCTGTTCCACGTTACAGAACAGAGAAATTTTCGCTTTCATGTCCACCGGCAGTTCGCGTTCGCATCGGCAGAGTAAAATATCCGGTTGAATTCCAATGCCCAACAATTCTTTTACCGAGTGCTGAGTCGGCTTGGTCTTCAATTCGCCCGAAGCCGCCAGGTATGGAACCAGCGTCAGATGAACAAAAGTTGCGTTGTGGCGACCGACTTCGTTACCCATCTGGCGAATGGCTTCCAGAAAAGGCAGTGATTCAATGTCACCAACCGTGCCGCCGATTTCGACAATGACTACGTCGTAGCTTTCAGAAGTACCAGAAATGGCTGAAACGGCTTTGATGGCGTCTTTGATTTCGTTGGTGATGTGCGGAATGACCTGAATGGTTTTGCCCAGATAATCTCCGCGCCGTTCTTTTTCGATGACTGACAGGTAAATGCGACCTGAAGTCCAATTGTTGGCTTTGGAGTAATTGGCCTTGGTGTAGCGTTCGTAATGGCCAAGATCAAGATCGGTCTCGGCTCCGTCGTCTGTGACGTAAACTTCGCCGTGCTGAAACGGCGACATGGTTCCTGGGTCAACGTTGATGTACGGATCGAATTTCATCATGGTGACTTTCAATCCGCGGGCTTCGAGCAGGGCGGCGATAGAAGCGGCAGCGATTCCTTTTCCCAGGCCGCTGACCACTCCTCCGGTGACAAAGATGTACTTCGGCATCTCAACTCCTCTGGACGGTTTTCGTTGGTTGAAGCTGTAGGGGCATCACGAATTTTCGGTGAACTTGGTTTTTAGCTAGTGGTAAGCGCAAGAGTAAACACTTCGCGGCTGAGCGTCAATTGGACGATGACTTTTACTGTGTCAGTTCGCCGAATGTCGCGCCATTTGCAAAAACTGTCCCAGCCAACACCGCGCCAATCTTTTTATTGGAATAAGTTGGCGTCGTTTTAACCCAACCTGATTTACCCAAAAAGGAGAATTACCATGCGACGCATCGCCCTCTTGTTGTTGCTGAGCTTTATCAAGCATCCTGTTTTGCCGGATGTTATGCCCAAAAAGAACCATCACGACTCAACGCCAGAACCTGTGACCGTCGTTCAATCACAAGAACCAAAGTTGCACAGGCCAAGCCAGATTAGCGAACTTCCCGCCGCCGAGGCCTTAAGCAAAGCGCGACTGCTGTTTATTCGCCCGCGCTCTGGCTTTTTCGACAAAGAAAAGCTGGAACGCGAACTGCTCAAACGCAAAGAGTTCGGCGAAATGGGATTAGAAGTTACTCGCAGCATCTCAAGCGCCGATCTGGTGCTGGAAGTCACGCGCAAAAAATTTACAACCCGATTCACCTGCAACGTCATCGAGCCGGTGACTCAACGAGTTTTGGCGGGAGTTACCGCCAGCTCGCTCGGCGGCGAAATCGAACCTCATCTGGCCGACGCGCTGGTCAAAGAATTCAAAGCCAAACGCGCCAAGCCTGTAACTGAAGAAAAGAAACCGGAATGATCGCGTTCAGCCATTGCGAAATCTCGACAAGGAGAGTTTTATGCGCACAACAGTTATCAGCCTGTTCCTTTTAGCTGTATCTGGAATTGCCATCATCAGCAAAAATGCTGTGCAACCAGTTGCCGCGAGCATGTTGCAGGCTTCGGCTCAAACTCCCACGCCAACACCGCCTGCTCCGTTTGGCAGGTTCGTAGAAAACATCAACGGCGTTCCACTGGAATTGATTAGAGTCCCGACCGGCTCTTTCATAATGGGCAATGACCGCAGCCCCAACCCTGAAGAGAAACCTGCACATCCAGTCAACGTAAAGTCATTCTTTATTGGGCAATATGAAGTGACTCGGAAGCAGTGGAACATCGTCGCTACGACTTTACCGAAGGTTAATCGTGATTTGGGAAAGCAGATCGTAGACCCGTCTTTAAGCCAGAATTTTCAAGAAACAACCCCGGCAGACGTTGTGTTCTGGGATGCTGCAGTGGAATTTTGTGACCGACTGACACGCTTCACCGGCAGAAGATTTCGATTGCCGTCGGAATCCGAATGGGAGTATTCCTGTCGAGCAGGAACTCAAACAGAGTATTCATTTGGCGATCAAGTTGATTACAAACTAGCGCACTTCAGAGATATTACGGCTGTTTATTCGCCTTCCTACTGGATTTTGCCAGTTGGAGCCAAGGGCTACACCAATGCCTGGGGACTTTATGATATGCACGGGAATGTTGCTGAGTGGTGTTTAGATGTTGAGCACTCAAATTACTCTGGAGCGCCAAGTGACGGCAGCGCCTGGACAAATGGTGGCAATCAATCAGAACGAGTTCAAAGAGGTGGAGCATATGGCTTTAGAGAAGAGTTCGG
>JBGAPB010000060.1:0-21784 GCA_044221525.1 Blastocatellia bacterium | reverse complement strand
GTGAACGCGATCTGGATCAACCGAAAGATTTGTTACAACGTGACGGTTTTGTTGATGTTTGCGGAGTTGATGAAATCGAAAACAACTGCGCGAAGATTGTTACTCTGGCTGGGGAACGAGTCGCGGTTTTCAAATACGACGGTAAAGTTTCCGCGATTTCAAACGTCTGCCAACACCAGAACGGCCCGCTTGGCGAAGGCCGGATTATTGACGGTTGTGTGACTTGTCCGTGGCACGGTTATCAGTACCTGCCGGATTCTGGGGCGTCGCCGCCGCCGTTTGCCGAAAGAGTTCCGACCTTCAACGTCAAAGTCGTCAGCGGCAGAGTGTTGGTTGATCCAAAACCGAATGCTCCGGGCACACAGGTTCAGCCGGCGGTGGCAGGCTAAAGCCTGAACCCCAGGCTTTTTGCGGAGGTGTTTATGGATTTGAAAGAATTTTATGTCGGTTACCTGCCAGCAGCGCCGGGCGGCATCGCGGCATTGGTCAAACGTGCTGTTATTGGATTGCTTTTTCTGACGGCTCTGACTGCCTTCGCGCTTGTCTTTGGCCAAAAGCGATTTGCCGCCAGCTTTTTCGAGTTCGGTAACGTCCGGGAATTTCAAGGCGTGTTGCGAGAATGGCCGATTCCAATTTTGGTCGTCGAGCATAAAAGTTTGGCTTTGGTGGCCGAAGGCAAACACGGCGCAAAATCTTTGATTTCTGGTATGAACGGGAAATCAGTCAAACTGCGCGGAACGCTGATCCACCGCGATAAAACCGAAATGATCGAAGTCGCGGCAGATTCGATTCAAATTGTCGGCGAACCGCCGCCACTGGAAGAAACCTTTGAAGACCTGGGAACTCACACGCTGGTGGGCGAGATCGTTGATAGCAAATGCTATCTGGGAGTGATGAACCCCGGCCATACGAAACCTCACCGCGAATGCGCCGCACTTTGCATTCGTGGAGGCGTTCCACCTATGTTCGTCGCGCGCTCCGCCGCCAGTGACTCTGCCAGTAATTCTGAAACCCGTAGCGTCAATTTGTGGTTGTTGTCTGAAAAGGCTGAGCCGGTTAACCAACAGGTTTTGGATTTTGTCGCCGAGCCGGTTGCAATTACCGGCCAGATTTCTCGTATAGGCAATCAGCTTTACTTCAAAGCCGACCCGGCGACTTACAAACGCTTACCGTAAATTCACTTCACCACGCCGACTTTCAAATGCGAACTCAGCTTCGCCGAATGAAAGATACGGTGCGTGGCTTTCTGAAAGTCTGAATCCGATGCGTTGTAAATATCCACGAACTTTTGCGGATTGCGATCAACCAGTGGGAACCACGAACTTTGCACTTGAATCATGATTCTGTGTCCGGCTTTGAAGGTGTGATTCACATCCTGCAAATCGAATTTTACTTCAGCCGGTTTGCCTGGCGTGAAGGCTTCCGGTTTCGCAAAGCTGTTGCGAAACTTGCCACGCATTACTTCTCCGCGCACCAGCATTTGAAAGCCGTCCATTTTGACCTGCCCACCTGACTGAGAGTTGTTAGGCGCGTTGTCGGGGTAAACATCAATCAGTTTAACCACGAAATCCGCGTCTGTTCCTGTCGTCGAAACAAACAGATCCGCAATCATAGGGCCAGCCAATGTAACGTCTTCCTTCAAGGCTTCGGATTGATAGGCCAGCACATCTTGTCTTTGAGCAAGGAAGCGCTGGTCTTCGATCATATATCCCGCATTCCGGCTGATTGGAGTTCGAGCGGAGTACGGAACCGGATTGGCCGGATCGCTGATGTATTGATCGAATTCCGGCGAAGTTTTAGACGGCGGGTCAAAGGAAAGTTTGCCGCCAGCTTGCAAATACAATGAACGCGGTTGAGCTTCTTTTGGCGGCCATTCGTTGTAAGACTTCCATTCGTTGGCGCCTGTGCGAAAAGCCAGAGCTTCGGGCAGCTTGGATTCGCCTTTGTCTTTCAAGTAAAAATTGAAAAACTTCAGTTCGACATTTTCCCTGAACCACTCAGCAGTCTTCATGTCAAAGCGAATGTTGCCGAGCGATTCGCCAGTTCCGCGCGCCCATCCTCCATGCGACCACGGCCCCATTACCAATGTGTTATTTGTCTTGGGGTTGTTTTTTTCAATCGCCTGGTAAATGTGCAACGGGCCATAAAGGTCTTCGGCGTCAAACCACCCACCGACAGTTAGCACAGCCGGAGTGACTTTTTTAAGGTGCGGCAACACGCTGCGCGATTGCCAGAACTCGTCGTACGTTCCGTGCTGCGCCACGTCGTTCCAGTATTTGTGCTCGCCTTTCAGGTACTTCTTATTGACGTTCGCCAACGAACCAAGCTCAAGGTAAAACTTGTAACCGTCTGTCGTGCCGTAATCGAAGTTTTTGAATTGATTCGCTGTCGGCTTGGGGCGAGGCATCCCAAAAAACATAATGAAGCTAAAGGATTCGTTCAGGAAGTAAGCTCCGTTGTGATGATCGTCGTCGCCCAGAAACCAGTCGGCGATTGGAGCTTGCGGCGAAGCGGCCTTCAGCGCCGGGTGTGGGTCTTGCAGCGCCGTCGCAGTGTAAAAGCCCGGATAGGAAATCCCCCAAATGCCCACGCGGCCATTGTTGTTGGGAACGTTTTTGACCAGCCAATCAATTGTGTCGAAAGTGTCGCTTGCTTCGTCAATGTCGCTGGTTGATTTCTTGTTGGGGATGAACGGACGGACGTCTTCAAACTCGCCTTCTGACATAAAAGTGCCGCGAACGTCCTGGTAAACAAAAATATAACCTTCATTTATAAACAATGGCGAAGGCCCCAGTGGGTTTTTATAAGATTCACTACCGTAAGGGCCGGAACCGTATGGAGTCCGCTGCATCAGCATGGGATAAGTTTGCGAAGTGTCTTTGGGTGAATAGACAACGGTGAAAAGCCGTTTTCCATCGCGCATTGGAATCTGATATTCGGATTTGGCAAAGTTGGTTTTGATGTTGGTTTGAATATATGCCGAACTTTCAGCCGAACCAGTGTGAAAAGGCAGAAGCGACAAAAGGACAAGCAACGAAATTGAGATGATAAAGCAGGATGTTTTCATTGAAATTGCTCCGGGTAATTTTGAATTGGACGCCGCAGAGAATAGACGACGATAATTAGGAAAGCTACAACTCAAGTCGGCTGGTGTTCTTGGATGAGCAACGTGCCTTGGTTCTTCTGCTTGAAGTTTACGGTGTGATGAGTGACTTGCCCGATCAAGGCACGAGTTCAGAGTACCGCTTTTAGGCGGAAGCAGAGGCTTTAGCAGACAGGCAAGACCAGTAAACAAGCCGTGTTCAGCCTTTTAGCGATGCTCTGAACTGAGTTTTGTAAAGTTACAATCCGGCGAGTTTTTCAAAAACTCTGAACAGGCTTTGAGTGCCATCGTCGCCTCGACCTTCAGCTTCGACTGCGGCCAACATTTGGTGAGCCAGCGCAGCGCCGGGCAGCGGAGTGTTGTTGGAACTGGCAGCCCCCAGCACCAGCCGCAAATCTTTCTGTTGCAGCTTGACCATAAAAGCTGGTTTGAAATCGCGTTCAATCATCTTTTTACCCAGCACTTCCAGCGACCAGGAATTGGCAGCGCCGCCAGTCAGGGCTTGATGCAATGTAGCCAGGTCTAGTCCTGATTTGGCTCCGAAAGTCAGAGCCTCGCACACCGACAGCAAATTGACCGCCGTCATGATCTGGTTGCAGAGCTTGGCCGATTGACCGTTACCAGCCGCTCCAAAATGCGTGATTCGTTTGCCCATTGCCTCCAGCACAGGGCGGGCGCGTTCCAGAGCTTCCGCTTCGCCACCGATCATAATTGTTAACGTGCCTTCAATGGCCCCTTTTTCGCCGCCGGAAACCGGAGCATCCAGCCAGGTGCATCCCTTAGCTTTTGCTTCTTCGGCCAGTTCGCGCGTGACTTCGGGCGAGATGGTGCTCATATCAATGATTATTGAACCGGCCTTGGCCGTGGCAAAGATACCTTGATCGCCTCTGCACACGGCGACGACATCGGGCGAATCCGTGACCATGGTGATGATGATTTCGCTGACCGCAGCGACTTCGGCAGCAGTTTGAACAGCGGTTACTTTGCCAAGTGACGAATTGTCGGCGGCGAACTTTTCGGCTTTGCCGGGCGTGCGAGTGGCGACGGTCAATTCAAATCCGGCGCGTAAAAGATTGCGAACCTGCGGTGCACCCATGATGCCCAGACCTATAAAACCAACTTTCATTCGTGAATTCTCCTCTTTTGGGGTTAAGTTGTGGAACCGCGCAAAGATGCCACACACAGCCATGACAGGCAATTGACTGAATCCAGGCTCGGATGTTTAATGCCCACGCAGTTCAGCAACATCTTTCCAAAAGCCAAAATCAACCAGACGGCGTCGCCAGTTTATGACGCTGCATAGCCGAAAGTGAGGTCACATGCGTCGCTTATTTGTCTGCACCATTTTACTGATTTGTTTTACCTCGACCGGTCATGCGCAGTCCGGCAAGCTGACCGTTAACGACATTTTCAACTTGGAAACCGTTTCCGATCCCCAGATTTCGCCTGACGGTAAGCGCATCGTATATGTTCGTCAGTTCGCGGACATCATGACCGACCGCCGTTTGTCGAATCTGTGGATAGTCAATACGGACGGCACGGATCATCGTCCGTTGACGACGGGAAATTTCAACGACAGTTCGCCGCGCTGGTCATCGGACGGAAAGCAATTGGCTTACATTTCCAGCCGAGACGGTTCGCCTCAGATTTATAGGCGTTGGATGGACACTGGGGAAACCGCAAAGCTTACCAATCTGACGCAAACCCCAAGTGGATTGAACTGGTCGCCAGATGGCAAATGGTTGTCGTTTGCGATGTTGGTTCCGGAAGCTCCAACTTCGATCATCAAAATGCCTGCCGCTCCCGAAGGCGCAAAGTGGGCCGAACCGGCGAAGGTCATTGATAAATTGGTTTACCGCTTCAACGGCGTTGGCTACTTGAAGCCGGGCTACAATCATCTGTTTGTGTTGCCAGCCGAGGGAGGCACTCCACGACAGGTATCCAGCGGTAAGTTTCAGCACGGAGGCGGTCAGGTTTGGGGAGCCAGTGACGCCATTTGGACGCCCGACGGCAAGTCGCTATTGATTTCCATCAACCGAAATGAAAACTACGAAATCGAAGCCCGCGACACAGACGTGATCGAGTACTCCGTCGCCGATGGCGCAGTCAAAAAGCTGACTACACGCAAAGGCCCTGACGGCAATCCGCAAATTTCGCCTGACGGAAAGTTGATCGCTTATTTGGGTTATGAAGACAAGTTTCAAGGTTATCAAGTTACGCGATTGTCGGTAATGGCACGAGATGGCAGCGGCGCGAAAATCATCTCCGGCGATTTTGACCGCGATGTGACCAATCACCGCTGGGCTGCGGATGGTAGCGGGCTTTACTTTCTGTCCAGCAGTGAAGGGAACACTGGGCTGTATTTCATCGCGCTGGATGGCAAAGTAAAAAAGCTGCTTGATAACGTTGGCAGCGGAACCAGCGCGTATGGTGGAGCCGGGGCGTTCACGATTTCCAAAACCGGCGCGTTCGCCATCACTCTCTGCAACACGTCAAATCCGGGCGACATTGCCGCTGGAACTCTGACCAATCCATCGGCAGCCAAAGTGTTGACTGCTGTCAACGAAGATCTCTTCGCCGGAAAGCAAATCGGCGCTGTTGAAGAGATTTGGTACAACTCGTCGAAAGACAATCGCAAGATTCAGGGATGGATCATCAAACCGCCTAACTTTGATCCTTCAAAAAAGTATCCACTGATCATCGAAATTCACGGAGGCCCGTTTGCGGATTACGGATTCCGTTTCGATTTGGAAAAACAATTGATGGCGGCCAGTGGATACGTTGTGCTGTACACCAACCCGCGCGGTTCAACCAGCTATGGCCAGGAGTTCGGCAACCTGATTCATCATGCTTATCCGGGCGATGATTTCTATGATCTGAATTCAGGCGTGGATGCCGTAGTGGCCAAAGGTTATGTTGACAACGATCAGCTTTACGTCACCGGCGGCAGCGGCGGAGGAGTTCTGACTTGCTGGATGATAGGTCATACGACGCGCTTCAGAGCGGCGGTGACGGTTTACCCAGTCATTAACTGGTACAGCTTTGTGCTGACTTCGGACATAGGCAACTGGACGGTCAATCACTGGTTTCCGGGTTTTCCCTGGGACAACGTGGAGCATTACGAAAAGCGAAACCTGTTGTCAGTCGTGAAGAACGTTAAAACGCCTACGATGGTTTTGACCGGCGAAGCCGACTACCGAACACCAATGTCTGATTCGGAGCAGTATTATCAAGCGTTAAAACTGCTGGGTGTTGAATCTGTTTTGGTGCGCGTACCCGACGAGCCGCATGGCATCCAGGTTCGCCCAAGTCATCACATCTCGAAACTGCTGCACATCATTGGCTGGTTCGATCAGCACAGAAAACAATCGGCTCAACAAGCTGCAAGATAAAAATTAAAAACCGAGGACTCAATAATGATTGGTAGAAAACTTTTTCTGGTGGCTACGTGCTGCCTGATGCTGGTGGTTACGGCGAAAGCTCAATCGTCGAAAGTTGACGATCTGTTGAAGGCCGAAACCGCCAAGCTGGTTGAGGTTTACAAAATGCTTCATGCCGCGCCGGAGCTTTCCGGCCACGAAGAGAAGACTTCGGCTTATGTGGCCAAAGAGCTTCGCGCGCTGGGTTACGAAGTCACGGAGCACGTTGGCAAATACGATCAGCCGGGAGTCACCGGTTATGGCGTGGTCGCGTTGATGAAAAACGGCGCTGGCCCAACCGTTTTGGTTAGAGCCGATATGGACGCTTTGCCGGTGGAAGAAAAAACCGGATTGCCATACGCCAGCAAAGTCAAAACCAAAAATGACGCCGGGCTGGAAGTCAGCGTTATGCATGCTTGCGGACACGACACTCACGTCGCTTCGCTGCTGACGACGGCAAAGTTGCTGGCACAATTGAAAGATCAGTGGAAAGGCACATTGATGTTGGTGGCTCAGCCTGCGGAAGAAACCATCGGCGGAGCGAAAGCGATGGTGCAGGATGGTTTGTACACTCGCTTTCCCAAGCCGGATTATTTGTTGGGTTTGCATGCCTGGGGCAGCGCGGCAGGCACGGTTGGATATGCGTCGGGTTACTTTATGGCCAGCGCCGATTCCGTGGACATCACCGTTCGCGGCATTGGCGGTCATGGTTCGCGTCCCGAAGCGACCAAAGACCCGATCATTGTTGCCGCGCAAATTGTCGTGGCTTTGCAAACCATAGTCAGCCGGGAAAACTCGCCTCTTGATCCGGCGGTTGTCACTGTTGGTTCGATTCATGGCGGAACCAAACACAACATCATCCCAGATGAAGTTCATCTGCAACTGACGGTCAGAACTTACAAAGCCGAAGTTCGCAAAAATGTCCTGGCTGCGATTGAACGAATTGCCAAAGGCGTTGCCTTGACCGCAGGCATTCCCGCCGACCTGGCACCGATTGTCCAAGTTGGCGAGTCGAACGCTCCGGCGACATACAACGACCCTGTGCTGACGGCGAGAATGGCCACGGTGCTGGAAAAATCGCTGGGCAAAGAGAACGTCACCAAAGCCGATCCGGTGATGGGGAGTGAAGACTTCGGCTTTTTCGGATTGGACGGCCACAGGATCCCAGGCTTTTACTTTTTCATTGGCGTTTATCCGCCAGAGCAAATCGCCGAAAGTCAGAAAGCTGGCAAGCAATTGCCAAGCAATCATTCCAGTTCGTTCGCGCCGCCGAACCCTGAGCCGACACTCAAAACCGGCGTCAAGGCGATGACTTCGCTGGTACTGGATTTGATGAAGAAATAATTGAGGAGTCTGGCTGATGAATCTTCACGACCAAATTCGACTTGATCTGGCCTGCGCCTGTCGCATTATTGCTAATGAAAAGATGGACGACAGCATCGCTGGCCACGTCAGCATTCGCATTCCCGGCACGGATGAAATATGGACGAATCCTTATCCGTTTTACTTCGCCGACATTGCGCCGGAAGATGTAGTTAGAGTGGACATGAAAGGCCGCGTTATCGAAGGTCGCCACAAACCAAACCCTTCGATTGATATTCATCCGACAATTTACCGGCGGCGTCCAGACGTGGGAGCTATTGTTCACACGCATCCGCCCTGCGTCACAGGTTTCAGCGCGCTGGGACGTGAGATCGAAGTCTTCGATCAAATGGGGGCGTTCATTTTTGAAGAGCAAGCTGTGTACAACGAATTCATAGGCACGGTGTTTTCCGAAGACGGCGCTGATCCGATTGCCGAGGCTCTCGGAACTAAGAACATCGGCATCTTGAAAAATCACGGTTTGATTTCTGTCGGAACCGACATTCGCTTTGCATTGGGTTACACGCTACTGGCTGAACGGGCAGCGAAGGTTCAGGCTCAGGCGATTCAGTTTGGAGCAACTTCAGCCGACGCGCTGGACGCCGAAACGGCTCGGCAAACCAAAGCCGCTAACATCGAAATCGGGCATTACCAGGATTGGTGGCAGGCGTTGGTCAGAGGGTTGCGGAAAAGTGACCCTGATTTGTTTCGTTGAATTGAAATTTACATAACGAGGAATTTTACAAATGGCATTGAGGATAATTGCGTTTGGCGCTCACCCGGACGATTGCGAATTGAAAGCTGGCGGAGTGGCTGCGAAGTGGGCAGCCGCTGGTCACAAGGTCAAATTTGTTGCCACGACGAATGGAGATGTTGGGCATTTTGCGATGGCTGGTGGCCCCTTGGCGCTTCGCCGCAAAGCTGAAGTTCAGCGCACGGCGGAAATTCTTGGCATCGAAATGCAGGTGCTGGATATTCACGATGGCGAATTGCTGCCTACGCTGGAAAACCGGCGGACCATCGCGCGGTTGATCCGCGAATGGCAAGCAGATGTTGTGCTTTGCCATCGAACCTGCGATTACCACCCCGATCACCGATACACAGGAGTTTTAGTCGAAGACGCCGCGGTGTTGGTCGCAGCTCCTTTCTTCGTCACAGACGTTCCACCTTGCCCACGCAATCCAGCAATCTTTTACTACTCCGACAATTTCAAAAAACCTTACCCCTTTGATCCGGCAATCATTGTTGGCATAGATGAAGTGATTGATAAAAAGCGCGCCTGCATAGAAGCCATGCCTTCACAGTTCGCAGACAAAGATTCGTGGATGGGGCGATACCTGCCCGGTGTGCCGGAAGACGACGAAAGCCGCAAAAATTTCATTCGTGATTGGTTGATTGATAGAGATGCCGATGTAGCCAACGCCAATCGTAATTTGCTGGTGCAACGTTATGGCGAATCCGGCCAATCTGTAAAGTACGCCGAAGCATTTGAGCTTTGTCAGTATGGCGCGCAGCCTTCCGCGTTAGAGTTGAACGAGCTCTTTCCGCGTTAAGAACCGATGCCAGTGTTCAGCTTCCCATTAGCATTTGTTGCCTTATTGGCCGTGCCTCTGTTGGTGGCCATTTACCTGCTTCGCAACAAAGCTAAAGAGCAGCAAGTTTCTAGCCTGGTGTTTTGGCTGGATGTGCGGCAGCGATGGGATGGCGGGCAGCGAATTCACAGGCTGCAAACCCCGCTGCTTTTCTTTTTAGAGTTGCTGGCCATTCTGCTGCTGGTGATGGCCGCAGCCAGGCCGTTAATGAGAACTGGTGATACGGCTCGGCCTTTGGTCGTTGTGCTGGACGATTCTTTTTCCATGCAGGCAGGAGGGCTCGCAGGTGGTGAGGACAGTTCGCGCAATCGCGCAGTCGCCGCGATCAAAAGCGAACTGCGAGCCAATCGTTATGAACCGCTGCGGTTTGTGTTGGCCGGGGAAACCCCGCAACTTTTAGGCGAGGCGACCGGTAACGTAGAGCAAGCAATTCGTTTACTCGACAATTGGAAGTGCGGAGCGCCGTCGGCAAAATTGGAGGAAGCAATTGCTTTTGCATTTGAACTTGGCGGTAATCGTGGGCGCGTGTTGGTGGTAAGCGACCACGCTCCGGCGCAGGAACCGACGGACAGCCGATTGCAGTGGTGGGCATTCGGAGCTTCGTTGCCCAATCTGGCTTTCACTGCGGCTACTCGCTCAGCGCGCGGCGGCGAAGAGCGTGTGATGCTGGAAATTACCAATCTCTTTTCACAATCAACCAACGCAACTTTAACAATCGAAATCTCCGGCAGCGAAAACCCGCAATCCGCATCTTATGGCTCTGGTCACAATCCGCAATCGCTGGCTTTGGCTGCAAACGAATCTCGCCGAATTACGCTGACTCTGAAAAACAGCTCTTCGCCTTTGCGGGCCAAGCTTGGCAAAGACTCTTTGACGGTTGATGACGAAGTCGTGCTGATGCCGGAGGCCAGTCAGATCGTTCGCGTTGACCTTCGGGTCAGTGACGCAACGTTGCACGAACTGGTTGAAAAAGCTGTTGAATCCTCTTCTCAAATTCGTCTGAGTTCCGACCACCCGGAACTGATTATTACCGACAAGGCCGATCCCTCGACTGCCGATACTGAAGCATGGACTCTGCAACTCTTTAATGAAACCGGTGCAAGCAGCTATCTTGGCCCGTTTGTGGTTGACCGGGCGCATCCTTTGACTGACGGGTTGTCGCTTGGCGGAGTTGTTTGGGGAGCAGGGAATTCGCAGCTTCCCGGCGCGCCGGTTATCACGGCTGGCAACATAGCTTTGTTGACGGACATTGATCGCAACGGACGGCACGAATTGAGGTTGCGATTACGACCACAGCTTTCGACGCTTCACGAAACTCCGAACTGGCCGATACTGATTTTGAACCTGATCAACTGGCGAGCCAGAGCCGCTCCGGGTTTGCTGCAAGCGAATGTGCATTTGGGCGGCGAAGCCAATCTGACCGTCGAATCCGGTGTGCAATCGGTCAGCCTGACTGATCCGCAAAAGAAAACCCGCCAACTGGCGGTGCGCGACAACGCAGTGAGGATCAAAGCCGACATCGCGGGCGTTTATGAACTTATTGCTGGTCAGAGCAAATATGCTTTTGCCGCCAACGCGATTTCGCGCGAAGAATCTGATTTGACCGCAGCAAGTTCAGGGCACTGGGGCAACTGGGCAAACGCGGCTTCGTTGCAATGGGAATATCGCAGCGTAGTTTGGTTGTTGCTGATTCTGGTTTTGGCGCTGCTGGCTATTCATTCGCTGGAAAAGTTCGTAGTGCCGCCTTTAGGCAGAAAGTGTTTAGCTGTCGAAACCTTCCGCCTGAAGGCGGCACTACATGCATCTGCTAAGGCTTCCATGTTCCGCGCGCGACTGCCGGAACGAAGTTTTCGATGGCGGCTGGATCGAAGGTGATCGTGCGTTCTTCTTCGGCGCTCTTGTAAGCCGTCATCAACAGTTGAGTCACTTCCAACCCGTCGTAACAATTCACTTCCGGTTGTTTGCCGTCCAGAAAACAATTCACAAAGTAGCGGTTTTCGGCTTCGTAACCGTACTCGGCGGTTTCATTGGCAACCACAGGCATCAAGCCTTGCTCGGCGTTCTGCTTTTCGACCAAATCTTCGCCCGTGCTGCCAGTTACCCTGCGGCTGAAAAACAAATTCAAACTGGTGTTCAGCGAATTTATGAACATCGAATACTCCGGCCCCAGCAATTCGGATGACAGTCGCAAACCCGGTCCTACAAAACTCCATGAAGTCGTCACTTCGGCAATCAGAGGATTGCCGGCGTCATCAACGTAATGAATTGTTGCTCTCGCAAAGTCTTCGGATGGGCGATTTCTGTAATCAACGTCCTTGCCCATCATCTGCTGTAACAGGTCGGCATATTCAGGCCGCGCCCATTTCAGGCAGGAAATCGTTGCGGAAATTTTGACAGGTTTGATGCTGTTGCGCGGTTTGTCCGGGTCGGTCAGCAGGAAGCGAGCGACTTCAACCGAATGACACATCATATCGTTCAAAACTCCGCCGCCTTGCAATTCACCTTGCCAAAACCAGGGCATGTGCGGGCCGCTGTGTTCTTCTGCGCAACGGGCAATGTACGGACGACCGGTCAGAGCCGCCGCCCTGCGCCACAGAATTTCACGTCCGCGTTCGATGCCCGGTTCAAAAAGTTGGTCTTCCAGGTAACCGTGCAGCAGGCCTGATTCTTCGATCAATTCGATGACTCGTTTGGCTTCGGATGCGTTGCGGGCCAGAGGTTTTTCGACGGCAATGCCGCGCAGCGAACCTTTACCTGACTTTATCGTCTTTACAATGGCTTCCAGATTTTCAATGCGAGTGTGGTTGGGGCCGCACAGCCAGATGGCGTCAATGTCGGGCGATGCCACCATCTCTTCGATGGAATTGAATGCCTGGCAATCACCGACGCGAATTGAACGTGCCAGCGATGCCGCTTCTTCGGCGTGAGTTTTGTTCGGACTCCAAACGCCAAGCACGTCAGCGTCGCGCACGGCAATAAAGGATTTGATGTGAAAGCGAGTGATAAAGCCGCTGCCGATGAAACCTATGCCAAGTTTTTTCATAACGATTGGCGCATACCCAAGAGCGGTGCGCTGCTCCTTTCAAGTTTGTGATTGGTACTGATTTGAACTTGCGGCAAGCATGCCGTAAAGCCTAAAAATCGTAAAGCATGTGTGTTCAGGCGTTTTCACCTGTTAAAATTGTATCGCGAAACATACTTAACTTTCCGTTAGCAAGATTTTTTCACTGGAGGAAATATGAAAAAGACATTGTTCGCATTGTTCGCCATGGTTGTTTTGATTGTTGCTTCTGACGTTTTTGCCGCAGGCTCTTTGGCACCGCAAAAGAAAAAGATGGAGCAAAAGGCTCCGAGGGCAGAACGCGACACACGTGAATTGGCGCGCCTGGTCAAAGAGGTTCGCAAAGAGTTGGTGACGATTCCGTTTTTTGGTGTCTTTGATTGGTTGGAAGGAAATGTCGAAGCCGATGGCAGGGTTTATCTTCGAGGAGAAGTTACTCGCCCCATCATCAAAAGCGATGCCGAAAATCGCGTGAAGCAGATTGAGGGCGTTGACAAGGTAGTCAATGAAATAGAAGTTCTGCCATTGTCATCAAACGACGACCAGTTGCGCGTGGCTGTATTTCGGGCTTTATTCAATTATGGTTCGCCTCTGTTCCGTTACGGGCAAGGAGTCATTCCGTCAATTCATATCATCATCAAAAATGGAAGATTGACGCTCAAAGGTGTTGTTTCGAGCAAAGGCGATAGCAATCTGGCCAACGTCCGAGCCAGTGGCGTGTCCGGTTTGTTTGAGGTGAAGAACGAATTGATTGTCGAAGCCTCAAGTAAGAAAAAGTGATGCGGTGGCGGTCAGTTTTGCCTGGCTCGGCTTAGAAGCCAAAAGGATTCAACCTGAAGCATCAGCACGCCTGCCAGCACTGCCAATCCGCCTGCGATTTGCAGCGGCCAGAGCGACTGGCCTAGCCATATCCAGGCAGCCGTAGCTGCTACGACCGGTTCCAGGATTGAAGTCAGACTGGTTCGACTGGCTTCAAGATGCTTCAAGCTCGCCAGATAAAGAGCAAAAGGCAACACCGTTGCGACGGCTCCCAGATAGAAAAAGAACGCCCATGTCGGCAGATCGTAGCTGCCCCAGACGATCTGCCACGGCGGGCGAATCATCAACCAGATCAGCGCCGCCGACAAAAAGGCGTATGCCATCATTGTCCGTGAATCGTAACGGCGCAGACCGTGTTTACCGTAGGCAGTGTAAAATGCGAAGCCTATGCCCGAGCCAACCGCACACAAAGAACCCGTCCATGAAATGCGCCCTAAACCTCCCGGCTGACCAACCAACATCAGTCCCACTCCGCCAAGAGCCATTGTCGCTGAAGTAATTTTGCCTGCAGTCAGTCGTTCAGTTTTTGACAAAACTCCATAAGTCATCAGAAAGATCGGGGCCAGGTACTGCAACATCAACGCATAACCAACGCTGACTTTGGTTAGCGCCAGATAGTAAAAACCCTGATTTGCCACCAGGCCTATCAAACCCAGCAATGCAAAAAATGGAACATCCGCCAAGCGAATTTTGACCAGATGCTTTGCCGTCAACCATAGCCACACAAAAAGAATGACCGTTGCAAATCCGGTACGAAAAACTAATAGATCATCGGGTCGCATCTGACGATTGCGCAGTAAGTAGCTGGTAACCACACCGGAAAATCCCCACAGAGCTGCCGCGCCTGTTGCGAACAGATAGCCTCTGGTTGAGTGGTTTTCCACCTTGGTTTGCGAAATGGTTGGGTTGCTCACTTGAATGTGGGAGCCTCGAACTTTTCGGCGATCATTTTTTCGATGAGTGGAATGCTGCGGCGACCATCAATTTGCTGAGCCATCGAAAATGTCGAAACTAGAGTCAGCAGATAAAGGATAAGCGAGGCTCGGCGAATGGTCTTCATGGAATCTCCAGTAATTATTACTGATTCTTGACGTTGGTCTGCGAAATGAAAATGCCGGATTAATTCTTGATCCAGAGCGTTGAAGTAACATCGAATAGTAAAAATATCAACGCCTCTGAATCGGCGTTTGATCGGTAGAGAGGTGTGCTAACATTACCGACAGGTCATACCAATCAATCAGTTTTTCTGAAAATGGCTTATGGCAAAACCAGCAATAATCAAGGAATAAACTAAGATGAATGCAGATGCGCTGGGACACATCAAACCGATTACCAAAAAAGATCAGATCGTTATTTCCGTCAAGAATGCAATTTTGGCCGGGAAGTTGGAATCAGGCGACCCCATTGTTGAAAACAAAATTGCGCAGCAGTTAGGCGTCGGCACTCCGCTGGTGCGTGAAGCCTTGATCGAGTTAGAGCATCAAGGTTTTGTTCAGAAGGTTCCTTTCAAGGGAACTGTCGTAACCAAGCTTAGCCGTGAGGATATTGATAATATTTTCCGATTGCGGGCAGAGTTGGAAGCCATCGCAATTGAATGGGCTAAAGAAAAAGCGACTGAGCAAGACATTGAAGATCTGGATAAATTTACCGAAGGTATGAAAAACGCGGCTCTGGCTTTGGACCTGCCTGTGTTTTATGAAAACGATCTGGCTTTTCACCGCAAAGTTTGGGCGATAACAGGCAATCCCTACCTGATTGATGCGCTCGAAAAAATTGTGGTGCCGTTATTCGCCTTCTTTGTGATGAAAAACATTCGCGAGCAGGTTAATTACATTGACAGTGCTGCCAGGCACGGCGAGATCGTCGCCGATTTACAGAGCAGGAAGGAGAAACAAATCCGCCTGAAGATGAAAGATTCCGTCGAGTATTGGCAGAATGAAATTCTGGCCGGATTGTTTCCCAATCGAAAACCATAAATTAATTGCTGACTCTACTTCCGGAGAAGAAAGGAAAACCAAAATGAAAAAGCTTCGTTTATCTGCATTGTTTTTTGTGTTGATGTTGTCCTCATTAACTTCGGGGTTAATTTCGGGAGCTCCTGCGCCTGTTGCTAATGGAGACTGGCCCCAATGGCGCGGAGCGAACCGCAATGGTTTGTCTTCTGAAACCGGGTTTCTGAAGCAATGGCCGGACGGTGGGCCGAAAACTTTATGGGCTATCTCTGAAATAGGCGAAGGCTTTGGCGCAGTGTCTATCAGCGGAGAAAGAATTTACATCCAGGGAACTCGCGGTGAAGCCAGCGTTGTATTTGGCTTGAATCGTGCTGATGGCAAAACCGTCTGGTCAACTGCGCTGGGGCCGAAAGGAAACGAGCGGCGGGGAAATGGCCCTCGTTCGACGCCGACAGTGGATGGGGACAGGCTTTACGTGCTGACTGAAAGTGGCGACCTGGCCTGTTTGCGAGCGCGTGACGGTTCTTCTGTTTGGCGCAAAAACATTCTGAAGGAGTTTGGCGCCAGCAATCCCGGATGGTTAATCAGTGAATCCCCACTGGTTGATGGCAATAGGCTGATAGTTTCGCCGGGAGGCCGCGATGCTGGAATTGTCGCGCTGGACAAAATGACCGGCCAGACGATTTGGAAAGCCACTGGTCTGGGCAGTGAAGCCGCTTATTCATCGTGCATTGTGGCTGATGTTGGCGGAGTGCGAACGATCATGAACTTTACTTCCAGTGCGGCTGTGGGCGTCAGAGCAAGCGATGGAAAGGTGATGTGGCAATACAGCAAAGTTTCTAATGATACGGCTAATTGCACCACACCGGTTTTTTCTGACAACAAGGTTTTCTTCTCTTCTGCCTATGGCACAGGCGGAGCCTTGCTGAATTTGAGCGCTCAGGGCGGGGAAGTTAAGCAGCAGGAAGTCTACTTTACGAAAGATATGATGAATCATCACGGTGGGGTGGTGTTGGTCAACGGCTATCTTTACGGTTTCTCGAATTCTGCTCTGACATGCCTGGAATTTGCCACCGGTAAAAAGATGTGGGTGAATCGCAGCGTAGGGAAAGGTTCACTGACCTACGCTGACGGAATGTTATTTCTGCTAGGCGAAGATCAGGTCGTCGGCTTGGCGGACGCATCGCCGAATGGATACTCAGAAAAAGGGCGTTTCACGATTGCTGACCTGGGCAAAAATAGCTGGGCGCATCCGGTTGTGGCTGGCGGCAAGCTTTACATCCGCAATCAGAACACGCTTACCTGTTACGACGTGAAGGCAAAATGAGGTGGATTTATGTCTGCTGTTGCTGTTTCAAAACAAAAATATACGCTGGAAGAATATCTTGAGTTGGATAAGAACTCTGAAGAAAAGTACGAATACTTCGACGGCGAAGTATTCGCAATGGCAGGCGGAAGCCCAAATCACGCCCGGCTTGGTTTTGATATTGGCACTCTGTTCAGTCAGAAGTTGAGAGGTCGTGGCTGCGAAGCTTTCAATTCTGATATGCGCGTCAAAGTTCCAGATGCTAGGCCTTACCGCTATCCTGATGTTTCGGTGGTTTGCGGCGAGCCGGTTTTTGAAGAACTGAATGGACAGGAAATGCTGGTCAACCCTGTTCTGATTGTCGAGATTCTTTCGCCATCAACAGCGGCTTACGACCTGAAAGATAAGTTTATCGCTTACCAATCTATTGATTCATTCCGTGAATATCTGGTCGTTTCTCAGGATCGCCCATACGTCATTCAACACATTCGACAATCGAAAAAACGTTGGTTGCGGATTGACATCGAAGGGCTGGATGCCGAAGTGGCACTTGAATCAATAAATGTAACTCTATCGTTGAGTGAAATTTACGAACGGGTGAAGTTTCAAACCGCTTGACCACCTACCACTCTTGAATGCAAATCTGGCTTTCCAAAGACAGCGATGTTTCCATACGCGAGCAACTGACGGCGCAAATCAAGCTGGCGATATTAAGCCAGGATTTGAATCCGGGTCAGAAACTCCCTAGCACTCGCGAACTTGCACGGCGATTGAAAATCCACTCCAACACGGTCAGCGCGGCTTATAGTGAATTGACCGAGTTGGGATGGGTTGAAATGAGAGCAGGCAGCGGCGTTTACGTTCGCAAGTTCAATCGCGAAGTCGAGCTTGAAGCTCAACTTGACCTGGACAACCTGATTGTCGAATTTCTTCAAGTCGCCCGCCGCAAAGGATTTTCTCTGGCCGAAGTCCAATCGCGCGTCAAACACTGGCTGCGGCTTCAACCACCCGATCATTTTCTTGTCATTGATCCCGATCCTGAATTCCGAGAAATCCTGATTGCTGAAATCCGTAACGCCACCGGCTTTCGCACTCAAGGAGCCAGCATCGAAGATTGCGCCAATCGCGGCAATCTGGTTGGCGCGGTTCCAGTCGCTCTTTATGGTCAGGCCGAAATTGTCTCAGCCGCATTGCCGCCGAAGATGGCTTGTCTGCTGATTCGCACGCGGTCGGTGACTGAAACCTTGAAGGGCGAAACGGCTCCTTCGGTTGAAGAGTTGATCACCGTCGCTTCAAGCTGGCCGACGTTTTTGAATTACGGTCGTTCGATGCTGGCTGCCGTCAAGATTGACCCCGACGCATTGGATTTTCGGGATGCTCGCAAAAAGGGCTGGCAAAAAGGTCTTCGTTCATCTTCATTTGTCATCACCGACTCAGCCACAGCCTCACTGGTTCCGCCCGGAATCCGCACGCGTATCTTCCAAATTATCTCTGACGCTTCGCTGACTGAACTCCGCGGTTACGTGGAAAAATTCCTGAATCCAAGCATTGTGGCAATTAAACAACCGTCATAAGCTCGCTAACCGTCTCCGCACCTTCCCTTTACTATCTGACGTGTTCTTAACGAAAGTGATACGGCATAGGTGCCGTCCTCGCTTTGAGAAGTAGAAGCGGTTATGGAAACGTGAAGTGAGCAAGGAGAGAATATGGAAATCTTCCTTTGGTCGGAAATTATTGCCATTGTCGGGTTGGTCATCGGATTGATTGTCAGCCGAGGCGAGCGCCGAAAGAGAATTTTGCGACTGACGTCGATGGTGCTGTCAGTTTACGGCGGTCTGCAATATATGTTGATTGGGGCAATCGGAAGTTTGGGACTTCTGGTCGCTTACTTTGTTATAGGAGCTTTTGGCGGGACCGAGAAAGTCAGTCTTATGTGGGTGGTTGTGGCGACTGGAGTTTTTGTCTCAGGCATTGTCGGCATAAGTGGAGCTTTTCTGGCCAGGCGTTGGCCGGAGCGAGGAGCGAAGAGAATGTTTGGAGCGGCAGGGTATTACATCGTTGCAGCCATTGCTTTTGCGGTCAGTTTTTTGCAGGAGCAAATAAGTATTGAAACTGTACGGATGTGGGCGATCCTCTGTTTTCCCGCTGTCTTGCTGGCGCTGGCTGGCGTTGCTGCTCAGGCTGCTGATCGCATCGTTGTTGTTGCCACTGGCTCTGTGCCGGAGATTGACTGAGCGATTGAACTAAATTGGCTTGATGAATGGCTTGCAGTTTGCCCAGAGCTTGGCGAGCAGGCAGTTTTGTTGTTTGGCCTGCTAGCAGCGCCTGACAATTGATGGGTTTTGACGCCATCGCTGATCAACCCAGAAGTTCTTTTCCCAAAATTGGAGGAAAGATGACAGAAATTCTCGTTGGCCTTTTATTCGTTCTTGGAATTATCACAGTCGTCGGTCACGCCTTATGGTGGATGCTGGCAAAGATTCTTCGCGCCTTGTTCGGTGACTCGCCTGAACCTTTGGAGCGAACTTCGCTGAGCAAGGAATGTGTCGAATGCGGCGCAAGCCTGAAACTCGGCGACGATTTTTGCCAATCTTGCGGGCGTTCGCAGAAAGCAGCAACCAAGCCTGACCCGCTGGCTGATCTGGCGATGACTGCCCGACAGATGGATCGTTTTCAGAACCTGGGCAAGATTGATCCGGCGACTTATCAATCCGTGATGAAGGCCATTGAAGAAGAGCGCCAACGGCTGATACGTCCGATGCGACCTCAGCAAACGGTCACTCCCGCAGCCGAAGTTCCTCAACAACCCAAACCTGCTACGGTCATCAAGCTTGAACCAGCCGTTGTTGCTGAGCCGGTTGTTCGGACTGTCGCCACGCCAAAGCCGGAGCCGGAAAAAGTGGTTGAGCCGGTTTTATATCAGCCGGAGCCGCCACGTGAACCCCGTCGTTCTTTCGCCGAAATGCTGGAAACGTTTATGGAAGAAAGCAGCATTCGTTGGGGCGAAATTGTCGGTGGATTGCTGATCATAGGATGCTCGCTGGCTTTGGTCATCAGTTTGTGGTCGCAGATTACGGCAGTGCCTTTGCTGAAGTTTTCAGTTTTTGTAGGCGTCACCGCCGGTTTGTTCGGCATAGGTTTTTACAGCGCGTTTCGTTGGCGACTGCCTACCACCAGCCTGGGAGCTTTGACGATTTCGACTTTGCTTGTGCCGCTCAACTTTCTGGCAATGACGGCATTTTCGCAGACCTCCGATCCGAACCTGCCAATCATCATTGGTGGAGAATTCGTTGCTCTGCTGTTGTTTCTGTTTTTAGTTTATCAAGCCGGAAAGGTCATCGTTTCCGGCAAGTCATGGCTTTTGGCCGGAGCGACTTTGTTGCCTTCACTTTCGATGTTGATAGCCAAGCACTGGCAGAGCAATCAAGCGGCGATTGTTTGGCTGGCTTTGGCCCCGTTGGCTAGTTACTGGTTGGCGATCGGAATGATGCTGCGTGGGTCGAAAGAGGATGACAGCGAACGCGAGGCCAATCGAATCTTCCTGATGCTCGGCCTGGCTTCGTTTGCAGCGGTTTTGCCGTTCGGTCTGTTACTGGTCAAGTCTGGAATCTTTAGTGTCACCGTGCGTTCGTTTGCGGTGCTCATCACTTTGTTTGGCGTTCCGGCAATTGCCAGCGGTTTGACGCTGAGAGTCGGCAACGAAGCTTCGGGTAAAACGAAAACGGCTGCGACCAGCATAGCCTTGCTCGGCGCGATGCTGGCTGTCGGCGGTCTTGTGCTGGCGTGGCCTCGGCTGTGGGAGATGGTTGCCATTGCTTTGATCAACTGTGCGATTTGCGCGGTTATCACCTGGCGGTTTCGGTTGAAGCTGGCGCACGTCGGAGCGGTGGTATTTTTTGCGCTGGCTTATCTGCTGAGCGCAAGCAGTCTGGCCGATTTGCAGGGTTGGACTGACGAAGGCGGACGGCTGATTGCCAGTTTGTTGACTCGCGCAACGGGCATCGCGTGGCTGACTTTGTTTATGTTGTTCGGCGCTGCGACTGAGTTGTGGCGAAGGTTTAATCGCAAAAGCGAATCTCGCATTTACGAAATTGCCGCAGTCGCTTCGGCTTTTTTCAGCCTGTTGATTCTGACTTTGCACGGTTTTGGCAGGATGGGCGACCCGCAACATCTGACGTTGGTTTATCTATTTTTCGCCGTCGCAGCCTTCGTCATCGCGTGGCATCGCAATCAATTCATCGCAAGCTGGGTTGGATTGAGTTTGTCGCTGCTGACCATTTTGCAGGCATTCGCGTTCAAGTTCGGCGTCCAGCTTGCGCCTTATCATCCTGTCAGATTGTCGCTAATGATATTTGCCAGCCTGACAACCATCGTCGCGGTTGTGTTGCGAAAGAACAGCGAGAAGGCTCGAAAAGTTTTTGTTCGACCGGCGACGACTGCCGCGCTTATTGCTTCGATTGCGGCAACTCCGTTTGTCTTGTTCGGCGGCTGGATGACGTTGGAGCAAATGGCTTTTCGCGTTTTGTGGCTGGCGGCAATCTGGCTGGCGCTGTCTGTGATGAATTGCTGGCCGGTTCTGTTCACGGCGTTTCAGGCGGCCCTGACCGTAGGCGTGGTCTGTGGAATCGCAGCCATTTTCGATGGCCGTGTGCTGCCTTCGCATTCGTCGTGGAGCGACCCGCTGCATTTGCAGGCTCAAGGTATCGCCCTGGCTTTGATGAGTTTAGGTTGGATTGCCGCTCGGTTGAAAGTTCGTAGCACCGCCTTTAGGCGGAATGCGTCGTCAGCCGAACTTCTGCTTGAAAGAGGGACTACAAACTTTGAATTGCTACTTTTCCCGACGTGGCCGACTGTTGATCGAATCGTCACTGTAATGGTTTGGCTGCTCTTGATCGTGCTCAGCTTTGGCGGTATTGGCGAATTGCTTGCAACTATCTTTTGGTTGTATGGAGCGCCTGCTTCAATGGTTAACAATTTTGTCGCTCACGCTCATGGCTTTGGTTCGTGGCTGTTATTGCTGTCGCTGGCTATGGTTTTCTTCGTCAGTCTGTGGGAACAGTTCAGAAAGCGGTTGCTGCTGGCGATGATCACTCTGCTGGCTTGCGGGTTTTTGCTATTAGCCGGGCGTTTAGGAGTTGAAGGTTCAACTGTGCAATCGCTGCGTTGGTTG
>JBGAPB010000059.1:0-22014 GCA_044221525.1 Blastocatellia bacterium | reverse complement strand
GGCCAATCATCGCTTCCAATTCTTCCGTCGGAACTCCAGCGTGCAACAGCAAGTTACGATCAACGCGAGTCTGCCGATGTTCTGAAATGTTGCGATACTCCCATTCGTGAACATAAACCCGCGCGCCGGATTCTCGCTGAATCGTTCCCGCCAATCCGCAATGGTCTTCGTGCGTGTGCGTGAGGATGACTCGCTGGATGTCTTTGATGGCGAAACCGAGTTGACGTAATTGTTCGCGCAACGCGGCCAGAGCTTCGTCAGTCTTCGGGCCGGTGTCCACCAGAGTCAGCGGATCTTCGACGACCAGATAAATGTTGATCGGGCCGACAGGGAAAGGAGTTGGGATGGTGAGTTTTTCGATTCGCATAAGCCTCAAGGTTCAAATAAGCGCAAGCATATCCCAACGATCAAGGTACGTATGTTGAAGGTCAGCAAATTTTCTCATCGGGTTGTCTTTATGTTCATTTCCTTTTTTACCTGGCATTGCTAACCATTCAGAGTGAGTGCGGCGGCAGTACTCAGCAACAACCCGACTTGGGACAATGTGATAACTTGGCAGTGTGGCTAAGTCGTTCAAGTTTACGAAAACATAAAACAAGTTTTCGGCATAATTGTCTTCTGCTTTCTGGTTCAGTACCCATTCCTTTTTTCTATCCTGATTGGTTTTGACTTGGATGCCAGCGGATTTCGTCGCCTTTTCATTTGCTACAAGGATGTCAATGCCACGAGTGTTCCGTAAGGTAATCGAAGCAATGTAGCCTCTGCGAGAAAGCTCTGCTGCAACGAAGTATTCGCCAGCGACCCCAGACAACGTAGTTGATAGTTTGGCTGTATTTCTCATATAGCTTCGTTTTTTAGCTTGAACACTCGCTGAGAATTTTGGAATAGAAACTTCGCTTTCACGTCGTCAGCCAGTCCGAGTTCATCAACCTGCTGCACGCATTTTTCCAGCGAAAGCATTGGGAAGTTCGTCCCGAACATCACTTTGTCCTGCCCATAAGTTTTCATGTAATGCAGCAGTTGCAGCGGGTAATAACGCGGCAGGTAAGCTGAAGTGTCAATGTAAACGTTCTCGTGTTTCCACGCGACACCGATCATTTCGTCCGTCCACGGATGGCCGATGTGACCGGCTACGATTTTCAGTTCGGGAAAGACCAGTGCGACTTCGTCAAGGTAAGGAACCGGGCGGCCAGTTTCCGAAGGCATCAGCGGGCCGGTGTGGCCGACTTGAGTGCAAAAGGGAATGTCGAGTTCGATGCACTTCACATACAGCGGAAAATACAGCTTGTCGTTCGGCGGCAGTTTCCACAGCCAGGGAATGACTCGCAGCGCCTTGAAGCCAAGTTGATTGACGGCGCGATCCAGTTCGCGGACGGCTTCGACAGGCTTTTCCAGATTGACCGCAGCTACACCGACAAAGCGGTCAGGGAATTCGGCAATCATTTCCGAAATCAAATCATTGCTGTAAATGTTGGCTCCCGGACGATGCCACGCCGAGAGCATCAAAGTTCGAATCCCTGCGCGATCCATTTCGGCGACGATCTGCGCGGGCGTCAAACCGTTTTCGATCAAATGGGACGAGCCGGATTGTTTGAACAGCCGCGCGACCTCTGGCAGTTTTTCAAAAGCGTCACGCCGAGCAGGTTGCGCCCAGGCGTCAATGATTGGAAGAGAGTTGCTTGCTAGCATCGTCGCCTCAAAAAGTTAAACACGGTTTTGCCAGGCATTCGGATTGCGGCTTGTATGGAAACAGGATTGAACAATTATCGTGGCGTCAAAAACGAAATAAAAAATGCCGTAAGAAAATTTGCGTAGCAATGCACGATGAACGTCTTTGTAAACATGGGGTATTGGCTTGGATTGCGTTTGATTGACTCAAGGCAAGCTTCGACTGTTCGGATGAATTCGGCTTCAAGGCCAGAGTCAGCAAGGCGATACCAATCGGCGGCGTCTTGCATGTCATCTTCGGCTTCGTCGGTGACAAGCAATGTGTACGCCATCATCCACGCCTCAGATTCTCTTTCACTTCTTCCCAGGTGCGAGTTGTCGTCGTGCCTTGTTCAAAGCGTTGACGCCGTCGGTCAAGCTCCGCCTTTTGAGTCTCAGTAACCGGCAACTGATCGGGCGTTGAAGCGATGCTGTCCCACAAATCTTCCAACAACTGAATCCGTTCAGCCACACTGAGTTTGAGAATTTCTTGTGTCAGAGTCATTTCCATAGCGCGAGTCTATTTTTACAGGTAACGGGTTGCAAGCAGTTGCTCAAGCCCGCAGTTCATTCGCGGGCTTGAGCTTGAGATGGCTTTAGAAAATATAGCCGCCAGCTTCGACGACTTTATTGGACAGCCGTTCACGAATCGCAGCCGTGTTCAGCGGCTCCTGTTTCGTCAATCGGCGCAGAGCCACCAGCATGACGCGGAGTTCGTCGCCTTCGGAAATTGCGGCCAGGGCGTTCTTGGCCGCGACTTCGATGCGGTTGATGGCATCGTGCGTGTACAGCTTCGTCGCGTCAATCGCAGCGGCGTGTTTTTCCGCGCCGTCCTGAGCAACCAGCTTGGCGGTGCGGCCAACGGCGCTGTCAATCTGGAAGGCGTCAATAATCACATCCGCCGTCCAACTCAACACCATTTGCTGTTCGGCCAATGCCGCCTGGAATTTCTGGGCTGCGGAACCGAGCAAGGCGATGGCGACTTTTTTGGCGTTGGCGGCTAGTTTGATTTCATTGGCCAGCGGAGATTCGTCTCCGTCGCCATCAAATGAAGGGCCGGCCAGCAATTCTTCCTGAAGCTTCATCGCCGCTTGGAAGAGCGGCAAACCGCCTTTCATCGCGCGTTTGATGAGCTGCCCCGGAATCAGCAAGCGGTTGATTTCGTTCGTGCCTTCGAAGATACGGTTGACGCGGCAATCGCGGTAAGCGCCTTCCGCTGGATAATCTTCGGTGAAGCCGTTGCCGCCGTGAATCTGTACGTTTTCGTCGGCGCAATAAAACAGCAATTCGGAGCCAGCGACTTTGGCGATGGCGCATTCGATGGCGTATTCCTCGATGGCCTTCATGACGGCGACCGGATCGCTTCTGTCAATTGTGGCTTCGCGGGCTTCGATCATTCCGGCGGTGCGATAGACAGCGGAATCGCAGGCGTAAATGCGCGCAGCCATTTCGGCGATCTTGTATTGAATCGCGCCGAAGCTGGCGATGGCGCGTCCGAACTGGCGACGCTGAGCCGCGTATTTGGCGGACTGGCCGATGACTCGTTTGCTGCCGCCGACTCCGCCAGCGCCCAGATTGATGCGCCCGTGGTTCAAGACGTTGAAAGCGATAAGATGGCCTTTGCCGATTTCGCCGAGCAAACGATCTTTAGGAATTTTGGCGTCTTGCATAATGATCGGCGTAGTGGACGATCCGCGCTGGCCAAGTTTGTGTTCTTCGTTGCCGTGGCTGACTCCGGGATCGTTCTTTTCGACGATGAAACCAGTGAACTGTTCGCCATCAACTTTGGCAAAGACCGTTATCACATCAGCAAACCCGCCATTGGTGATCCACATTTTCTCGCCGTTCAGAACCCAGTGCTGTCCGTCTTCGCTCAATCGAGCTGTCGTTTTGGCTCCGAGGGCATCGGAACCTGAACTGGATTCGCTCAGGGCGTAAGCTCCAACCCATTCGCCGGAACCGATTTTCGGCAAATACTTTTGCTTTTGCTCGTCGGTGCCGAAAAGCAGGATCGGCAACAAACCGATGCCAGCCGTTCCGCCAAAACCAGTCGAAAACGACGCGCTGCCGGTCAGGTGTTCGTATATCAGCATCTGCGAAACGTGATCCAGATCGAGCCCGCCGTAAGCTTCAGGAATCGAAGCATTGATCAAACCCAGGTCAGCGGCTTTTTTGATTAGTTCGCGCTGGATTTCGTAATCCTTGGTTTCGATCTTGTCGAAGTTAGGCATGATTTCTTTTTCGACGAACTCATCTGTCGTTTGCGCGATCAGTTTCTGTTCGTCGTTGAAATCTTCGGGTGAGTAAACAGTTGCGGACACGGTTTCTTGAAGCAGAAAACCGCCGCCTTTGATGATCTCTTTTGCCATGGTTGTCTCCTAAAATTTTCTCCCACGAAGACACACTAAGAGAACACGAAGAGAAGAAATTTTTTTAGACAGGATTTACAGGATTCAACAGGATGAAGAAGCTGTGAGCACATTGATTGAGTCGGATTCACGCCAATCCTGCTCAATCTTGTAAATCCTGTCTAGTTTTCTTCGTGTCTTCTTCGTGTGACTTCGTGGGCGAGTTTTTATCGCATTAAGTTTTCAAAAATTCCTGCCGCGCCCATGCCGCCGCCGACACACATCGTGACCATGCCGTAGCGCGCTTTTCGGCGCTTCATTTCATAAAGCAATGTCGCCGTCAGTTTCGCGCCCGTGCAGCCCAGCGGATGGCCAAGCGCGACCGCTCCGCCGTTGACGTTCAGCCGTTCCAGATCAAGGTTCAAGACTTTGATGACTGACAACGCCTGAGCCGCAAAGGCTTCGTTCAGTTCGATCAAGTCAATGTCTTCCAGTTTCAGTCCGGCGATTTTCAATACTTTTGGAATCGCTACGACCGGGCCGATGCCCATTTCTTCTGGAGCTACGCCGCCGGTGGCAAAGGCTACGAACCGCGCCATTGGTTGCAACCCCAAAGCCTGCGCACGCTCGGCGGACATCACCAACGCCGCCGCCGCGCCGTCAGAAGTCTGTGACGAATTGCCCGCCGTGACGGTTCCTTTGACGTGAAACGCGGGACGCAATTTGCCGAGGCCTTCGACTGTGGTGTCTCGGCGAACGCCTTCATCAACTTCAAAGACGGTTTCGCGGACTCGGATTTTGCCGCGCCCTTTGTCGTCGGTTTCCAGTTCTCGCGTGGCGACGGTGAAGGGAGCGATTTCATCTTTGAATCGGCCTGAGTCAATTGCCGCCGCTGCGTTCTGATGCGAACGGACACTGAATTCGTCCGCTTGTTCACGAGTGATCTCGTATTTGCGAGCCAGGTTTTCAGCGGTCAAACCCATGTTCAAATACGTGTCCGGGTATGTGTCCACCAGCGTGGCGTTCGGCGACAAGTTGTGTCCGCCCATCGGCAACAGCGACATGGATTCGGCTCCTCCGCCAATGGCTACGTCAGCCGAACCGACCATAATGTGTTCTGCGGCTTGGGCAATTGCCTGTAAACCTGATGAACAGAAACGATTGATTGTAATGGCCGAAGCTGTGTTAGGAATTCCAGCCAGCAACGCCGCTTGTCGAGCCATGTTCATGCCTTGCTGAGCTTCGGGCGTCGCGCAGCCAATGACCACGTCTTCGATTTCTGCCGGGTTGAGTTGCGGCGTATCGGCGAGCAACTTTTTGATAACGGCTGCGGCCAGATCATCGGGCCTTGAGTCTTTCAGAGCGCCTCGCCCGGCTTTGCCGATGGCAGTTCTGAGCGCATTGACGATTACTGCTTCACGCATGTTTTTCTCCTTGAATGTTTGGCGTTATCTATAATTCGATGGTGACAGCATGTCGGTAACTGCGATGAGAGCATTCGGTTTGATCAGCGGCGAAACTGATTCGCCTTCGACAGCTATATGCTGATCCCCGTAACTGAACCCGTGCCAAGCGTCAGAATCAGGAATCGGTCGGCGGAAAATTTCCAGTTGATGCTTTTTCAGGTTGAGCACCCAGTAATCCTGAATTCCTGCCTTTGCGTACAGGCTCGCTTTTCTGGTGCGGTCGTAGTTAAGCGTTTTGTCCGAAACTTCGACAATCAAAGCTGCGGATGTAGGGTGGTCGGTCAGGTAATCTTCCATAATGCCTTTGATGACGGCTATATCCGGTTCGGGTTCCGATCTCTGTCCCAATCGCAGAGGCGCTTGAGTCTGAACAAACCATCCGGACGCAAAAGCTGATTTCAGCAAATCGGCTGTTCTGTTCAATGCAATCACGTGTGGCCTTCCCATCGCACTCATCTCAATCACCTCTCCTTCGATTAACTCGACGCGTTTGCCGTCGAAAAAGCCAAACTCGGCCATCTGGTCGTATTCCCTGATAGACCAAAGGCGTGGTTTTGGTTCGATGAGCTTTGCTTGTGTTGCTACCATAACGCCTCCTTAATTTCTCAACGGCTTGCCGGTTTTCAGCATATGCGCCAGCCGCTCTTGCGTTGCTTTGGTTCCGCAAAGACTGACGAAAGCTTCGCGCTCCAGATCAAGCAGGTATTGTTCGCTGACACGAGTTGGGCGGGTCAGATTACCGCCGCTTATCACGGTCGCGATCTTCAAACCAATCAATGCGTCGTGGGCGGAGATGTAACCGCCGCGTTGCATCATGTGCATTCCCAGTTTGAATTTGGTCAGCGCCGCTTCACCCAAAACCAAAACGTCCTGACGCGGTTGGGGTGGAGTGTAGCCTTCGGCGACCATCGCCAACACGGTTTGTTTGGCTTCGGCAATGACTCGTTTGTCGTTCATGACCACGCGATCCTGTTTTCGCATCAAGCCGAACTTTTTGGCTTCGACCGCATTGGTGGCGACTTTGGCCATCGCGGTGGTTTCAAAGTTGGCGCGCAGAACTTCAAACTGATCCACACCAGGCGAAGCTTCGGCGGCTTCGGCTGCGCGAACGGCCATTTCTTTTGTGCCGCCGCCGCCGGGGATGACGCCTACGCCGACTTCGACCAGGCCGATGTAAGTTTCAGCCGCAGCCACTGCGCGGTCGGCGTGCAAAACCATTTCGCAGCCTCCGCCCAGTGTCAGATGATGCGGCGCGACGACGACAGGTTTGGCCGAGTAGCGCAAACTCATCGTAGTGTTTTGGAACTGTCGAACACCCAGATTGATTTCATCCCATTCGCCTTCTTGAGCAGCCATCAGCATCATCATGATGTTTGCTCCGGCAGAAAAATTCTCGCCCTGATTGCCGATGACCAACCCAACGAAGTTCTTTTCGACCTCTTTAATTGCCTGCTGGATCATTCCCAGTTGATCGCTGCCCAGCGCGTTCATTTTGGAGTGGAACTCAACGCAGGCCACGCCATCGCCGAGGTCAATCAAACTCGCGCCAGCATTTTTCTTGACGACTTTGTTTTGGTCTTTCAGCGATTTCAGGATCGTGATGCCTGCGGGAGTTGGAACAGGTTTGTATTCGCCGCTGGCAAAATCGAAGTATTGCCGCTGGCCGTTTTCGGTCTTGTAAAAACTTTTGGCTCCGGTGCTGAGCATCTTTTCGACGTTGGTGGGAACTGCGCGCCCTTCTTCTTTCAATCGCGCGACGGACTTTTCAACTCCGATGGCGTCCCATTTTTCAAACGGCCCCATTTCGTGCGCGAAGCCCCATTTCATCGCGTTGTCAATTTCGACAATGTTGTCAGCGATTTCAGGTATGCGATTGGCGGCGTAACTTCCGGCTTCGGACATTGTTCGCCACAGAAATTCACCGGCTTTGTCTTCAGCGTAAACCAACGAGCGAAGCCGTTCGGGCAGGCTTTCGATTTGTTTGGCCGCGCTCAGCGAAGCGAATTGGGCTTTTTGTTGGGGGCGATATTCAAAGGTTGTGGTGTCAAGCGTCGTGATTTCTTTGCCGACTTTCTTGTAAAAGCCGCCGCCGGTTTTATCGCCGAGCAAGCGGCGTTCAACCATCGCTTCCATAAACGCCGGGACGCAGACGATTCGCGCTTTTCGTCGTTGGGCAAGCTGTTGTAAAGGTTTTTGGCTACGTTATAGGCGGTGTCCAGACCGACAACATCCAGCGTGCGGAAACTGGCGCTTTGGCGCAGTAATGGCCAGTAGAGCGGTCAGCGCGTCCACTTCTTCAAAACTCAGGCCGAGTTCACCCATGACGTTAAACGCATTGAGCATGGAAAAATTGCCTATGCGATTGGCGACAAAGCCCGGCGTGTCTTTGGCGTAAACAATACCTTTGCCTAGGGTTTTGTCCAGAAAACCAGCCATAAAGCAGGTGACTTCGCCAGATGTTTCCGGCTGCGTGATGATTTCCATCAGGTGCAGATACCGCGGATTGAGAAAAGTGTGTGCCCAGAAAGCGTTGGCGGAAATTGTCTGAACGACCTTCGGCCAAGCTGGCGAGCGGAATGCCCGAAGTGTTTGAAGTGATGATCGCTTCAGGCTTCAGGTGCGGTTCGATGCGTTCGCCAAAGCAGGCGTTTGATTTCAGCTTCTCGACGATTGCTTCAACACCCAATCACCAATCTTCGACTTCGGCAAATCGTCTTCAAAGTTGCCGACGGTAGACGAGCTTGGCCGCATCGCCAATGAAAAATGCGGCGGGTTTGGCTTTTTGAGCTGCGTCGAAACCGGCTTGCGCAATGCGGTTGCGAACCGCGCGCGATTCCAGCGTCAAGCCTTTCGCTTGCTCTTCCGGCGTCAATTCTTTAGGCGCAATGTCCAGCAGCAAACAGGGAATTCCCGCGTTTGCCAGATGCGCGGCGATTTGCGCGCCCATGACTCCCGCGCCCAGCACCGCGGCTTTTTTTATCTGCATAGTTGATGTCTCCTCAGAATCGTCCACGAAGTAACGCGAAGGAACAAAAAGAACAGATGAAGTTGTGTTTCCTCGTGTGATTTCGTGGGCGAAAGTTTAATAGTTCGTCAAAATTTTTTCCGGCGCAAAGCCTAATTCGCCCAACCGTCTTTTTGTGTGTTCCTGCATTTCCCGCGAACCGCAAACCAGCGCCAGCGGATTGTTCATTTCCGGCACTACGTTATCGAGAAGGCTTTGGACGTAACCGGTCGGGCCGTCCCAATCGCTGTCGCCGGGCTGGCTGATGACCTGGCGCAACTCGACTCCGTGTTGTCGCCAGTCGGTAGCCATTTCGTCTTCATAGCAGAAATCTTCTATTGTGCGCGCGCCATAAAGCACGAACAGTCGCCCGTAATCTTCACGGTTCAGAAAGATATGGCGCAAAGCCGAACGCAACGGAGCCAGTCCTGTTCCCATAGCCACAAAAACCAGATCGTGGCCTTTGTGCTCTTCAACCGGGAAGCCTCTGCCGACGATGTTTTTCATTACCACTTGCTTGGCCATGTCCTGGTTGAACAGTGCGGTTGTCAGTTCTATGGATTCTCGACGCCTGACTAAAAATTCGAATTCATCTTCTTCAGGCGCTGAAGCAAAAGCGAAATACGAGTCGCCGTAATTGTCTATTTCTAAAACGGCTACTTGCCCGGCAATGAACTTTGGCGGCGCTGCATTTTGCGGCGACATGAAAAAGCTCCATGTCGTAGCCGTGTGTTTGATGATGCGCGTGATATTCAGATTGACTGAAAATGTCTGGCTCATGATTGAATCAGGTTTGTTCGATTGCCTTCACTTTCTCCAGGCTAATTTTACTCGGCCATAACGTGGGCAGCTTCTTTATCGTGGTAAAGCTGGTCAATCGTCTTTTTGTGTTTTTCGACAACGACGCGGCGTTTGACCTTCAGCGTAGGCGTCAGTTCGCCACTTTCAACTGTCAGTTCATGTTCGAGCAAAAGCACCGCTTTGACCTTTTCATATTTGGAGAGTTCAGCGCATTGCTGCTCAATTTCGCTTTCGATCAGCGCGATGATTTTCGGATGTTTTATGAGTTCGCTTGAATTGGCGGAAATTCCGTTTTGCGCGGCAAAAGCTTCAATCGCATCGAGTTGCGGGACAATCAGTGCGGCTGGAAATTTTCGGTCATTGCCTATGACGACGACTTGATTGACGAAGCGGCTGCGCTTGATCAGATTTTCAATTGGCTGCGGCGCTATGTATTTGCCGCCGCTGGTTTTCAGCAAATCCTTTTTGCGGTCTGTTATGAACAGAAAACCGTCTTTGTCCAAAACGCCAATGTCGCCGGTCTGCAACCAGACGCGGCCTTCGGCGTCTGTTTCCAGGGTTTCGGCGGTTTCATCGGGTCTGTTGTAATAACCCTGCATGATGTTCGCGCCAGTAGCCAGGATTTCGCCGTCTTCGGCAAGTTTGATTGTTACTCCGGGAATTGCTTTGCCGACAGAACCAAGCCGATTGTCGGTTGCTGAATTGGAAGTCAAGCCTGGCGAGCTTTCTGTTAAACCGTAACCTTGCAGGATCGGCATCCCGGCGGCATAAAAAGTTTTGGCCAGATCAGGTGCCAGCGCGGCTCCACCGGCAACAAAGTATTGAATGCGCCCGCCCATTGCCGCTCGCCATTTTGAAAAGAACAACGCATCGGCGATTTTGTGTTTCAGGCTCAACAGGAAGTCAGGTTTGCCGCCGTTGCTGACAATTTCTGCCCAATGTTCACCTACCGCAATTGCCCACCGAGCCAGTTTGGCAGTTACGCCACCTTTCTCTTCGGCTTTTTCCATTGCGCGTGCCTGAATTTTCTCGAACAGGCGAGGAACGCTGGTCAGGTAATGCGGTTTCACGTCGCGCAAATCTTCGGCGACGGTTTCAATACTGCGAGCGTAAAAAACTTTGGCGCGAGTGAACAGGTAGTAATAAATAACCGCACGTTCAAAGATGTGGGAAAAGGGAAGAAAGCTTAGTCCGATTTCGTCTTCGGCGACCGACATTACCTGGGCTGTGCTCATAACATTGGCAACCAGATTGCTGTGCGAAAGCATGACGCCTTTCGGATCGCCGGTTGTGCCTGAAGTGTAAATCAGCGTGGCCAATGTTTCTGGCTTTACCGTCGCCTGGAGTTTTTCAAAAGCGTGCGGGTCGGTGTCATATGCCGCCGCACCCCAATTCAACAACTCGTCAAAGCTCATGACCTTGCCACTGGGAGCATTGACAGTGTCGAAGGAAATAATCACACGCAACTTGGGGCAGGAATTTAGTGCTTCGCGTACTCGGTCGTACTGTGCTTGGTTCGAAATGAAAAGAATTTCAACTCCGGCATCATTCAAAATGTAAGCAACTTGCTTGGGGGCTTGAGTCGGGTAAACCGGCACGTCGGCTGCGCCGCAATTGATTACTGCCAGATCGGCTATTGTCCATTCAATACGGTTTTCCGAAAGCAGTCCGACATGAGCGCCTGGGTGAACTCCCAGAGCAAATAAACCCATTGCTGCCAACCGAACCTTTTCCGCCAATTCATTCGTCGAAACTGGTTGCCATAGCCCATCTTTTTTGAAATTCAGCAAATCCGGTTTGGGTTTTGCCACGACATGGCGGTACAAATCTACCAAGGTTTTGATATTGGAATCAGACATGGTTTGTACCCACTCCGTTGAAAAAGACATCTAAAACCGGCTCAGCCATATCGGCCAAGCTGTGGTTGCCGTGACTAAGAACCCAATTAGTCGCCATCTCGTCCAGCATTCCGAAAAGCAGTTTGGCTATCAGTTTGGAATTCAAGGCAGTTCGGAAAGCGCCATTTTTTTGTCCCAACTCAATTATTTCTCTGAGCATTTGTAAGTACTCAGCCAAGTAAGTTGTTGAAAACTGTTCCATGAACTTGGTGGATTGGCGCAACTCAATTTGGAAAACGATTGCTATGTCCGGTTCCTGTTCCAGTAGGGAGAAATGTAGCTTGGCGAAGCGTAGTAATTTTTCTTTCGCGGTTACAATTTCGGCCAACTCAGCACGAGCGCGAGTCAGAAACTGTCCCATTGCCCAACTGAAGATTGAAGCCAGCAAATCGTCCTTGTTTTTGAAGTACAGATAAACAGTGCCGTCAGCGACCCCGGCGGAGCGAGCCACGTCTGAAACTTTCGCGTTGAAGTATCCAGATTGAGCAAAAATTTTGGCGGCGGCGCGCAATATAATTTCAGATTTTCCGTTGCGACTTTTTTCATCCGGCATTTCGTCCGCACGAACTGCCAGCTTACGTTTTGTTTGCATAAGAGTTTCCGTTAGGAAGATGGGAGTGAATGAGCACTCATTCACTCCCATCTTAACCAAATAAGAGTGTGGCAGCAAGAAGTCGCTCTTAGTGGATGTAACCTCTTGGTGACGTCTGATTTCGTGGTGTCCTGATGATTACATGTGTCTAAGTGGTTTGGCTTTGCACTGGTAGCTGGTAAGTGAATTTGCCAGATGGCTTGGCTTGATATTGACCATGAGTCTGATCGGCGGTTTATTGTCAGAATAATGATTACAAGAGATAAAAAAATATGCTCTTAATTGTTGTGTAAAAAAAGTGAAATATGCTATCGTGCGCACCGTCAGATATAACCTCCCAAAATTGTTAATTCAAAATACTGCACTAATTTATTAGTTGCATTTGTGTTGTTTTGTCTAAAAGGGAGTGATAAGCCCAGTAGGTTTTGTCATCAATGCACTTACTGATAGTTGTATATGAGTATAAAATCGGGAAGAAATTTAACTAGATGGCTAGTTGTTTGATCTTACGAAAAAGTCAGCTTACACGATTGAGTAATTGTGTTGGAAAAAAGCTGATTGCCCTTTCTTGCCTGTGATTTGGTTCGTGGGATAAATGGTTATCCTTCACAAAATGAGGATTAAGCTATGAATATAGGAATCATTGAGAATGTTCGCTCCGCCAATCCTGTAAAACCCAGGAGACGTTCGGCATCCAGTTTGGATTTGATAGAAGGTTTGGCACGATTGGAGTTCAGTTATTTATTCGATTACATGACGCTCAAAGCTATCTCTTCCAAATTTACCTTCAAGAGGTATCCCCATCGAAGCATAATTTATCAAGTTGGTGACGAACGTAGCCAGATTTTTGGGCTGATTAATGGTTACGTCAAAGTCATGCGTTCTGACCGGCGCGGGAATCAAGCATTGATAGATATTTTTGCCCCTGGTGTCATTTTCGGCGAAGACGCACTTTACCTGACAGGCCCGCGTGATCGCTCAATGCAGGCGCATGACGATGTGACAGTCGTTTACGCCAGCAAAGAAGATTTTCAGCAAATGATCACGGAGTTTCCTAAGCTTTACGATTATGTTTTTCGCACCATAGGCGAAAGGCTCAAACGAAGTGAAGATCGCGTGCTTAACCTTTCGCTTGAAGCGGTTCCTGGGCGTTTGACCAAGGTATTGTCCGAAATGGCTTTCCGTTATGGAACAGTTCAGGAAAACGGGTCGGTGATAATCAACCTGAAATTGCCGCACCGCGAAATTGCCGATTTGGTTGGCAGCACGCGCGAATCAGTCACTGCTCATCTGAACGACCTGCGTCGCCGTGAACTGATTGATATCAACGAACGTCACATTGTTGTCAAAGATTTGGCGGCGTTGTCCGACGGTATTTGAATACGCTATTCCGAATTGGTCTGAATCTGTTTTGCAGATTTTGCGCCAAAGAGTAAAGTTGAAGCCGAACCGCGCATTGTGTGTGGTTCGGCTTTTAATTTATACATTTGACGTAACCCCCCAAAGTACAGGCATGAATCAGGAACTCAAATCGGATATTGGCTCGAAGAGAATTGGAGTTGTGACAGGCGGCGGCGATTGTCCGGGGCTGAACGCTGTCATTCGTGCCGTAGTTATTGGAGCTATTAATAAGGGTTGGGAGGTCTTTGGCATCGAAAAAGGCTTTGAAGGTCTGTTACATCCTGAACGTGTTCACCTGCTCAATACCCAAGATGTTCGCGGAATCATATATCGCGGTGGCACGATCCTTGGCACCACCAACCGCGGCAATCCTTTCCAACATAAAACTGCAGAGGATGGCAAAGCGATAGACGTTTCAAGTAACATCGTCGAAGCCTTTAATCGTCTGAATTTACACGCACTGGTTGTCATCGGCGGAGACGGCACACTGACCATCGCCAACCACCTTTCCAAAAAAGGCATTCCTGTTATCGGAGTCCCCAAAACGATTGATAACGATCTGATGGCGACCGAGATGACTTTTGGATTCAGCACAGCCGTGGCAACAGCGACCGACGCGATTGACAAGCTGCACGCCACAGCCGAATCGCACGAACGCGTCATGATTGTCGAAGTGATGGGGCGCAATGCCGGTTGGATCGCGCTTTATTCAGGTGTGGCTGGTGGAGCAGACGTCATCTTGATTCCCGAAATTCCTTATAAACTTGATGCGATTGTCGAAAAGCTGCATGACCGATGGAGGCGCAAGCGCAACTTTGCCATAGTCGTTGCTGCTGAAGGCGCAACCGAAGTCGGGGGCAATCTGATTTACCAGGAACCGAACAGCGAAGGCCAGCGCCGCCTAGGCGGTATCGCGGAACATCTGGCAAAAGAGCTAGGGACTTTGACAGGCTATGAAACACGTTCGCTGGTGCTGGGCCATTTGCAGCGCGGGGGCCAGCCGACTCCTGCAGACCGACTGCTTGCCACTCGTTTCGGAGCCGCCGCCATCAGAGCCATTCAGCGCGGCGAAAGCAACGTCATGGTGGCCTATCAATCTTCAGACATCAGAACCGTTCCCCTGGAAACAGCCATCGAAAATCGAAAGCAAGTGCCAACTGATTACGATGTGATACGGACGGGGCGCGATCTTGGAATTTCGTTTGGGGATGAATAGCAGCGAAAATGAACTATATCGGCTCCAAACATTCGCTGCTTCCGTTCCTGGAAAAAGTCTGGCGCGAAGTCCGTGACGGCGATGAAGAAATTGCCTGCGATATTTTTGCCGGAACCGGAGCCGTTGCTCGCCTTTTCAAACGCCTGGGTTTGCAAGTCGTCGCCAACGACATTCAGCATTACGCTTACGTGCTTAACAAAGCCTACCTCGAACTGAACGAGCAGCCGGGCTTCACCGGATTGCTTCAAGCCAATCAGCCAGTTATCGAATCAAAACGGATCGAAGCCGCAAACTCAGTGGAACAAGTTCTTGGTTTGCTCAATTGTCTGGAAGGTGTGCCGGGCTTCATTGCTGAAAACTACGGCCCGGCTGGTGGCAGGTTTTATTACTCCGCTGACAACGCTGAAAAGGCTGACGCAATTCGCCAGTCAATTGAAAGCTGGCGTGCTGAAAAACTGATCGGCGAAGGTGAATACTTTTACCTGCTTGCTTCCTTGCTTGAAGCTATTGACCAGGTGGCAAACACAGCCAGCGTTTATGGAGCTTATCTGAAGAAGTTCAAGGCCAGCGCAAAACGGCCACTGACACTGAAACCGCTTCAGCTTTCCAACCACGTCGCGGGCTGCAAAGCTCACAAACGCGATGCAAACGAACTGATACGCGAGATCGAATGCGACGTGCTTTACCTTGACCCGCCTTATAACCATCGTCAGTACGGCGCGAATTATCACGTGCTGGAAACCATCGCGGCTTACGACACTCCGCAGCTTTCGGGTGTGACCGGTATGCGCGATTACACTCGCAGCCGTTACTGCCAGTCGAAACAGGCCGCCGAAGCGATGGAAGATTTGATCGTCAATGCGCGGACTCGCCACATTTTGCTGAGTTACAACGACGAAGGCGTGCTAAGCCTGAAAGAGATTCAACGCATCCTGAGTTTGCGCGGCGAACCGCGGACTTTTGAACAACCATACAGTCGTTTCAAAGCTGACAATGGGCGCGAATACAAACGCGATGCGACTGTGGAGTTTGTGCATTATGTCCGCGTTACAAAATCAGCCGGGTCGTAATGTCTGAAAACTCATACTGACGATCACTGCCGCGAGCTTTTCCGCGTTTGTGTTTGATTTGAAAAGTCACGACCGCCTGACCGTCAATTTTGATTCCGAACTCCGAAGCGATTGGATTGCTGCGCGGGCGTGAAGGCCGAAACGAAATTCGATCTGCCGTCAGCCCTTCGACATCAATTCCTTCCAACAGAGATTCCCACCCGACCGAGCCGTTATCCCGATCAAAAATTATCACCGTGCTGCCGTCGTTGCCATGTTTGAAGCGCAGCAATTGGCGCAACAAAAACTTCGCAGCTTCCAGATTTGTGACGCGGGCGCGGCTGAAATCATCAGGCTGGCAATCAGTCAAACCGAGTTTGCGAATCAGAATTTGCGCCACCAACTTCGACACGTTCAGGTAATTGGCTTTCAGTTCGGTCATTGAAGCGAAGCCAAGTTCGCGTGAAATTGAATCAAACTCCGCAGCCGAAACCTGGAAGTAACGCTCAGCCCACTTGGTTTGAATATCAGGCGTCTGGCCTTCGGCGACGGCGATCTTGTTGGATTTTTCGGTCTTGACCGAAACTGGTAACCGCTTGCCGGATTTGAACTCCAGCACAATGTCGGCGGCTTTGGCGTCGGCAAAATCTTTGGCGGTGTGAACGACGCGGATCAGGGAATCGTTGCCGGAACGATTCAGCAATTCAACAGCTCCTCGTTCGGCTGCCGCGTTTACGTTGGCGCGCGAAGCTTCAAACTTTTTCCGCGCCGGGTGATTGGCAGGCAAACGTTCGATGGCGTCGCGTATTTTGGTTTCGCTATGCTCTAAATCAAAAGGCTTTTGGTTGATTCCGCCAAGTTCGATCAGTTTGTTTGCCAGTCGCAATTCGGCGAATGTCCCCAGACCGTCGTGAAAGATGCCCTCGATAATTTCAAGCTCGACCGCTGGCGGCTTGGCAGATTGAGCAAAAGCGAATGCGCTGGCCGCAACCAGCAAGACTGCTGTGCTGAGAAATTTTGACGAGCTTTTCATCTTCAAAATTTACACCAGATGTTTGGCCAGCAATTGCATAAGCGTGGATTCGACTTCGCGACGAATGTCCGCATTGGCGTAACCGATCCACGAAACGTCTGAAGTAGTGTCCAGCGGTGCATTGAGCGGCTGGCCGTCGGTGCCGGTGATTTTGACCCCGGCTTCTTCGGCGATCAGCACAGTGCAGAGGTCGTAAGGATGGCAGGCGTGACCGGTCGCCTGACCATGTCGCGTGAACTTTTCAAAAAGCAGTCCGCGAACATCCACTAGCATTCGGTCGCGCCCGGTCAGCAGTTCGTAAAGCTGGCCGCCGGTTGACAGATATTGTTCGTCGAACATCGCTGTCTTGCTTTGTTCCAAACCGCCGATCAGCGCCAGCGCCAGTTCTTCTTCCATAGCGGCAAAGATTTCCTTGCCTCCGGGGAAGGGGTGAAAAAACGAGGCGAAGCCTCCGGCAATTGTCGTTGCACGCGAAGGCTGTGGCTGAAATTCGGTTCGCTGGCCCGAAATCAAATTAGTGGTTTCGCAGTGCGCGCCTTTGCCGCGAATTGCCCAGAGCGTGTCGGCCAGAGCCGCCCGCGTAGTGGGAATTTCAACTTGCACTGCGATTTCTATGTCTTGCAGCGAAGTCTTTTCGCCCAGGTTCGGAGCCAGCCCAGCCAACCACCACGCGCTGCGTTTGTTGTACATAATCGGGCGAGTACCGTCTATCGGATCAACGATCAACCTCGCCTGACATTTTTCGATTGGCAAACCGGCGGGGAAGGCCAGCGGCTTTTCATCGTTGACGCCTTCGCAAATCAGCACGAACGAAGTGATCGGTTGCAGGTGTTCGACCAGAGCAGGCAACAGAATCGTTTCGACAGACCGGTCAATGACGTAAATTTTGTCGGCGGCAGTTTCAAAGGCAATGGTGGAAAGAGATTCGGCTGATTGATGGCGAAGCTCAGCCAGAACGTGGTCTCGCACAAGTTCGCCGATTTGCACAAGACCACGTTTTGCTTCTTCAAGGTTAGGCAGCATTTGGTGTTGGGAATAATGCTTCGCGCGTTTCGCCGCAGGCCACGGCGCCCGCTTGCCAAGACGCCGTTATTTACTCCGACGTTTTGCCGCCGAAGCATCTGCGCTTTCATCGGCATGTTTGCCGGAAGTACCGTTGGAAGTGTTGTTACGATTTTCCCGCGCCCAGGCCGCCTGCGAAGCTCCAAGGTGGCCGGTGATGACTTCTTTGGCGCGCTTGGAATCGTGTTTTTTGATTGCCTCGACGATTTTCAAATGCCAGTCAATGGCTTCTTCCAAATCGCTGGCGTGGGCAATCGTCTGGCGACGCAAGCTGAAAAGCAGGTCAGCGACAGTGTCCATCACTCCGCTCATCAGTTTGTTGTTTGCCGCGTTGGCAATCGCCTGGTGAAAGCGCACATCATGTTTCAGATAAATTTCCGGGTCATGTGTGTTGGCTCGCATGCCTTCGATTTCGGCGTTCAACGCTTTGATGTCTTCGTCCGAAGCGCGCTCTGCGGCCAGTTCAGCCAAACCCGCTTCGATAATCAGCCGAGCCTCAAACATCTCTTCATCGCTGGTGTTGTTGATCAGCGTCATGAAGCGCATCGGTTCGGTGAAAACTTCCGGCAAAGAATCAGCGATGTAAGTCCCCGCGCCGGGTTTGGCGTGAATGATGCCCATGACGGACAGTGCCTTCAGCGCAGTGCGAAGGCTTGGACGACTGATGTGCAACATCTCCGCCAATTCGCGCTCTGGAGGCAGACGGCTGCCAGCTTTCAATTCGCCGCGTTCCAGCAGTTCTTTGATTCGTTGGACAACAAGTTCTGTAATCCCAGCTCGATCAATCGGAGCCATCGTCGCCTGTAAATTATGTGAATTACGACTGGTCATGCATCCTCCTATAACGGATGTTTGGCAGATGCTAAATTTTGGTTAGATGCTTCAGTGCGTTTTGATAAGTCTAGCCTGCACTGTAACTTGGTTTGACCGGTGAACTATAAGACCGGAATGTTGGCTTGTCAATTTTTAGGCTGTTGTGTCGGTTTGGTTTTGATCAAAAGTTGCTGGCGTTTGTCAGGCGGAAACTTTTCAGTGGCGTAACGCAAAGCCGTTCGTGGGATTCGCGGGCCGTATTTGAGCAGAAATTTTTCCAATCGCTGTTCGTCGGTTCTGCCCGCATCGCGCAACAGCCAGCCGGTGGCTTTGTGGATTAAATCTTCAGGGTAATCAAACAGAGCTTCGGCAATTTCGTAAGCGTCGTCCAGATGCTGGCCTCGGCGCGCCAAACCTGTCAGAGCGACAGCCGAAACCCGACGAACCCAAAGATTCTTGTCGCGCGTCCAGAGCTTGAGTTGTTCGATCAACGCAGGATACTTATTCACCAATGGCGCAACGATCACCGAACAAAGCCCATCCGTCGTAGCCCAATTGGCGCTGTGATTTTCCAGCAACCATAACTTGATCGTTTTCAACAATTCCGGCGTGAAGTCGCGTTTGAACCGAGCCAGAACTTCACAGCCGATCATTTTGGCTTCCAGATGTTTTTCGCGAATCAGCAAATCGCAAAGGGCGATGGCGTCGGCGTAAGTCCAAACGCCTTTTACCGTGGCGAAAAACTCACGCTCGACCTGTCGAGCTTCCGGCGCAGACAAGCCATAAAACTGCACGTCTTCGTCAGCTTTGAAGTAAACACGCGATTGCTCCGCACGAGCCGGTGAGCCAACGGCTTTCAGGGTTTTGATGATTTGTTTGGCCGCCTGCGCGGCAGTAATTGCTGTGGTCATAATGTCGCCGAAAAAGGTTACTGGGCCTGTCCCAATTGTTCAATCAAGCGATGACAAAATAGTATCAAAAAAACATTGGCGGCGGCTTCGTCTTGGCCGCTAAACTTGCCCAGCCTATAATCGCTTTGCCCGATGGATTGATTTGCCATCGAATCGCAGGCAGCGGAGACGAAGATGGATATTGGGTTTGTTTGGGATGAAACGAAGTACAAAACCGTCGTCAAGGAACACAACGTCAAACTTTATGAAGTTGTTGCCGCCTTTGACGATCCTATCGGATATGAAATGCCTGGGCGGACTGAACACGAAGATCGCTGGTTTTGGATAGGCCGGACGCCGTGGGATCGTTTGTTGATGATCGTTTATACCGAACAGGATTTGCCATTATTTCGAATCATCACCGCTTTTGACGCGGAAGGGAGATGGGTTGATGAATACTATGGAAGATGACGCTTTCGATTATCAGGCTTATATGCGAGAAACGCCGCCGGACCCGGCAAAGATTCGACGCGGAACTGCCGAGCGCCAGCAGCGCATTGACGCGGCGATGAAGCGGTTGACCGTCCGCATTGACGAAGAACTCCTCCAACAGTTCAGTCAACTTGCCGCCGAGGGGGCTGAAGGAAAAAGCCACGAACAATTAATCAATCAGGCCTTGCGCGAATGGCTCTCTGCCAGCGGAATGAAAGGAATGCTGCGCGCGGAAATTCAATGGGCGGTGCAACAATCGCTCGCATCAGTCCAGACTGGAATGGAAGCGCCGCCAGCTTAGCCGTAGTTACTGATTAAGCCGCGCTTGAGAAGGCAGGGTTGTATGAGTCGCATCAGAAAAATAGAGATTAGACACTTCCGTTGTATTCAAAAGCTGGATTGGACACCAAGTGCCGGAATCAATTGTCTAGTTGGGCATGGCGACTCTGGGAAATCTACGGTTCTTGATGCGATTGACTTGTGTCTAGGCGCACGTCGGAACGCGCAGTTTGTAGATACAGATTTCTACAAACTAGATGTATCGAGGCCAATCCAGATCAGTATAACTGTCGGTGAACTGGACGATGCCCTGACGACTCGGGACGCCTATGGCCATTACCATCGAGGATTCGACGCTGCTACAGGAGAACTGCTATCTGAGCCTGAAGCAAAAGCTGAAACTGTTCTTACGCTTAGGCTAAGCGTTGGGGGCGATTTAGAACCGTCTTGGTCGCTTTACTCAGAGCGCGCTGAAGCCCAAAACCAAACTAGAAATTTGAATTGGGTTGATAGAGTGATGCTTGCGCCAACTCGCTTAGGGGCTTCTGGTGAGTACAACTTGGGTTGGCGCAAGGGCTCGATTTTGAATCGCATTTCTGATGAAAGCGCGGACGCTTCAGCGATTTTGGTCGGTGCTGCTCGCGACACACGGATGGCATTTGGTGACACCGCGAAAAGCCAAGTACCGGAGACTCTTGCAACTGTTAAGAAGACTGCCGATGAACTCGGTATTCCAGTCGGCGATGTAACTGCGATGCTCGATGCCAATTCCATGTCCTTATCAGGCGGTACGATTTCGCTTCATGACAGTGACGGTGTCCCCCTTCATGGCCTTGGATTAGGCTCAACACGTTTACTGATGGCCGGTCTCCAACGAGAAGCGGCTGATCAGGCATCGATTATCCTTGTAGATGAAATAGAGCATGGACTTGAACCGCATCGGATAATTCGGTTGATTTCGTCGCTCGGTGCAAAGGAGATCACACTACCTCTTCAGGTATTCATGACGACACATTCTCCTGTAGCACTCTGTGAACTGTCAGCAGGTCAACTCTATGTACTTCGACGAACAGCTTACAGGCATGAAGCTCGAAATATAGGAAGCCATCTTGTTATGCAGAAGACCGTTCGGGCTTGTCCGGAGGCATTCTTGGCACCGGCGGTGATAGTTTGTGAAGGCTCAAGTGAGATCGGGCTTATCCGAGGCTTAGATATTAGTCGCGCCGAAAACGGGCAATTGTCGATCATGGCACTCGGCGCCGCCCTGGCTGACGGAGGCGGAGAATCAACCTTCCAACGCGCGAATGCTCTTGTGTCACTTGGTTATCACACCGTGATTCTGAGAGATGACGATAAGATACCTGATGCGACGGAAGAGGCGGCGTTTGTGAAAGCTGGCGGGGTTATCTTCAAGTGGCGAAATCGCCGAGCCCTCGAAGAAGAACTCTTTGCCAGCCTGAGCGAGGCCGCGGTCAAAATGCTCATTGAGGCTGCTGTTGAGAACTGGGATGAAGAACGCATTGATTCAAGTATAAAAACTGCTTCCAACAATGCTCTCAACCTTGCAATGTGCCGAGATAAAGTGACAACCGAGACACGATTAGTCTTGGGCAAGGCTGCCAAAACAAAGAAAACTAGCTGGTTCAAAACAGTCACTGCCATGGAATCGGTTGGACGGGAAATCGTCGCCACAGACTTGAAAAACTGTGAGGCCGGTTTCCGCACGATCATTGAAGAGTTATTCGCTTGGGTGACTAATGCTGGGAAGTGAGATTGATTTACTGTCCATTCAGCGCGGACTCGTGGTCGCACCAGCAGGTTGTGGCAAGACACAACTGATTTGCGATACCCTCGCTCGACACAAAGGGCAAAAGCCGATTCTTGTGCTGACACACACGAATGCCGGAGTTGTGGCTCTACGGAACCGGCTGGCAAAGGCGGGAGTCAGTCCTGCGAGCTACCG
>JBGAPB010000058.1:0-21414 GCA_044221525.1 Blastocatellia bacterium | reverse complement strand
GGGAGCAGTGAACGAAACTGTTAGATCAGCATCAATATGATCGCCAATGAAGCTTCCTGAATCGGAAGCCAACCCTGATGGGATGTCTACTGAGACAATTTTGGCCCAACTATTATTCCGCCGATACTGATTACTGTATTCGATGACTTTTGCATAAACTCCCTGAACCTCACGTGTCAGCCCTGTACCGAATATCGCGTCAACGATGAAGTCAGTTATTGGGTAGCAGTACGATTCGCTATAAGAGTTAGCAAGTTCTTCAGTTTCAATCTGTTCAAACTCAAATTGCGGAAGCCCCGTTTCTCCGTGAAGCTCTTCTTTTTTGGAAATATGTTTTACGCTTTCAAAATTGGCACGTGCTTCGCCCTTGATCTCATCCAGACTACCAATTAAGTAAACGGCAACCATTGCCCCACGCATCCACAACAAACGAGCAATGACCGCTCCGTCCCCGCCGTTGTTTCCCTTACCGCAGTAGACAAGGAAATGCTTGTCCTTGATTGATCCGTAATTTTCAATGATCGCTTCGACCACACGGCTGCCCGCCGTTTCCATCAGCGTTGCGTAAGGAATGCCGCAGCGTTCGACGGTCAGTCGGTCAAGCTCTCGCATTTGTTGGGCGGTCAGGATTTTCATGGCTGAGGCATTATCTCCTTACGAAAAAAGAGCGCAAGAAGCCGCACTTGGCAACTTGCGCTCTCCACAAACAATCCGCTTCCTACCGGTCGCGGTACTGACTCGGCATTAAGCCTTCGATTCGGGTTTGAACGTCAGCTTCTTGGTTTCATTCCACAATTCATTCCAGGTCAGACTTGTCTTGCGATAAGCCGACTCGCGTCCCAGGATGGCGGTGAAGGTGCTTTCGACGCCGTACTTGGTGTCGTTGCGGTATTTGTCTTCGCCTTCGCCTTTGCCCAGCACGCTGGCGACAAAGGTCGCGGCTTCTTGATCGTAATGCTTGTCGTCGTTGCCTTCGTATCGGTAAATCGGAGCCGGATTCGGGTCTTTCCGAGTAGACAGGGCTTCAATGCGAACGCCGCCGGTTCCGCCTTTGCCTGCCGTGGTCGTGAACGTACCTTTCGTTCCGCGAATGGTTTCAGACACGTCGCCGACGACTCCATCAACCTGCACGCAGGTGTTCGACGAAAGCACTCCGTTGGCGTATTCGTAATTGACGGCGAAATGATCGTGGATGTCGCCCAGTCCGTCGCGTTTATCGAACACCGCACTGATACCTGCGGCGCGCACCGGATGCTCACCCATGAACCAGTTGATGACATCAATGTTGTGAATGTTCTGTTCGACAATATGGTCGCCGCACAGCCATTTGAAGAAATACCAATGCTGGATTTCAAAATCCAACTGCGATTTCCAGTCAGCGCGTTTGCCGCGACGATCTCCCCAGATTCTGGCTTGATCCCAGGCCGAATGAGCCATCACGGCTTGCCCCATTGCGCCCTCATCAAACAATTTCTTTGCCGCGCGGTAGGCTTTGGAATAATGGCGCTGCAAACCGATGACAACCGTCAGGTTTTGCATTTTGGCTTTGTCGCCAGCTTCCAAAACGGTGTGGCAACCCGGCGCGTCAACAGCCACTGGCTTTTCGGCATACACGTGTTTTTTGGCGGCGACGGCGGCCTTAAAATGTTCGGGACGGAAACCTGGAGGCGTGGTCAGCAACACGGCGTCCACTTTGGAACCGATGACTTCCTTGTAAGCGTCAATGCCAACGTGAACGCGCTTGGCATCCACGCTGAATTTGCCTGCAGCTTTGTCGGCCTGAGTCTTGAAGTAATCGCCGACGGCTACGATCTTGGCTTCTTTGGTTTGCTCCAGCAGTTGGGCATCCCGTGTGCCCTGACCGCCGTTGCCAACCCAGCCGATTTCGACCATTGAATTGGCCGAAGTGCCGCGGACGGATTCTGCTTTGACGATAGTGAATGTTGAGGCGGCGGCGGTGACAGCCGCGCCTTTGATAATGGTTCTGCGCGAAACCAGGTCTTGATTTTTCATGAGTCTCCCTTTTGCTAGGTGCGGACGAAAACCGAAGCGACACTTCGGAATTCTTTCCAGTAATTTTCACAAATTGGTGATTGCGAATGCGATTGATTGCCGGAGTGCGGTATCGCTGCCGGATGGCAACGACTCATGGATTTTAGTCAAACTGTCCAAGTTTGGCAAAACTGGGTTTGTCCAATTTTCACGAACCTGCCAGGTCGAAGTCAGGCGACCTGCAACGGTTGAAGCAATTCCGGCTGTTTTGCCTGCAAATGCAAGAATCCAGAAATGATAAATTGACAAGGCTTAGATGAGAAAAGATAATTAGCCCGCCTTTGTAAGCATGTTGTACCAAGCCGCGCGAAAAGATATTTGCCCCATCGTTGAAATAAATACAGGTAGCTATTGAAATCTAATGATATGCACTCGCCTCAAGGTCTTGGGCAAATTATGCAAAGCGACTCAAATGGAATCGTCAGCTTCCCCAAGGCTGAAAATTCATCACCTAAAAATTCACGCAGCATCTGCTGTAACCGGAACATTGCCCGTTGTTTGGCGGAGGTAGCACAGTGTCCGAAGAGAAGAACACTTCATTGAATAAACAAGATGCATCAGGATGGGAAGCACAGCTTCAAGCTCGCGCAAACGAATTCGTCAATCAGCGCATCGGCTCGCTTAAATCCGAAATCGAACGTCTGCAATCAACCATCAGCGAAATCAGCTCCAAGCTGACAGAACAGTCACAACCGGTTGCCACCGAAGCGGAATCCACCGGACTGCTGGATTACGTCAGAGAATGGTTCAGTGATCACACATCAAAAACCGAGCAGGAATTTGAAACCAGACTGGCCAATGCTCGCGCTGAATGGGAATCCGCCGCCGCGCAAACCAACGAAGAAGCTTTTCAAAAGCGGCTTGAACTGGCCTGCACAGAAGCGTCGGCGATAGCTCACCGTCAGTCCGAAGGCCAGATAGAGGATTTGCGTGACCAGTTGGAAGCCAGTCGCAAAGCGCTGACGCTGGCACTTTCTTCAGCTCAATCGGCGGCATCGCAATCATCAAACTTCGAGCAGCTTAAATCCGCAATCGAAGAAATTGACTCTCAGCGCACTCAATCCGATACGCTGGCCACGCTGGTTCGCAACGCAGCTCAATTTGCTCCGCGAATAGTCTTCTTCGTTGTTAAAGGAAACGAAGCTGTTGGTTGGAAAGCCATCGGTTTCGACAACGGTTTGAATGACGAAACTGTGCGCCTGCTATCGGTATCAACACAAAATCAAACTTTGCTGCGCGAAGCTCTGACGACTTTCAACGTGGCAACGGCGCGCTCGTCTTCGCCAGGAGACAATTCAGCCGTGCTGGGATTGTACGGTTCGCCTGCTCCTGAAACTGCCGTTGCAATTCCGTTGGTGGTACGTGGCAAAGCAGCCGCTGTGCTTTATGCCGATTCTGGCACTCAATCAGAAACTGCTATTGCCGGTTCCGCATTAGAAACCTTGATGCGCGTTTCCAGCATGGGCATTGAGCTCCTGCCTTCGCGACGCGGCGTTGAGCCAGTGCGCCCCAGTGGCCCGCCAGCCCAACTAACTCCCACTGCATCTTCGTCACCCGAAGCACCAGCGCCGGCTCCTGAAACAGCTGAGGAAAAAGAGCCAGAAAAGGCTCCTGAACCTGTTGCCACACCTGCGCCTGAACCTATCGCTGAGGCTACGGTTGCGAACCCCGATTCAGTGGACACCGCAGATGAAAACGATGAGGCCGCAGAGTTGGCAGCGCCGAAAAGAATTACAGAAGAATTAGTACCTCCCGACACCGAAGAAGCAGCAGCGCCACAAGTTGAGCTGCATTCTGCACCTACAGAACCTGACTTTGAAGAAGAAATAAAAGCTCCAGCAGTTGAAACCCCGGCGATTATTCCGCCTGCGGCGACTTTCGATCCTCAGGTTTTCGAGCCGGTAATTCCGCCTCCACCGCCTGCGCCGCCAGTCTTTCTTTCTTCGCAACCACAGAATGACTTTGCTGCTCCATCTCAAGTCGAAGCGCCTCGCTTTGACGCCCCAATTGAGGCTCCAGCTTTCACTGCGCCTGCGGTTGAAGCGCCGCGCCAGGCTCAGCCTGTGCCTTCGATTCCGATTCCGACCAGCGAAACCGAACAGCGCGCGCACAACGACGCCAGGCGATTTGCACGTTTGTTGGTTTCGGAAATCAAGCTTTACAATGCGGCGAAGGTCAATGAAGGTCGCAAAGGCTTTGATCTTTACGACCGGCTGAGAGACGAAATTGACCGCAGCCGCAAGGTTTACGACAAGCGCGTTTCGCCAGCCGTCGCCAACAAGTTCGATTATTTTTACGACGAACTGGTTCAAACACTGGCCGAAAGTGATGCTGCCAAACTTGGCGCAAATTGTCCGGGGCCGGTCGTTCTTGGATCGTAATCCTGACGACGATAGACAGGACAGGATTTACAAGATGAACAGGATTGAATGCCAACTAACTCAAACCGTTTTTTTGATCCAGTTGAATCCTGTAAATCCTGTCCAAAAGTTTTGTATACTGATTTAACGCCGCCCCCTTTGGCTGAAGCATTTCAAAGGAGCGAAAGTAATGAAGGCCTTCCCCACAGTTTTTTCCCTGCCGCACCGCAGTAAACTCCTGACGCAAATCCTGATTCTGGCATTTGTGCTGAATGCCCCCGACAAGATCGCAGCGCAAAGCCGAATTAACGTTCAGTCTCGTCCGAATATCTCCACGACTTCCGATGCCGAGCTGCAAAAGATCGAAAGCACAATGGCCGGAACCCAATCCGCCGGGTTGGCGCGTTTGTTGCGGGGATATTTACGTTTGCAGGCGAAAGATTATGCCAATGCCGCAAGTTTATTGACCGATTCAAACATCGCGCGACTGACTGCTTTAGGAGATTACGCCGCTTATTTCCACGCTCAGGCCATCGCTGGAACGGGGCGTAATGAAGACGCCGAGCGTGAATTTCGCCATCTGGCTCAAACTTACCCCACTTCATTATTGGCACGCGAAGCCGTTTTGCAGGCCGCCGGTTCGGCAATGGCTCGTGGCGATTGCCACACCGCAATTGATTCGGTTGAGTTACAGGCTGAAAAAAATGACGGAGCGGCATTGAAGCTAAGAGCCGACTGTCTGGAAAAATCCGGGCGCATCAACGAAGCAATTCTGACGCTTCGCAAACTTTATTTTGACGCGCCGCAATCTCCCGAAGCCGACAAAGTCGGAGAACGCCTGACTTCGCTTGGCAGTTCAACTGCGGCGGGCGATGTTTCGATGCTTCGCCGCCGGGCGGACAAACTTTACGATGCGCGGTTATATGCTTTGGCGGCTGCGGCTTATGATCAAATAATTCGTCAATTCCCAAATGAATCAAGCGACGAAATCCGCCTGCTTGCTGGCGTCAGTTATTACAAAGCCGATTCTTTCAAACAATCAGCCGACACTTTGACGAAAATCCGGGCACGCACGCCGAAAATGGCGGCTGATGCTCTGTGCTATCTGGGGCTGGCTCAGCTTTCGTTGAAAACAGACGCCGCCGCCATCCAGACGCTGGTTGACCTTCGCAAAGTTTCGCCTTCCAGTGAACGCGTAGCCGAATTGCTTTACGCCATTGGCCGTTATTACGAAAGGCGCGACCTGGCCAATCAAGCCACCACTTTTTACACGCAACTGATCCGGCAGTTTCCGCAATACGACAAAGCCGACGACGCGCATTTCTATCTGGCTTGGCGCGCGCACGAATCGAAAGATTTTTCCGAAGCCGCTCGCCTGTTGACCGAACATTTGGCCAATTACGGCGGCGTCACTGAAAATCGAGGCAAAGCTGCTTTTTGGGCGGCGGTGGATTTGGAGCGTGCAGGTAAAAAAGCGCATGCCATGACGCTTTATCAAAATATGCTCAGACGTTACGGCGCGGGCTGGTTCGGCCTAAATGCTGAACGCCGCATTGAACGACTGAGGCGTGAAGGCATTCGCCCAGCAAGCACTGATTCCGATCTTGTGCTGCGCAGAGCAGTCGAAGGCTTGCAACCGATCAGCTTGCCGGAGGAAACAATCAGACCAGCCGATGTCGAAAGAGTTCGCAAAGCCGAACAGTTGATGCAAATCTTGCAGTATCAATTGGCGACGACCGAACTGGAAGCCGCTCGCGAAAACGCGCCGAACTCTCCGCTGGTCAATTTGCGAATCGCTCAAATCTTCCGCGCACAGGGTGAAAACGTAGCGGCGATCAACACGCTTAAACGCTCTTACCCGGATTACGGGCAAACACTGCCTGAAGAAATGTCGCGAGAAGTTTGGGACGTTTTTTATCCTCTGAACTGGTGGCCAGTAATCAGGGAAGAAGCCAAACGCCACAACCTTGACCCGTATCAAATTGCCGGTTTGATTCGTCAAGAAACCGTTTTCAACCCAATGGCGCGCAGCCGAGCCAATGCCCTTGGATTGATGCAATTGCTGCCTTCAACCGCCAAAGCCGTTGCCAGGTCCAACAACTTCGGCAGCATCACCTCGAACGATCTGTTCAACCCAAACCTTAACATTCAACTCGGCGTGGCTTATGTAAAACAATTGCAGAATGAGTTTAAGGGCTTTGAATATGTGGCCGCCGCCTACAACGGAGGCGAAACTCGTGTTCGCCGCTGGGTCAGAGAATCACCCAATCAGGATATTGAAGACTGGGTGGAAGCCATCCCCCTGAGTGAAACCCGGTTGTACGTTCAGGGCGTTTACCGTAACGCCAGAATTTACCAACGGCTTTACGACGAACAAGGCCGTTTCCGGGCTAATGTGCCAGAGCGGTAAAGTTTGAGTCTGAAAACTCAAACCTGAAAAAAAAGGGAGAAGCTTTGAAAGCTTCTCCCTTTTTTGTGTCTTCTTTCTTTACGGTGATTAGGCATCTACGCCGTGACACTTCTTGAACTTCTTGCCCGACCCGCAATAACACGGATCGTTGCGCCCGACTTTTGGCATTGTGTTGACCACTGTGCGCGGCTTGCCTTCGTCTTCTCCGGCAGCAGCGGCTGAGGCGTTGGCTTTGGTGAAAGTCACCTGGCCTCTGCGCGGACGGCGTTGCAAACGTTCTTCGGGCGGCTGCTCGACTGTGACCTGCAAGTGATAGAGCGAGCGAACCGTATCAACATCAATTCGATCAAGCATCTGTTCAAACTGTTCGAACGACCGTTTCTTGTATTCAACCAGCGGGTCCTTCTGGGCATAACCGACCTGATTGATCCATTCCTTCATGTGTTCAATAGCCGTCAAGTGATCTTTCCATTGAACGTCAACTATGTTCAAACAAATGATGCGTTCGTAATAACGCATGGCTTCAGCGCCAACCTGCGCTTCTTTTTCGGCGTACATCGCCTGCAGTTTGTCCCAAACTGTTTTGCGAATTTCGTCGCGCTCCAGATTCGCAAGATCAATCCCGGCTTCGTTGATATCCAGTCCGAATTGAAATTCCACCTGAACCTTGAAGGCGTCGAAATTCCACTCCTCCGGCATTACTTCCAAACTGAAGTAATCGTCCATCAGCATGTCCAGAATGGCCTCGGCCATTGCCCGGATCTCTTCGCGTTGATCGGCCTGTTCCAGCAATTGACGGCGCAGCGTGTAAATCGTCGAACGCTGTTTGTTCATCACGTCGTCATATTCCAGCAGGTGTTTGCGCATTGTGAAGTTATGGTCTTCGACGTTCTTTTGCGCGGCTTCGATACGTTTGCTGACCATCTTCGATTCGATGGCGACGCCGTTTTCCATCCCCAACCGCTGCATAATCGCCTTGACCCGATCACCGGCGAAAATTCGCATCAGGTCGTCTTCCAGCGACAGGTAAAACCGTGACGATCCGGGATCGCCCTGACGACCGGCGCGTCCGCGAAGCTGATTGTCAATGCGGCGCGATTCGTGGCGCTCGGTTCCCAGTATGTGCAATCCGCCAACACTTTTAACTTCTGTGTGCTCGGCTTCGATGGACGGCTTTACTTTGCGAATCGCTTCTTCCATTTGCTCAGGCGAAGCTTCATCAGGATTGATCTCCTGTTTTTTCAGAAGCTCCCTGGCCAGAAAGTCGGGATTGCCGCCCAGCAAAATGTCAGTTCCGCGGCCAGCCATGTTGGTGGCAATCGTAACCGCGCCCTTTCGTCCGGCTTGCGCCACGATTTCGGCTTCGCGTCCGGCGTTTTCGGGCTTGGCGTTCAGAACGTTGTGTTTGATTCCAACGCGCTTCAACTGATCCGAAATCAATTCGGAGTTTTCAACCGAAACGGTGCCGACCAGCACAGGCTGACCTTTTTTGTGAAGCTCTTTGATTTCCTCAACCACTGCTTCCCATTTTTCAGCCAGAGTTCGATAAATCATGTCCGGATGATCCTGGCGAACCATCGAACGATGCGTCGGCACCGAAGCGACTTCCAAGTCATAAATCTTGGCGAATTCTGCGGCTTCGGTTTCAGCCGTTCCGGTCATTCCGCCCAGCTTCTGATACATGCGGAAGTAATTTTGCAGCGTAATCGTCGCCAAAGTTTGAGTTTCGCGCTCGATCTTCACGCCTTCTTTGGCCTCAACAGCCTGATGCAAACCGTCAGACCAGCGACGCCCGGTCATGATGCGCCCGGTAAATTCATCAACAATGACGACTTCGCCATCGCGCACGATGTACTGTTTGTCCAGCGTGTAAAGCGTGTGAGCCACCAGCGCCTGATTCAAACAATGAAGCATTTCCATATTCGATGGATCAAACAGGTTCCCATAACCCAGCATACGCTCGGCCTTATCAATGCCGGATTCAGTCAGTGTGGCGCGGTGCTGTTTTTCATCAACCTGGTAATCGGTTTCGGGGATCAGCTTCGGAATAACTTCGTTGGCTTCGTAATACTTGCTGGTCGTCTCGTCCGCTCCGCCGGAGATAATCAACGGCGTTCGTGCTTCGTCAATCAGAATGGAGTCAACTTCGTCAACGATGGCGTAATAATGTCCGCGCTGAACACAGGTCGAAAGCTCGAACTTCATGTTATCGCGCAGGTAATCGAAGCCGAATTCGTTGTTTGTGCCGTAGGTAATGTCGCTGTTGTAAGCTTCCTGTCGTTCAAAATCGTCTAGGTCGTTTTGAATAACACCAACCTTCAAGCCCATAAATTTGTAAATTTTGCCCATCCATTCAGAGTCGCGTCTGGCCAGATAATCATTGACCGTGACGACGTGAACGCCTTTGCCCAACAACGCATTTAGATAAACGGCCAGCGTGGCCACCAGAGTCTTACCTTCGCCGGTTCGCATTTCTGCGATTCGCCCGCTGTGCAGGATCATTCCACCGATTAACTGCACATCAAAATGGCGCATTCCTGTGGTGCGTACAGAAGCTTCGCGCACACAGGCAAAAGCTTCGGGCAGGATATCGTTCAATGCTTCTTGTTCTAGCAGCTTGCGCGCCGCCGGTTCCAACTCAGCAGAACCTTCCAATCGTTCGGCCAATCGCGCTCTGAATTGGTCAGTTTTGGCGCGCAGTTGTTCATCCGACAACTGCTTGATCTCCGGTTCCAGAGAATTGATTTCGGCAACAGTTGGCCAAAGCTTTTTCAACAAGCGTTCATTTGCCGAACCAAAGACCTTAGTTAGTAATTTATCGAAGGCGTTCATGGCTTTTGCGTTTTACCTCAGGGTTAATGACATCGTATGTAATCAGCGTTATGTAAGCGATTGAAAATTCTAGTTGACCGTCAGCATGAGCGTCAAGCATAGGATTTTCACGGGTTTATACGTTACCAAACCGTCATAGTTCCGCTGCTTGACACCCTTTGGAGCCATTTCTATAATGCGCCCGGTTTACACGAACATTTAATCAATTTTGCCAATCAAATAATCGTTGTTTAAAGCTTCAGGGGAGCATCAGTGATCAAACTGGACATCATCAATAACGTCTCTGACAAGACAGGCGTGTCGAAGCAAAAAGCTGAGGCTGCCGTCGAAGCTCTCTTTGAGGCAATGAAAGACGCGATGCGAAGAGGTGAACGCATTGAGCTTCGTGGTTTCGGCGTATTTGTCGTCAAACCTCGCAAACGCGGAATCGGTCGCAACCCGCGCACGGGAACTCAGGTGGCAATCCCGGAAGGAAAAACTATTCGATTCAAACCAGGCAAGGAACTGCAATCATAATTTTTGCACCTCCATCTCACTTTCACTCCTTGACTGAATAAGCGGCTTCGGAATTCCGAAGCCGCTATTTTTATTCCATCACACTTTTAAGCTTTGGCCGCCTTCGCCAGTACGCCGGTTTCGGTCAGCACCTGCTCCAGTTTTGCTCGGTTGGCCTGGCTAATCGGAGTCATAGGCAATCGGTAAATTTCTTCGATCATTCCAGTCATTGCCAGCGCGGCTTTGACTGGAATTGGATTGCTTTCGATAAACATTGCTTTGAAGATCGGCGTCAGTTGGCGATTCAATCGGCGTGCTTCTTCCAAACGATTTTCTACGCTGGCGCGGCAAAGATCGCTGACCTGTCGCGGCAACAAATTCGACGCCACGGAAATCACCCCAACGCCGCCAAGCGCCGCAACAGGCAACACGACGCTGTCATCACCGGCAAAAATCTTGAAGTTGTCGTCCACAAGCGAAGCAATTTCGGCGATTTGTGTAATGTTGCCGGAAGCTTCTTTGATCGCCACGATGTTGTTGATCTCAGCCAGACGGGCGACGGTCGCCGGTTCCAGGTTGACTCCGGCACGGCCTTGCACGCTGTACAAAATGATCGGCAGCCCTGTCGAATCGGCAATCGCGCGGTAATGCTGGTACAAGCCTTCTTGCGTAGGTTTGTTGTAATACGGTGTCACCGACAGGATTGCGTCCACTCCGAGCTTTTCGTAGCGGCGTATTTTTTCAATGACTTCGCGCGTGTTGTAACCGCCAGCTCCGGCAACCACCGGGACTCGACCGGCTGCATATTCCAGCGTCAGCTCGACGACGCGAGCTTGCTCCTCTTCGCTCATCGTGACGCTTTCGCCTGTTGTGCCGCAGGCTACCAGAAAGTCCACGCCGCCGGTGATCTGAAATTCAACAAAGCGCCTAAACGCAGCTTCGTCAATTGATTCATCTCGGCGAAACGGCGTAATCATCGCAGTTCCGCAGCCTTTGAGTTCAGTCAGATTTTTCATTGTTCCACCTCTATGGTTTCAAAAAGAAGTTCAGGAAATTCGTAAATGCCTTGTTTGCCGACAATCAGTTCCGCAGCCAAGACCGCTCCGGCGGCAAAGCCTTCGCGATTACGGGCTGTGTGGGTCAGCGTGATGGTGTCGGCTTCGGAATCAAAGCCGACTTCGTGCGTGCCGGGAATATGACCTGCACGAATACTGGCGGCTTGCGGTGTTCGATCTCCGTAACTTTCCCGCATCATTTTGGCCAGCATCAGCGCCGTTCCCGAAGGAGCATCTTTTTTGAATTTATGATGCGATTCCAGCAAAAATGGATCGTACTGATTGTACCGCTCAAACATCGCCGAAGCATCGCGCACGAGTTTGAAAAACAAATTAACGCCAATGGAAAAGTTCGCGCCCCATACCAGCGCAGCCTTGTTTGTCTCAACCAGTTGGCGAACTTCGTCAAGCTGAGCGTACCAACCCGTTGTTCCGACAACTGTCGGGACGCGCAGGCCGACCAACGGACGAATGTTATCCATCGCAACATCCGGCATTGAAAACTCGATTGCCACATCCACGCCAGCCAGACTTTCAGCCGTCAGCCCCTTGCCGCCGACGTTGTTATCAATGTCGAAGCGCGCAACCACTGAATGCCCACGTTCCAGCGCAATGCGTTCGACAATCTTTCCCATCTTGCCGTAACCGACAATTGCAATTTTCATCGTATGACCTCAAATCACCTTGGGCAGCCAGCGCCAGCCGCAGCCACAGCTTCGAAAGTCGCGGCGTCCGGTTCGCTGAAAAACTCTTTGTGCAGAGCTTTGACGGCGCGTTCAACATCGTTGTCGGCAACAATAAAACTGACGTTGATGGCCGAAGCTCCGTGCGAAATCATTGAAACATTGACATCTTCAATGCTGGAAAAAATCCTTGCAGCCAGCCCCGGAGTGAACTTCAGATTTTCGCCGACCAGACAAATCAAAGCCTGATCGCGTTCGACTCTGACTTCGCCAAATTGCTGTAAATCGGCGACGACCTGCTCTAATCTCCGCGTGTCGTCCAGAGTGACCGAAACGCTGACTTCGGAAGTCGCCACCATATCCACAGAAGTTCCGTGACTGGCGAAAACATCGAACAATCGCGCCAGAAAACCATAAGCCATCAGCATTCGATAAGAAGTCACGTTGACGACCGTGATTCCGCGTTTGAAGGCAATCGCTTTCATCGGAGCTTTTGACCGCGGAGCGTTGCGAACGATGGCCGTGCCTTCGTTCGACGGATTGCGCGAATTGCAAACGCGAACAGGAATGTCTTTGGCCATTGCTGGCAGCAGAGTGCTGGGATGCAAAACCTTAGCGCCGAAATAAGCCAGTTCGGAGGCTTCGGCAAACGAGATGGTTTTGACTTTGGCGGCTTCGCTGACAATGCGCGGATCGGTGGTCAGAATGCCGTCAACGTCAGTCCAGATTTGAATCTCTTCGACGCCCAGAGCCGCGCCGATAATCGCCGCGGAATAATCCGAACCACCTCGCCCTATGGTCGTCGTCACGCCCTGAGCCGTTGAACCGATGAAGCCTTGCGTGACAGGCAGGCCGCCATCAGCCAACGCCGCCGTAAAGCCTTCTTTCAACTTAGGATTGGCTTCGTCGAACTGCACCGCCGCTCGCGTGAAATCGTCGTTGGTTCGCATCAACGGGCGAACATCAACCCAGACACCCTTGATTCCTTCTGCTCGAAACGCAGCAGCGACGATGGTTGAAGAAAGCAATTCTCCATTAGCCGAAAGCGCGTCGGAAAGTTGCGGAGTGACTTCACCGGCCTGGCCGACTTCTTCCAGCGTAGCGCGAATGCCATCAAAGCGATTTGCCAGCGCCAGTCGCAACAAACTTTTTTCTTCGGCCAATGCCAGTTGATCCGCCGTTTTGAAGTGGTGATCGGCAATGGTTTCCAGCTTAGACCACGCAGCAGCCAAATCGCCCGAAGCCGCCAACCGCGAAGCTTCAAGCAAACCATTGGTTGTTTTGCCCATTGCTGAAACGGCTACGATGGGTTGACGATGAATTTGAGTTTTAACGATTGAGATAAGTCGGCGAATTGCTACGTCGCTTTCCACTGACGTGCCGCCAAATTTCATGACGATCATTTCGCTTACCTGTCCGCTTCCTGCTGGTCGCAGAACTGGCTCCTTTTCAGAAAAATAAAAAACGGGTTAGCAGTGACAGTGCCTGCTAACCCGTGATCCTGATTGCGCCGAAAAATCGGCGGCGAAAATGATGACTGCGGTTACCGAGAGCACGTCACCACGTTTGCGATGACAGCCTCAGGGATTTAGCCCTGACAGCCAACCAGCCGCGACAATCGAAGCGTCGCTCCGGCTTCGGCGGTTTACCCCTTTCGCTCGTCGTCGTTGAACCTTCGCGTTCTGGTGATGAGTTACTTTTGAAAACCGCGCCTCTACTCGTTTGCCAAATAGAAAGAACGTGTCTAAAAACGAGGGCGGATTCTGCCGAACGTGCCCGAAGCTGTCAAGCCGGGCTAAAACTTGAACGAATTCGATCAACAAAATGGCTACAGAAAATCAATTTGAATGGCTGGAAAGCAAAACCGAATTCCGCGAAGTTCGCGCCTCTAAACATGGCAATGAGCTTCGCTGGCTGATTAACCGCGAAACGATCCTGAACCGAGCGACAGGCGCAACTATCACTCGTGCTGCATTACGGCATCCGGGAATTTGCGTCCTGGTTCCGTTTTTAGATGACGGACGAATTGTGTTGATGCGCCAGTATCGTTACGCCGTCAACGAAGCTTTGTGGGAATTGCCAGCCGGAACGTTGACAGGTCGTGAGGAAAACTCGCGGATGGTTGCCGTCGAATCGCCGGAAGATTGCGCCGCTCGTGAATTGCTGGAAGAAACCGGTTACGAAGCCGCTCGGCTGGAAAAGGCTTGTGAATGTTACGCAATGCCCGGCAGCAGCGACGAAATCATGCACATCTTTTTTGCCTACGAACTAACTCAATGCGAACAGTCGCTGGACATAGGCGAAGTCATTTACGAGATTCGCGGATTCAGAGGCGAAGAATTGACTGCGATGATTTCCAGCGGAGAAATTCGTGACGCCAAAACTTTGGTGGGATTGTTTATGGCTCTGAGTCGTCGGCCTGAAGGCGTGAAAATCGCCGGGGACTAAATGGCGACAAATGGATCCTGCTTTCGCCTTTCAACACGATTTCGTTAACTGCCTGGGCCGTCACCGGAGTCAGCAAAATCCCGTTGCGGTAATGGCCGGTGGCGTAAATCAAACCCGCAACTGCCGAGTCAGCGCCAATTACCGGCAACGCATCCCCCGCGCGCGGACGCAACCCCGACCAAGTTTCAGTAATTCTCAGATCGCCGAAGCCAGGCAGGATTTCAGTCGCGCGTTCGATTATCGAAGCCACTCCGCCTGCCGTCACCCGCTTTTCAAATCCAAACTTATCGCTGGTTGAACCGGCAATGACGAATCCGCCAAGTCGCGGAACGACATAAGCCCGGCAGGAATAGATTGTGTGATTGACCGCAGGCGACGGCATTTCAACCGCCACCATCTGGCCGTGAACCGGCGCGACTTTTAAGGCAGGCAGCAAAGTTTCGCTCCCAGCATCGAGCAAGCTCGACCAGCTTCCGGCGGCGATGACGACGGTTTTGCTTCTGACTTCGCCGCGTGAAGTGACAACGCTGACAATCTGTTTTTGCCCTGCGTGAGCTTCAATCAGCAGTCGCTCGACTTCGGTTTGAGTTTGGAATTCGACTCCGGCGTTTTGCGCGGCGAGGTGAAGCGCGGCGATCAACAGACGATTGTTGACTTGATGATCGTCTGGAAATTTCAACGCCCAACGAAGCGGCGTTGATTTGCGGTTCCAGTTTCCTGACGCAATCGGCATTCAACCGCTTCACACTCAACCCGGCGGAGTGTTGCCATTGCCAGCGCTGTTCAAGCTCTTCGTCGTCATGTTCGGTCAGCGAAAGGTATAGCGTGCCTTCGGTTCGATATTCGACATCAATTCCGCTGGCTTGTTTCAACTCGCGCGCGAAGTCGGCGTAAATCGCTCGACTGGCCATGCACAGATGAAACAGATCGTCGGCTTTGTCGGCTTCGGCCAGCGGAACCAGCATGCCTCCGGCGGCGTGCGAAGCTTCGCGCCCAACGTCGCCGCGTTCGATGACGACAACGCGCATTCCGGCTTGAGCCAGTCGCCAGGCGATGGCGCAACCTATGATTCCGCCGCCAACGATGGCGGCGTCAAAATCTTGTTTGAGCTCAGGCATTGAAAACTTTAGGCGGGATTGGGTGGAGCCTCATCAGTTGGTTCAGCGGAGCATTCGGCTCGCCATTCTTCGCGCTTGCGGCGGGCGTTTTCCAGATGACGGTCGGTGTTGGCGACGGCAGTGTCTACAAAAGAATCCACTGCGCCGCGAAATCCTTTCAACACGTCCTTCTTGAAAGTCGCCAAGCTGTCGGCGGCTTCTTCGGGCAAACAGGCCCAAACAGAAGCAATCGCGTTATCCAGAAAATCGTCGCTTTGATGTTCAAACATTGTCGTACTCCTTCAAAAAGTACGTAGTCACGCCTTTAGACGGGAGGCCTTGGTGACCACATCCATTCCGCCTAAAGGCGGGACTACGTACTGGTTGTCAATCAATCGAATAAGTCGCCGCGCAAGTATCTGTCTCCCAAACGCGAACTTTGTAAACCTGCACGCGGTCATTGTTGATGTCTCGCGCGACTTCGTGGAAGAAATATCCGGCCATCTCTTCCGCCGAAGGGTTCAACTCTTTGTCGAACGGCGGCAGCTCGTTGATATTTTTGTGATCCAGGTAATCAACCACTTTCCTTGTCGCGGCCTTCAGGTCTTTGAAATCAACCAGCAGGCCAATGTCATTCAGCCGCTCGCCGCGAACGTAAACTTCGACCTTGTAATTGTGGCCGTGCGTGTTTTCGCACTTGCCCTGATAACCGCGCAACGCGTGCGCCGAAGAAAATCCCATCTCGATCATTACTTCTCTTGTAGCCATCTCGTTCCCCTGAAAAGTTCGTAGTCCCGCCTTTAGGCGGAAGGTCTTGATTGCTTGAAACTGTTGAGGCCGGATTATAGCCGCCGCCGCCTTCCTTTCGCCATCCTGCCCTGTTTGTTTATACTGCGGCTTACATTCTTCCGTCTTTCACCCGGTAAGTCATTCATCACAAAATTATGTTCGACAAATTACACGAAGAGTGCGGCGTCTTCGGCATTTACGGTCACGAGGAATCTGCTCGTCTTGCTTATCTCGGTTTGTATGCGCTTCAGCATCGCGGGCAGGAATCGGCTGGCATTGTTTCGTCTGACGGCGAAAGGCTCCACGCTGAACGCGGCATGGGTTACGTCGGCGACATTTTCCAGGAAGAGAATCTGGCGCGATTGCCCGGACGTTCAGCCATCGGCCACGTGCGTTATTCCACCGCCGGCAAAGTCAGCCTGAACGAAGCACAACCGTTTTCGGTTAAATGCAGCTTCGGCCAGATCGCGCTTTGTCATAACGGGAACCTGCCGGACGCAACCGAAGCGCGTCTGCAATTGGAAAAAGACGGCGCAATTTTCTCTTCGACTTCCGACACCGAAGTCGTGCTGCACCGCATCGCCCGTTCACGCGCAGGCGACGTTGTCGAAGCCATCGTCGAAGCTCTGAAAAACGACGAAGGCGCTTTTTCCATGCTCTTTGTCACGCCTGAAAAGTTGATTGCCGTGCGCGATCCGCGTGGCTTTCGTCCGCTGTGCATGGGTGAACTGGAAGGCGCGACCGTCTTCGCGTCCGAAACCTGCGCTTTCGATTTGATTGGCGCAAAATACATCCGCGATGTTGAACCAGGTGAAATCGTTGTCGTCGAAGCCGATGGAATTCGCACGCTTAACCCGTTTGCGACCAAGCCAACTTCGCATTGCATCTTCGAGCACGTTTATTTCTCGCGCCCCGATTCGCTGGTTTTTGGCCGCAGCGTCAACAAAAGCCGCCACCTGTTCGGACGCCATCTGGCGCGCGAACACCAGGTTGAAGCGGACATTGTCGTTCCAATTCCCGATTCCGGGGTGGCCGCCGCGATTGGTTACGCAGCGGAATCAGGCCTGAAGTTTCGTTTTGGTTTAATGCGGAATCATTACATTGGCCGCACCTTCATTGAGCCGCGTTCAACCATTCGCCACTTTGGCGTCAAGATCAAACTCAACCCGGTGCGCGATCTGATCGAAGGCAAACGTGTCGTGCTGATTGACGATTCAATTGTTCGTGGCACGACTTCAAAAAAGATCGTCAAGATGGTGCGCGAAGCCGGCGCACGCGAAGTTCACATGCGAATCAGTTGTCCGCCGACCATCGCTCCGTGTTATTACGGCGTGGACACTCCAACCAGCGAGGAATTGATTGCCGCGCAAAATTCCGTTGAAGACATTCGCCAATTTCTGGAGGCCGACTCGCTGGGTTATCTGAGCATGCAGGGAATGCTGGCGGCCTGTGGTGAACCGGCCGGAGACGTCGCCAACACAAAATTCTGCACGGCTTGTTATACCGGTAAATATCCGACCGAGTTGGGAGTGAACGTCATGACTTCGCACCAACGTGAGGCGACGACGGCCGATTGATGATGCGATTTTTGCCATTTCGTTTTCTGAAACCCCTGCTGGCTGTTGTTATCGTCGCGGCGATTATAGCCGGAGCCTTTTACTGGCTGCGTCGGTACAGGACGCAACCGCCTCCGACTCCACAGCCGTTTGAAACCAAAGGAAAGCTGCAGATTTTTGCGTTGGACGTGGGTCAGGGTGACGGGTTATTGATTGTCAGCCCCAACGGCAAAACGGTTTTGATTGACGCCGGAAATGCGCGAGCAGGCGACGACGTCACCTCAACACTTCAACGCCGCGGTATTCGTTCAATTGATCTGGCCGTGGCGACTCACCCACACGCCGATCACATTGCCGGATTGCGCCGGGTGATAGGAAAGCTGACGGTTAACAGTTTGCTGGACAGCGGGCAGAATTTCGCCAGTGACGAATACGACAAATTGCAGCGAGCCGTAAAAGTCAGAAAGGTTCAATTTATCACTGCGAAAAAAGGCTGGAAATTCGCGCTTGATTCCGGTGTCGAACTTGAGGCATTCAATCCGCGCGGCGACAACCGCTGGATTACAGAAGTTCGCGAAGGCGGCAGCGTTGAAAACGCCAACTCAGTAGTTTTACGGCTTAGTTACGGCAACTTCGCCATGATCTTCACCGGCGATGCCGAATCCGAAACTGAAGCCGAATTGGTAAAAAACAGATTTCCGCTTCACGCACAGGTTTTGAAGATTGGCCATCACGGTTCGCGATATGCCACCAGCGAAAAATTTTTGAACGCCATCAACCCCGAAGCGGCGATCATTTCCTGCGGAGCCGACAACCGTTACGGTCATCCTTCGCAACCGACGCTGGATCGTTTGAAAAAATCGAACGTCCGGGTTTACCGAACCGACCTGGGCGGCGAAATCTCCATTGTTTCCGACGGCAACACATTTCAGGTTTCGACGGCGCGCCAGACGAATCTGGCTTCATTGTGGATGGGCAGAATCGAAATGGACAATCCGCTCATTCAACCAAAGAAAGCCGCCGCAACCGCAAAGATCAAAAAAGAAGAAATTGACTGACAACCAATTATGAACAACTCAATCACTTACAAAGACGCAGGCGTAGATATTGACGCCGCCAATCAAGCCACAGCTCGCATCAAAAAGCTGGCGCGTTCGACCTTCAACGAAAACGTCATGTCCGAAATCGGCAGCTTCGGGGGCATGTTCAGCGGACTGTTCAATGAAGTCCGCGAACCTGTGTTGGTTGCCAGTTGCGACGGCGTTGGAACCAAGCTGAAGGTCGCCTTTGCCGCAGGCATCCATAACACGGTCGGTTACGACCTGGTTTCACACTGCATCAACGACATTTTGGTTCAAGGCGCGCGGCCAATGTTCTTTCTGGATTACATTGCCGTCGGCAAACTCTACCCCGACATGATCGAACAGATTATCCAGGGTCTGGTTGCCGGTTGTCGCGAAGGCGAATGCGCTCTGCTGGGCGGTGAAACCGCAGAGATGCCGGACATTTACAAAGAAGGCGAATACGACATTGCCGGTTTTATCGTCGGCGTGGTGGACAAAAAGAAAGTCATCAACGGCAACCGCATCACCGCCGGAGACGTTGTCATCGGCCTACCCTCCGTTGGTTTACACACGAACGGTTACAGCCTCGCTCGCAAAATCCTTTTCGACATAGAGGGTTACCAAATTGACCAGCACGTGCCGGAACTTGGTTGCACAGTCGGCGAAGAACTGCTGAAACCGCACAAGAATTACCTGCCGTCGCTGCAACGCCTGATCGAACACGAAGGCGTCATCAAAGGTCTGGCTCACATCACAGGCGGAGGTTTGATCGAAAACATCCCGCGCATTCTGCCTCGCAACGTTGATGTGACCATCAAAGAAGGCAGTTGGCCTGTGCTGCCGGTTTACGACCTTATGCAAAGAATCGGCAACGTCCCACGCGAAGACATGCTGCGAACCTTCAACATGGGCATAGGCATGGTCGTCATCACCAGCCCGCAGTTTCTGCAATTCGTCCAGGATCAATTCAACGTCGCCCGCCAACCGCATTACATTCTGGGCGAAGTCGTGGAAGGCGAAAGCAAAGTTCAGTTTGTTTAGCTTGGCTCTAACTTGAATTCATTACTTGGCCGATGGTATTTGGAAATCGAGCAAAGGAGGTAAAAATGGCCGTTTCAGTCAGAGCAATTCCACAACCCGTCGCTTCGCCGTTGATCCCGCTGCCAGATTTCGTCTGGAAATTCAGTGTCGAGCAGTATCACGAAATGATTAACGCAGGGATTTTGACCGATGAGGACCCGGTCGAATTATTGGAAGGAATACTGGTGACGAAGATGCCTAAAAAACCTCCTCATCGAATTGCGACGCAATTGACACATGAAATTCTGGCCCGGCTGATTCCAGTTGGCTGGTACGTAGACAGTCAGGAGCCGATCACGTTGAAAAACAGTGAGCCAGAACCTGATGTGGCAGTCTTGCGAGGTGAACGGCGTCACCACATCAACAGACATCCGGGTGCTGAGGAAACGGTGTTGGTAATTGAAGTTGCCGATTCGTCGCTATCACGAGATCGCGGGCTGAAAAAACGAATCTATGCTCTTTCAGGCATCCCCGTTTACTGGATCGTCAATTTGGCTGAGCGAAAGATCGAAGCTTATTCGGTACCGTCCGGCTCGGATTACCAGCAGCAAGAGGATTACGACGAGACTTCGGAAATTCCAGTGATGATCGAAGGCCGGGAAGTTGGCCGACTGGTTGTGCGTGAATTGTTGCCGTAAACAAATTGGAGAAAAGAAAAAAATGATAAAGGCACGCTTCCGTCGCTTTTTTGTCTGGCTTTGCCTGTGTTCGCTGTTAATGCCTTCACAAGCTTTTTCGCAGCAGCAGCCAAAGAAATTTGAGCTGACCGTTGACAGCATCATGCGTGGCAATGACCTGGTCGGCTACGAGCCTTCGCGCGTCTACTGGTCGCAGGACAGCCAGCGGGTTTACTTCCGTTGGAAGCGGGCGGGCGAAGCTCGGTTGAAAGAAATGGACTTGTACGTCGTCAATCGAGACGGCAGCGGCTTAAAGAAATTGACGGAAGATGAAGCCAAACTTGCTCCGCCTGTTTTTGGTGAATTGTCGAAAGACAAAAAGCTGACCGTCTTTGCCGAAGACGGCGACATTTTCCTCTACGACCACACGAAGAACGAACGCCGTCAGATTGTTTCGACTACCGAAGGCGAAAACAGCCCGCGCTTCACCGCCGATCAGAAAAACATTTTGTTTGTTCGCCAAAACAATTTGTATTCAATGGCGCTCGACGGAGGTTCGTTGATGCAACTGACCGACATCCGAACCGGCGGAGGCGCGCCTGAACCTGCGGCGCCTGTTCAACGCGGAGGTGGCCAGCGTCAAGGTGGCGGAGGCGGCAATGCCGCAGTTCAATCCGCACAAGCTCCCCCCGTTAATTCCAGCCAGGAGTTCATCAAAAAAGAAGAGCGCGAATTAATCGAAGCAGTGCGCGAACGCGCTCAAAACCGCGAAGAGCAGGAAGCAAAACGAAAGGCTCGTGAAAAGCGCAAACCGTTTTCGCCTCCCGCCGGACAATCAGTTTCAAACTTGCAGCTTTCGCCTGACGGAAAGTACGT
>JBGAPB010000057.1:0-21471 GCA_044221525.1 Blastocatellia bacterium | reverse complement strand
GATTATGCGCGTAGCTCCGACGGCGACCGCCGCGACGCAGGGGATTCATGACAAGCTGGCTCGCTGGGCTGAGTTGAAAGACCGCGCGCCAAAATCTGGCGATGGGAAATTGGTTGGAGAACTTGGGCGCTTAAACCAGGAACTGGCCCCAGCAGTGATTGAAGATTATCTGGCTGCGCGCCGCCGCGACCTGCAAATCAATCTGGCGATGCTTGATCTGGTCAAGGCCGGAACGGTCAACGAACTGATTTTGCTGCAAGACGACGCCCGGCAGTTCGGCCTGCATCGGCAAGATCAAGCCGTGTTGCGCGCGAAGTTGAAAGAGCTAAACCTGGAATCGAAAGTTCCAATTTACAACGGCACGGACGAAGGCTCGTTGTCACTGGTCAGCCGGGCTGTGTTGGATAAATTTCAATACAAGCTGAAAGTAGCCGTCGTTTACTCCTCCGAAAAGAGCCGAGACCTGATTTCGCCTTACGAAGATCATCCGCTTCAATTCACGGTCGAAAATCAGATTCGCGCCGCCGGAGGAATTCCGGTCAGTGAATTCGATCAAAGCGATTACCGGTTGTTCGTCAACGCGCCGGGAACCACAGACGAAGAGTTCGACCTGTTTTTGAAAAAGCTGCTGAAGGAGCTGAAAGAGAATCGCCACATCGCTTTGGCCGACGTGCTGTTTCCCAAGCCTCATTTCAGCGGAGCCGACGAACGAATTATCGCTGCCTTGAAGCGCGAAAACTTGTTTGATCGTTTTGCTGGATATGCAGCCTGGAACACGGCAGGGAACACGTTGGGGACTACGATTCCTCACGCCAACCTGCGAGTCTTTTTCCGCACGAAGCTGAACGATCGCGCCGACCGTGCCGCTCGCACCGAAGCCGCGCACCTGGAATTTCTGCTGAATCGTTTTGCAGGCGATTACCTGTATCACGACATCGTCCGGCTGGAGATAAATGCCCGGCTTCGCGCCGAAGCCAAAAGCGATGAAGTGACTTATGAATTCACGCCGCAGCGTTACGCTCAGATCAACCGCGAAGTCGGCGAAAAACTGAAAGCCCAGACTGAACGATTTTTTGCCGATTACTTCAAAGGCCGAACGCATCGGCTGGCGATTTACAAAGGCGTCGAAAAAACGATCACCGTAAACGGGCTGAACGGTTTGAACATTTACCTTCCGTGGTCGCGCGCGTTCGAGTGCGTGATTGAATTCAAGCTGGATTACACCCCCAACTAATGATTGCCTCACTCATCATTCTTGTCTTCATCGTCTTTGCCGCACTGATGATTTCGCGGCGAATGCCTGCCATTTTGGCGGTTCCGGCGATGGCGATTTGTGTCGCTGTAGTCGCTCGGACGCCTATCAAAGACATTCTGGAAAACGTCGTTGCCAATGGCTCAACCAAGCTGGCGAATCAGTACCTGATGGTGTTTGCCGGAGCGATGCTTGGTCGCGTAGTCATGCAAACCGGAATCGCCGAAAGCATGATTAAGCGCGCGGCTGAATTCGGCGGCGACCGTCCGCTGGTCGTCGCTGTCACGTTGATGATTGCCATCGCCTGGTTGTTCACTACGCTGACAGGTTTGGGAGCGGTGATTATGGTTGGCGGCCTGGCTCTGCCGATAATGATGAGCATTGGCGTGCCGCGAAAACTGACAGGCATTTTGTTCATTCTGGCGTTTGGGCTTGGGCTGATTTTCAACATTACGCTGTGGGGCTTTTATCAGGGTACGCTGGGAATTGACACGCAATACGTCAAACGCTTTGCGGTGATTCTGGCAGTGATTGACGCTGTCGCCATCGTCATTTTTCTGGCCATTTCCGCTCGGCGAATGAGCAGTTATGGAGCCTGGGCAGTTGAAGTTGAAGACGCCAAAGCCAAACGCGACGTGTCGCTCGTCGCTTTGCTGGTTCCGATTCTGCCGTTGGTTTTGCACGTCTGGTTGAAAGTTCCGGTGGTCGCAGCGTTTTTTATCGGAGCGATTTTGGGTGTGTTGATAACTCAACCAAAAGAAATGGTTCGCCAGCTTTCCAGCGCGTCGGTCAAAGGTTTTGAAGACGTGGCTCCGGCGGTGATTCTGATGATCGGCATTGGCATGTTGCTCAATGCGACCACGCTGCCAGCAGTCAAAGCTTCGCTATCGCCGCTGGTTGAATCAATCAATCTGAACTCGCCCCTGGTTTACGTCGCGTTCTTTGGCTTGCTGTCTCCGCTGGCTTTGTATCGCGGCCCGCTGAATCCTTACGGCATTGGCATTGGAGTTTATTTGTTGATTAAGGATTTGAATTTGCTGCCGCCGCTGGCTTTGCTGGCTGCGGTGATGAGTGTCGTTCAGGTGCAAAGCGCCTGCGACCCGACCAACACTCACAACGTCTGGGTAGCCAATTACGTCGGCATGCGCGTCGAAGAAATCACCCGGCAGACGATTATTTTCAAAGTCGCAGTTTGTCTGGTTGGTTTGATTGTCGGCGCTTGGTTGTTTTTGAAATGATCCTGTATGTAGTCCCGCCTTCAGGCGGAATGGTGGCGTCTTTTTTTTAGCGGAAAACTATTCTGAAGGCTTTAATTCTGAAAAGGGAATCGCCCCAGTTCCGCCTGAAGGCGGGGCTACGAACTTTATCTGAGAGGACTTCACCATGTTCAAACGATCCTTGCTTTTACTCTTTTTGCTTTTTGTTTTTCAATCGTCATTGATGGCGCAACAGCGCGGACAAGCTCCGCCGCAAACTCCGCCAGCGCCAACGACTCAACCCGCCGCAACGCCAACGCCGTTGCGAGATGAACCGCCAGTCGTTACCAAGCACGAAGTGCAGGTTGGCGGAAAGGCTCTGAAGTACACCGTCACGACCGGAATGATGCCGATCAAAAATCAAATCTCTGGCGAAATCGAAGCCCAGATGTTTTTCATGGCCTACACGCTGGATGGTACGGATAACCCAGCCAAACGGCCGTTAATGTTTTCATTTAACGGCGGGCCTGGTTCGTCCTCGGTGTGGTTGCACATGGGCGCTCTGGGGCCTAAGCGAGTGAAGATGCAACCCGATGGCTGGCTGCCTGCTTCGCCTTACGAACTGGAAACCAACGAACAAACCTGGCTGGATCAAACCGATCTGGTTTTCATTGATCCGGTGGGAACCGGTTACAGCAGAGCGGCGAGGCCTGAGCTGGCGGCGAAGTTTATTGGTTTGAATGGCGACCTGGATTCAGTCGGAGAATTTATACGCCTATATCTGACTCGCAATGAACGCTGGGCCTCGCCGCTGTTTCTGGTTGGAGAAAGTTACGGTACTACGCGGGCTTCGGGACTGTCTGGTTTGCTGGTCGAACGCGGCATAGCCTTCAACGGAGTGCTGCTGATTTCGACGATCATGAATTTTCAGACGGCACGTTTTGCCGAAGGCAACGATTCGCCCTTCATCCTGTATTTACCTTCCTACACTGCAACGGCTTGGTATCACAAAAAGCTTCCGGCTGATTTGCAGAGAAAACCTTTGCGGCAGGTTTTGGACGAAGCTGAGAAATGGGCGATCAACGAGTATGCCGTTGCTTTGGCCAAAGCCGGGCGGCTGACATCGGCGGAGCGGCAAAAAGCAGTTGAGCAATTGTCGCGTTACACCGGATTAAGCGCGCAGTTCATTGAGGATTGCGATCTGAAAGTTGATCTTGGCAAGTTCAACAAAGAACTGCTTCGCATCCGCGAAATTGATTCCAACGCCGCCGGAGAAAGACCAACCGGACTTCGATCCCAGCAACAAAGAACTGCTTCGCAGCGAACGCCGAACGACCGGACGGCTCCGCTTCAAAGATTCCAACGCCGCCGGAGAAAGACCGGACTTACACCGCATTCGCCCGCCTTTAAGCGTTCAACGATTACGTTCGCCGACAGTTGGGCTACAAAACAGATGCGGTCTATCACATTTGGGCGGAGGCTTCACAACGCCGTGGAACTGGAGTTCCGACAATGCCTTTGTTGACACCAGCGTAGCCCTGAAAAGCGCGTTCTCGAAAAATCCGTTTATGAAGCTGTTCGTCGCGTTCGGTTATTACGACATGGCTACGCCGTACTTTGCGGCTGAATACACGATGGATCATTTGTATCTGGACGCCAGTTTGAAGCCAAACGGCTTATTACGAAGCCGGACACATGATGTACATAGACGTGAAGTCGTCCCGTTAAGCCGACGTCAAGACGGCTTATTACGAAGCCGGGCATATGATGTACATAGACGTGAAGTCGCTGGCCAAGCTGAAGCAGGATGTGACGGCGTTTGTTCAGGATGCGTTGAAAAAGTAAAACATCTCCCACGAAGACACACCAAGAGAGCACGAAGAAGAAAAACTTTGGACAGGATTTACAGGATTGAACAGGATCAAGAAGTGGGGAAGGGGCGAATCAATCTAGCCAATATGAATCCTGTTCAATCTTGTGAATCCTGTCTATTTCTTCTTCTTTCCTGTCTTCGTGTCCTTTTCGTGTGTCTTCGTGGGAGAAAAATCAAAGATGAAAGTTCGTATTGGCATAGACGTGGGCGGAACATTTACCGACGTGGTTGTGATTGATTCGCAGAGTCACGAACTGGTCGGGCAGTTGAAGTTCCCGACTTCGCACGCGGCGAAAGAAGGCGTGGCGTTGGGCATAGTCACTGCTCTGGAACGAGCAATGGCCGAGTTCAATTTGCGAGCAGAAGACGTGGCGTTTATTGCCCACAGCACGACTCAGGCGACGAACGCTTTGCTGGAAGGCGACGTTGCCGAAGTCGGGGTCGTCGGCATTGGCAATGGCTCGGCGTTGAATCCCGAAAGCTGGTTTGCCAAACGCGCAACCGTAGTTCCTCCGATTGCCCTGACCGCCAGCAAGAGTTTGAAAGCGCAGCAAAGCTTTGTCAGTTCGGTTGACAGTGGTTTTGTCGCTGCTGTTGGTCAGGCCATCAACGATCTTTCAAACAAAGGCGCGCGAGTCATCGTCGCCAGCGAAGCTTTTGGCGTTGACCAAACCGACCGCGAAACTTTGGTTGCTGAACAGGCCAGAGCCTTGGGATTGTTCGCAACCACTGGCCACGAAGTCAGTTCGCTCTATGGTTTGCGAGTTCGCACTCGGACGGCGGTTATCAACGCTGCGATTTTGCCGAAGATGATCGAAACCGCAGAGATGACCGAACGCTGCGTGAAGGGAACTGGCATCGAAGCTCCGTTGATGATTATGCGGTCTGACGGCGGAGTGATGAGCGTGGCCGAAGTTCATCGCCGCCCGATTCTGACTATGTTGTCGGGGCCAGCGGCTGGCATCGCCGGAGCCTTGATGCACGAACGAGTTTCAGACGGCATCTTTATCGAAGTCGGCGGAACCAGCGCGGACATTTCAGTGATTCGAGACGGTTCGCCAGCGATTCGTCCAGCGCGATTGAATGGTCATCGTATGTATTTGAATACGCTGGATGTGCGAACGCTGGGAGTTGGCGGCGGCAGCATGATTCGAGTTGATCGGAATGCCAATTGTCCGGGAGCAGTCGTCGAAGTGGGGCCACGAAGCGCGCACATTGCCGGTCTTGGGTACGTTTGCTTTGCCGAACCAGAAGAGCTTGTTGATGCCGAACTGGAGTTGGTTCAGCCGACTGCGGGCGATGCTGCCGATCACGCTGTGCTCCGCCTTGCAAATGGCAAGCGTTACGCACTGACTACGACGTGCGCTGCAAATTTGCTCGGCTTTGTTGAGCCGGGACATTTTGCATTTGGGAATCAAAAGTCGGCGGCGATTGGATTTTCTCTCCTTGCGGAAACTTTCGGTGACTTTAGTGATGGAGCAGAAGCCGCAGCCGAACAGGTTCTGGCTGTCGGCTGTCGCAAACTGGAAGTAATGATCAATGAACTGATTGCCGAATATCAGCTTTCGCGCGATCAAGTAGTGTTGGTTGGCGGCGGAGGCGGCGCGGCTTCGCTGGTTCCATACACGGCTAAGCTGATGGGGTTGGAGCATCGCATTGCCCGCAATGCCGAAGTCATTTCTCCGATTGGCGTGGCGATGGCGATGGTGCGAGATACGGTCGAACGCAACATCATTGATCCAACGCCCGAAGACATTTTGAAAGTCCGCCGCGAAGCCGCCGAAGCTGCCATTGCCGCCGGAGCCGTCGCCGATTCCATAGAAGTTCAGGTAGAAGTGGACAAACGCCGCAATCTGGTTCGCGCCACGGCAATGGGAACGACTGAGCTTCGTAGGCGTGACGAAGGGCAGGCAGTTTCCAGCTTAGACCAATGCCGCCATGCTGCCGCGCGTTCGATGCGAGTTGCGCCAGAGGCCGTGAAGCTGGCGGCGGAAACTTCCGGTCATCTGGTTTTTACCGCTGAACAGCAGACGAAAACCTTTTTTGGATTATTCAATTCGCAGCGAGAAATGCTACGTGTGGTTGATAGAACCGGCGTTGTTCGTTTACAACGTGAAGCGGCGCGTATCAGCGCCACGACTTTGGAAAAGATCAAAGATGAATTGACGCGAGCGGTTGACGCTCTGACGGATTATGGCGATGCTGGTCGGGCAATTCCTGACATTTTCATCTTGTATGGAACGCGCATCGCCAACTTTTCGGGCTTGGCAGAGTTGGATCAAGTCTTGGCGTTGGCTGAAGTTGAATTAAGGTCACTGGATACGGTGACAAAATTAGTAGTGATTGCCTGTCCCAAACAGGTTTAACCGAACAATTATGTTTGCAGTTAAGTTAAGCATTAAGTGGGTTCGAGCGTTGGCCTCCGCACTGATAGTGACGGTTTTGGTTGGAGTCGTTGCCACTCAATCGGTTACGAATATTTCCGATCCGGTTAAGCTTGCCAGCGCCGCCCGCGCCAAAGATTTGATACGGCAATCACGCGAAGCCGCCGGATTTGAATCGCCGGCAGGCGGAGTCCAGACGCTGGCTTTCAAGGCCCAGACAGAAAGATTCATCAAATACTTCAGTGTTCAGTCTCCGACTAAAGTTGTCGAAACTGACAAAAGACTTTCCGGCAAAATAGACGCTGAATTTTCGATGCCTGACAAGTTTCGATTGAGAACCAAGACCGACACTCTTTCCGGTTTTGACGTGTCGTACACTGAAATTCTGAATGGTGATCTGGCTTGGCGAGACCCTCCAATGACTGTTCGTTCTTTTGGTTCGGATCGCAGAGTGATTGACGTTGGCGACGTTGAACGAACCATGTTGATGCAGACCCGCACGGCCAAACAGCAAATCGCGCTATATACGCTTGGTTGGTTGATGCAAACCCCTTCTTCGGTTCCGGTGGAGTTTAGTTACGGCGGCGTCTTCGACGTTGAAGGCCAGAAATGTGACGCGATTGTTGTGGAAGGGCAGGAAGGATTTCACAACGTTCTGCTGTTGGATCAGAAGACGCGATTACTGACAGGAGTCGCGATTGTTTTCTTTGATTCGATACGCGAAACAGTGATTCCCGAAGTTACTGCGTTGGATCGTCGCTTCATACGGGACACGTATATGCGGGCCAGGCACGAGCGTATGGCGAGAACCAAGCCGCCTCAACGCCATGAGGTGTTGTGGCGTTTTATGGATCACAGCGCCATTGGCGGCGTCACTCTGCCTCATAGAGTAAAGATCACCCTGGATGACCGTCTTATCGAAGAACTTACTATCAACGAATACAAAGTAAACCAGCCAATCAATCCAAAAAGATTTGAAGGCAAACCCGAGGTTAAATACTGATACAGAGGCACAGTACAGATGAAATTTACAGCCGTTCAGGATTTTACTTCGCTCAGCGAACTGCTTCGCCTTTATGGTGACGCGGACGAGATTGTCTTCAAAAGCCATTCGGAACTCAGCGAAGCCGAGATTGCAGAAGCCTGTCGTGAAGGGCGATGGTTGGCGAATCGTTTACGGCTCAGAAATGGATCGAAGACAGTCGAAGAGATTGCGGCTGGTTATGGCTGCCAAATCCTTTACGAAGTTTGGGAGGTGGCAGAAGGCAAAATTGTTTTTCTGGGTGAATGCGTGTTGCGACAGGAAACTGGCGCGATGATTCGTGTCAATATAGACGCCGTAAAAACCTTGGCGGAATTGATGGCGCAATGGGCTGATGAATCTGAACGGCAATGGTTCGTCGAAGCGAAGATTGCAGAAGTCGTTATTGCTCACGAGTTGTTTCACCTGATTGAGCAACGGCAGGCTTCAACGACCGTTGAATTGGCGGCTCACGCTTTTGCGCGAACGATGACGGAGTTGCCGTTTTCGCCGCTGCTTTACAATGCACTTTTGATTCGACTGGCAACTGGAAAAAAGGCTTTAACAATATGAAATATTTTTTGGGAATTGATGGCGGGCAGAGCCACACGACGGCGCTGATTGCCGACAGCAGTGGAAGAATTCTTGGCCAAGGCGGTGCCGGGGCCTGCAATCACACGCGCGAACCAGGCGGACGAGAACGACTGATTACAGCAGTCACCAAATCGGTCGGCGAAGCTTTGGCAGATGCAGGGTTATTGAAGACGCAGCCTAAAGGCGGAACTACGAGCGTGCTTAACTTCAAATTTGCCAGCGCGCATCTGGCCATGTGTGGCGTGCCTGAATACAAGATTGAAATCGTCAACGAATTGCTGCGCGCAGATCATTTGGTTGTCGGGCACGATGCTCCGGGGGCGTTGGCTGGAGCCTTGGCCGGTGGTGAAGGCGTTATTGTTTTGGCCGGAACAGGTTCGGTGGCTTGCGGTGTTACGAGAACTGGACAGTTAGCCCGAATAGGCGGGCACGGATACATGTTCAGTGATGAAGGCAGTGCGTTTGCCATCGCCAGCGATGCTTTGGGTTTGGCGCTGGCCTTTGAAGATCGCGGAAATCCGGGAGCCTTGAATAAAGAGCTGCTGGCGCATTTCAAACGTCCAGATCTGAAAACTATTGCCGAAGATTTTTACGCCGGTCAACTTTCTCGCGACCGGTTGGCTTCGTTTGCGGCGAAAGTCGGCAAGCTGGCAAATCGCAAAGACCCGGCGGCTGTCGAGATTATGGATGTTGCAGGGGAGGCTCTGGCTGAAATGGCCATTGCCTGCGCAAACAAGCTTGGGCTGCAAAAAGGAAGGATTTCTTTTGGCGGCGGAGTGTTCAAAAACCGAGTGGTTTTACAGGTTTTTGTCGAAATCGTGATGGCCGAATTGCCTGACGTCGAAATAGTCATACCGCGGTTCAGCCCTGAAGTCGGCGCTCTGTTGCTGGCATATTCTCAGGCTGGAAAAAAAGTTACTCCTAAATTGCTTGCCAACATCGCTGAAACTCAAAAGCAATCTGCCGGGCAGGCCAGCAAGCAAAAACGATGAATGTTGACATAGAAAAACTTCGCGGCGGTCTGGTGGTTTCTTGTCAGGCGGCGAAAAGCTCTCCGCTTTGTGAAGCTCAAATAATCGCGGCGTTGGCTTTAACCGCCGAGCAGCACGGGGCCGTAGGTGTTCGTATAAACTCGGCTGAACACATTGTCGCGACGAAACTTCGCGTCAGTGTTCCCATTATCGGAATCGAAAAAGTCGTCACCCCTGAATCTGAAGTTTACATTACCCCGAGTTTCGATGTGGCCAGCCGCTTGGCAGACGGTGGAGCGAATATCATTGCGGTGGATGCGACTTTCAGGCCGCGACCTCAAGGTGAACGGCTGGAAGATTTGATACGCCGAATCCAGCAGGAATTGCGACTGCCAGTGATGGCAGACGTGGCGACTTTTGACGAGGGGTTGCACGCGGCGGATTGCGGAGCCGAGATTGTTGCCACGACACTGTGCGGGTACACAGCGGAAAGCCGAGGCGCGCAACTGCCTGCGCTTGATCTGTTGGCAAAACTGGCAGCGAAACTGAGTTTGCCGCTGATTTGCGAAGGCGGAGTTGGATCTCCTGAACAGGTGCGGCAGGCTTTTAATTGTGGGGCTTTTGCCGTTGTCGTCGGCACGGCCATTACAGGCATAGGCCATTTGGTTGAGCAGTTTGCCGCTGCCAGTCCGAACCCAAAATTGGGAGCGAAATTCTGATTTTTGGGTGATTGCAAGGCATGATGGCATTGAGTATGATGCGGCTCGGTTCAATGAAACCCATCCAGCCTTTAAGAGTTGAAAAGATTTTGCTTTGAATGAAATTTTTAGAGAGGTGTTTTCAAGCGAGCAGATCATCAGCAGACTCGAAACAGCAACCAACAATAATTCAGGCTATAATTCAGAAAAGACCAAATGGTGACCGGCAAGGTGCCAGTCTTTACAAACAACAAACGCAGGGAGATAAAAGGCAATGACCACAGCAGGACAAAAACAAGCACACAGTTCTCATTACCTGAACCCTGATCTTAAAAGCCCTTTGGCGCAGGATTTTGAAGATCGTCTCACTGAACTAATCGTCGGACAGGATCGAGCCGTGCGCCGCATTACAGGTTTGTATCAAATCTTTTTGGCAGGTTTGTCTCATCCAGGTCGCCCGATTGGCACGCTGCTGTTTCTTGGGCCGACCGGTTCAGGGAAAACACGTGTTGTCGAGGCAGCGGCTGATGTTCTGTTCGGCGATTCAATGTTGATAACTAAAATTGACTGCGCTGAATTCCAGCATTCGCATGAAATCGCCAAGCTCATCGGCTCGCCTCCGGGCTATCTGGGGCACCGCGAAACTTCGCCGTTGTTGACCCAGGAAAATGTTGATCGTTCGCACAGCGAAACTTTGAAACTCTCGTTGGTGTTGTTCGACGAAATAGAAAAAGCCAGCGACGCGCTTTGGCAATTGCTGTTGGGCATTCTGGACAAAGCCACGCTGACTTTAGGCGACAATCGTCGGGTGGATTTTTCGCGCTCGATTGTAGTGATGACCTCGAATTTGGGAGCGCGGGAGATGAGCGAATTGATTTCCGGCGGCATCGGCTTTGCTCCGAAGTCTGGAGTAATTGACGCCGATGTTGACCAGAAGATTTATCGAACAGCATCAGAGGCTGCCAAGCGCAAATTCTCGCCGGAATTCATGAACCGCATTGATAAAGTCGTGGTCTTTCGCAGTTTGCGCGATGAGCACTTGCGACAGATTCTAGAGATCGAATTGAAAGCCGTTCAAGATCGAATCCTGCGCGGCACGGGCGACAAATTCATTTTCAAATGCACAGACGCCGCCAAACAGTTTTTGTTGGAAGAGGGGATTGATTTCAAATACGGTGCCCGCCATCTAAAACGCTCTATCGAACGATTTCTGGTTTACCCGTTGTCCAACTTGATTGCCACCAGACAAGTGGCGATGGGCGATTTGCTGGTGGTGGATTATTCGTCGGAAATCGGCAAGCTGGTTTTTGCGAAGGAAGCGGGCGGCGCTTTGATCGCCAGCGATACTGGTTATCGTGACTATCCCGACCACAATGCTTTGAGTGTCGGCAATGCCGTTTCGTTTGGTACGCCGGAGTATGGCCCTGCTCCGGTCAGAGCCAGAGAGTAATTTTCATCAATGGATAATTGAAAATGGATGGTTGACAGTGACGAAAACGCTGTCAACCATCCATTTTCAATTATCAACTTACTTCGATTTCCATTCTCAACAAAGCAGAACTCAGCGTCTTGCCCTGTGGGTCAGTTTTCAGCGAAACCGTCCCGCCTCCGCCTAAAGATTCATAAAGCAGAAAATTCAGGGAATTCAGATTTGGCAACTCAAAGCGCTCAACTTTGCCTTTGCAGATTCCGGCGAAGTGCTGCTTGACACGTTCGGCTGTGACTTCGCGGACAAGGATTGGATAGAACTCCGGGCTGCGAGCGATCAAACCAATGTTTGAAGTGTCGCCTTTGTCGCCCGAACGGGCATGCGCGATTTTCAGAAGTTGAACTTTCATTTCACCTCAGAGAGTTCAGAGTTTACGCTTCAGCGTGTCCAAGCGTGCAGATACGCTGAAGCGTGAACTCTGAACTGCGTTATTTGATTGCATAAGTCTTGCTGACTTTATTGCGATCATTCGTCACAGTGAAGCTTTTCTTCGCCGCATCCACCGAAACTCGAATCATATTCGCGGCGTCGTTCTGGGCTTCCAGATTGGCTATGAAATCCGACGGAGCATTTTGCTCGTCAGTGCTGGCTACGTTGCGATGAACTTGCCACAGATCCTTGATTGTTGCCGTGCTCTTGGCTGTTTTGACTGTGTTGGCGTGCCCGCCTTTGCGCGGCCCGTTGTTCATAATTGCCACGGTTGGTTTGATGGCGTTGACCAGCAAAGGGCTGTTGCTGGTCTCGGCTCCATGATGAGCGATTTGGAACAGATCAATTTCGCCGACCAGGTTCGTAGGGCAAATCAGTTTGTGTTCGATGTTCCAGGTCAGATCGCCCGAATCCAGAAAATCGAAACTGCCATACCGCAGAACGAAAACTATGCTTCGAGCGTTGTCCGAAGGATCAGGGTCTTGCAATTTAGCGTCATCGCATTGCTTTGAAGGCAATGCTTTGACTCTCATCGGCATCACTTCGCCCGCGGCAGCTAACACCTGCAAAGAAATTTTCGGGGTCCCCGCCGCCTGTTTCAGTTCGATGGTGCTGCCGGGAACCAGCGTCGTGGTTTTGTTGTTGGCCGCCGATTGATAAGCCGCATATCGGGTGGCGAAATCTTTGTCATCCTGAAGCGAGTCCATAGGGCCGTGGTCGTAAAACTTTCCTATCTTTACGCGCTTGGCCAATTCGGGGACTCCGCCGTAATGATCTACGTGATAGTGAGTGATGATGAGGTGGTCAATCTGACTGATGTTGGCGGCTTTCATGGCCACTTCGATACGTTTGGCATCGCGGCCTTCAAAGCCCGGCCAGCCGGTGTCCACCAATATGGATTCGCCAGCCGGAGTCACGATCAAAGTCGCCGCACCGCCCTCAACGTCCACATAAAAAATTTCAAGTTGCCGTTTGGAGCTTTGCGATTGAACCGAAGTGATGCTCACCGCTGCAATCAAGCTGGCGAACAGGCAAAAAGACAAAAGTCGTTTCATCTGAAGTTTCCTCATTGAAAAAAGTGTGCGCGGAAATTTGTGCGCGGATGATAGGCGAAAACTGGTGATCGGTACAGGATTGCCGACGCAATTTACGCGCAGTCCTCATTTGCTATAATCCCGCTGCCTTAGCATAGGCAAGGATTACAAATGCAAAGCGACGCAATCAGCAGTGAATCTAAGAATCGGCTAGTCCGTCTGAAGGATTATAGATATTCGGGCGAACTACTGTCGCTCTTTCTTACCTTTCTGTTCCTGCTCACACTTTACGCGCTGGCCACGATTTTTTTTCCTGAAAGCTGGGCGACGACGCTTAAGGCTCTGACTATCACTTTGGCTGGCTTGGCGGTGTACGTCATTACGGTCAAGCTGCAACAGAGATCCGCGCTTGGCACTTTAGTCAGAGTTAGCCCGCGACAATTCCCTGAGCTTTTTGATTTGGCTGGATTAGTTGCTGAAAGATTGTCCAGCGCACCGGTTCCTGTTTATGTCAAACGTTCGTCAGAGATGAACATTTACACGTTGGGTTTGTGGCAACGACCGATTATCGTTTTGACCTCTTCACTGGTTGACCAGATGGAACCGGACAATCTGCAATTTTTCATAGGGCGCGAAATCGGCCACATCCAGGCAGGGCATACCTGGTTGCGGACTTTGCTGAAACCTCTGGGCGCTGACGTGCCGGTGATTGGCAAATTGCTGAACAGCGTAATTTTTGGCGACTGGATCAATCGCACTGAGTTCACCGCTGATCGAGCTGGTTTCATTGCTTGCCAGTCTTTGACAACCGCTGTCAGCACCATGCTGAAATTCGGCGTCGGCATCAGGCTGTATGAAAAATTGGACATCCGCGAGTTTCTGGAGCAGATCAACGAAGTGCGAAACGTCGGTGGGCATTTAACCGAAATTATGGCTGAGATGCCTTATCTGACTCAGCGCATTCGTTCGATTGTCAGGTTTGCCTTGTCGAAAGAGTTTCAACCATTCGCCTCGGAAAAACGCCGAAACACGCAAATCCTTAAGGACATCCCCGAAGCCTTTGTTTCGTCCAAGCTGAATTTGGATGAATTGGATCTGCAATTACCGGTCAAACAACCCGCTGTCGCCAATGTCAGACCGCCCGTCGTCGCATTGCCGAAAGCTTCGTTGAATCAACCTGAGCAGCAAATTACTGTCGCTGATTTAACGCTGGATGATTTGGCCATTGAACAGGAAGATATGAACAGTTTTGATCCTCGGATGATGTTATTGGGAATGGGTGATTTGTCCGAATTCAACTTGCGCAGGTTGTTGACGCGCATCGGGCGCAATCAAGACAACGATATTGTTTTAGAAAGCGACCGCATCAGCCGTTACCACGCCGAGATCATACGCGATGGCGAAATGATGAAGGTTGTTGATAAGGGCAGTCGCAATGGAGTCTGGGTGAACGGCCAGCGCGTCCGGGAAACCGCCGCAATCAAATCGGGCGATAAAATTCGAATAGGGCGACTGGAATTCAAATTCGTGGTTAAAGGGTAATTGATGACAACGTCCATTCAGGATTTTCAATTAGTGGCAGAAATGGAAAACAAGATTCGTGTGATGGTCGAAGAAAGCCTGGCGGCCAAACGTAGCTTCTTTGACCAGTCATCGGCTGAAGTCGCGCGGGCTGCCGAAATGATTGTTGCCGCCATGCGATCAGGCGGAAAGCTTCTGGTCTTTGGCAATGGAGGTTCGGCTGCGGACGCTCAGCACATCGCGGCTGAACTGGCTTTCAAAATGGGACGGGAGCGAGCGGCTTTACCGGCAATCGCGTTGACGACGGATACGTCTTTGCTAACGGCGATCAGTAACGACCGTCATTTCGATTACGTGTTCGCACGCCAGATACAAGCCATTGGGCGAAATGGAGACATTGCGCTGGCGATTTCTACCAGTGGTAACTCCTCGAACGTCATCGCTGCGGTCGAACAAGCTCGCGCGATGGGAATCGCTACGATTGGTTTGCTCGGCGCTGGTGGCGGAAAAATGGCGGCGCTGGTAGACCTGGCTTTGATCGTCCCACACAGCGAGACGCCGCGCATTCAGGAAGTTCACATCACCATCAGCCACATCATTTGCCAACTGATTGAAGACGAGTTGTGCCCGATGTAGCAGGACATAAACTGAAAGGTTACGATTATGGCGTGTTGCAGTGATTGCGGAACCGAAAACTCAAATGCGAATGCTTTCTGCACGGTGTGTGGAATGGCGCTGGCGCCGGCTAAATCATTAGACACGGTTCCGGATCAAACTCAGCCAACCCGTCTTAAACCTGAAATCACATTCAACGGTAGCGGTAAAACTCAGGAAATTGCGGGCACGCCATCGCCTCCCTTTTTACCTAACCTATCACCCACTATTTCGCTAACCCGGACTTACCTTGTACCTCGTCCGCCAATCATACCGCAGCAGAAGCGAACAGGCTTTTGGTGGCGGTTGTTGAAATGGCAATGGGGCAACGGCGTGAATGAAACTCCGGCTCCGTACTCCTGGTTGTCTGGCGCATTTGAAGCCAGAGTCCCTTTGGTTGAATCGTTTCGTTTTGTTCATGAGCCGATCAGCGGCAACAGCGCTTACAGGTTTGTCGGGCGGCAATCCGAACTGCAATCATTTGCTCAGAGAATCCTGTTTTCTGAGGGCGGTTCGTTTCTGGTGACTGGGTATCGTGGAGTCGGCAAAACCTCGTTCATTAATCAAGTCGTAAGTCAGTTGGAGGCCGCTGCTCATTGGGCGGATTCATTTTTGGGGCGAACGGAAGTCGTAGATGTTTACCTGAACATTGCGCGACCCATTCAGCCAGGGGAATTGATGCACCATATCATTCGGCGACTTTATGACCGATTGAATGAAAAAGGCGTTTACCAGTTCCTCAACAAAGATTTGCAGGATGAGCTGATGCTGGCTTACCAACGGACTTCGGTCAATATGGCGCGCAAACTGGCGGAAGCTTCCGAGCGAAGCTTTGGGTTCAACGAAGCAAGCCTGGGCGGCGACTGGATGAAAGCCACTGTTAAGGCTTCGTGGAGTTCCAAGCAGAGCCGAACTCAGAATTACGAAATGTCTTTTCTGGGTTATGACGACAAGGCGGCTGAACACGACATTATCCGGCTTTCTCGGTTGTTGGCCTCTGGCTATACAAAATCGGAAAATCGTTTGACGCGATTTCGCCGCGCTCTTGCAGGGCAGGAAGCTGAACGAACCCGTCTGAAAATAGTTTTTGTCTTCGATGAGCTGGACAAACTTGAAGAATTCAAAGTCAAGGCTGAAGACAATGACAAGCCTGTGATAGATCAAATTCTCGGTGCGTTGAAAAACCTTTTTACTACTTCAGGCGTGACTTTCGTATTTGTGGCCGGAAAGGATTTGCAAGAAAGGTGGCTGGAAGATGTGGGCAAAGGGGACAGCGTTTACGAAAGCGTCTTTTCTTATGACAAATACCTTCCTTGTATGTGGGCAGACGTTAACGCCGTTTGTGATGGGTTGGTGGATTGGAACAGAGGGTTGGCTTCGTATGAGAAACAGGTCTTCGCCGACTTCAAAATGTTCCTGGCTTACAAAGGGCGAGGCATACCGCGCCGTATCATTCGCACGTTCAATGAATACGTCGAATGGAGCAGCAATTACCCTGCGCTGGCCTTTACCCGTCAGAGTTTGCGTCGAGTTCGTTTTTATGCCGGGTTGCAGGAAGCTCTGGTTAAAAATGACAAGCTGCTTTTTGGCGAGCCGCACGAAGAAACTCTGGGAACGCAAAGCGACAAAAGGCGGCTTGGCGTTTATTACCTGATTGATTGGATTGTCAATCAAGGAGCGGCAGAGTTCACGTTGAAAGATGTGCTGCGAGCTTCGGGGCGATTGAGCGGAAAGATCGCTTTGGCTGAAGAGATTGCTCCCGGGATTATTGAAGAGATAATCAGGATTCTGGTTGAACACGATTATCTGCAGGAAATTCATAAAGGCCTGGGTCAGGTGGTTATCGGCAACGCTGTGGCTGGTGACGAAAGGAAATACCGAGTTGCGCCTCGCAGATTGGTGGAGATGGGCGGTCAGGTGGAAGAGGGTGAAGACGCCAGACTTTTTGTCGAACCCGGGGTAACTGTTGTTCGGCAAAAAGAGCGCATTAAGCGAATTGGTCATTACAGCGTTATAGACCTTATAGGTCAGGGAGGAATGGGCACCGTTTACAAAGCGACTGATGATCTGACGGGGATGACTGCCGCTGTAAAAGTTCTGAGCGAAGATTTAGGCGGACGCGAAGAATTCGTACAGCGTTTTGAGCGCGAAGCAAATGTGATGAGCAAGCTCCATCATCCGAATGTGGTGCAGTTTTACGACTGGGGAGTTGATGGGGAAGGACGCAGTTACATTGCGATGGAATACCTGGATGGTTTGACGCTGGACAGTGTGGTGGCCAGGTTAGGAAAGATGGGGCTTGAGTTTGCTGTGCCGATTGCAATCGCCGTGGCAGAAGCCGCTCATTACATTAACGAACAGGGGTACGTCAGAAACGACATCAAACCGCATAACATCATGCTGACGACTGCCGGGCGAGTATGTCTTTTGGATTTTGGAATCACTAAATCGGTTAAGCCGATGGCCGATACCAACCAGTCCGCCATTACCGCCGCAGGCGCTTTTGTCGGAACGCCTCTTTATGCCGCGCCCGAGCAATTTGATAAAGGCGAGGCCGACGCGCGTGCAGACATTTATTCAGTTGGGGTTGTGCTTTATCGAATGCTGACTGGGAATCTTCCGTTTGACGGCGAAGGAGCATTTGAAATCATTCGTGCTCATTTGAATCAAAAGCCGGAACCTCCGTCACGATATGCTTTTGTTCCGCCATCGGTCGAAGCTGTTGTGTTGAAATGCCTGGAAAAAAATCCGGAAGACCGCTTTCAAAAAGGCGCAGAATTTGTTGCCGCATTAAAAGATGCGATTGGAGATTTAGCTCCAGCGGATTTGTCCTTGTTGGTCAGCAAGGTGAAAGCTGAAGTCGCTGAAATTAATGCCGTTAATCGAATTACGACTCTTGCTCCTTCGTCCAATTCCTTGATCGTGCCGCAGATGGCGATTGAGCCGGAAGAAGTGGCAATGCCTTCGCCTGCAAGCTCGACAGTCCCATTGGCCAAGTGGGAACCGACGATGACTGAACCCGCAGTTACTATTGAAGCTCCGATTTCAGACTCGATACCACAAGCGCCGCTAGAGAGCCTGGGGAGTAGCATAAAAGAGCCTGAACCATACTTGATTCACCTTGCTGGCGACGATGAACGACTGGAGCTTGGTGATACGTCGGAGTTACGAGAGTACAAACTGTTGCCGGAAACCAGCATTGGCAGAAGTCCTCAAAATGTCATTGCGCTAAACGACGCCAAGGTCTCTCGTCATCACGCTTCGATCAATTATGAGAATGGAATGTGGGTCTTGCGCGACCTCAATTCGTTCCGTGGTGTTTACGTTAACGGGGCAAGGGTTATTGATTCCTGTAGCTTAGCCGATGGAGACAAAATTCGACTTGGCGATTCGGTCTTTCTTCTGAGGTTGCCGTAATAAAACTTGGGGCGAAGCGACAGGCCGTCAAGATGTTCGTTGAAGCGAAGAGTATCGGTTCGCGACGTAATCGTTCAAAATTTGTATGAACTCCGGCACGATGCCAGCGCCTTTCAGCGTAGTCCGCAATTTTCCATCAACGAAAACCGGTGCGCGCGGGTCTTCGCCGGTTCCGGGCAAGCTGATGCCAATGTTGGCGTGTTTTGATTCGCCGGGGCCGTTGACTACGCAGCCCATAACGGCGACTTTCATCTCTTCGACGCCAGTGAATTGATCTCGCCAAATCGGCATTTGCGCTCGCAGATAGTTGCCGATGTCTTCAGCCATTTCCTGAAACAGTGTGCTGGTCGTTCGTCCGCAACCAGGGCAGGCTGTGACTTGTGGCGTAAAGCTGCGAATGCCCAGCGATTGCAAAATCTGCTGAGCGACTATTACTTCTTCTGTGCGCGAAGCGTTCGGCGCTGGCGTCAGGCTGACGCGGATCGTGTCTCCAATTCCTTCCTGCAACAAAATCGCCATCGCGGCTGAACTGGCGACAATTCCTTTGGCCCCCATCCCAGCTTCAGTCAATCCCAAGTGCAGAGCGTAATCGCCCCGCTTGGCCATCTCTCGATACACGTCTACCAAATCCTGAACGTCCGAGCACTTGGCACTGAGAATGATTCGTTCGCGCGGCATGCCGTAACTTTCAGCCAGTTCGCCGGAATCAATTGCGCTGCGGACTATGGCCTCTTTCATCACATCTTTGGCATCCAGCGGTTCGGCAAGCCTGGCATTTTCGTCCATCAGCCGAGCCAACAAGGCTTGATCCAGCGATCCCCAGTTGACTCCAATGCGAACGGGCTTTTCGTTTTCCAGAGCGACATCAATCATCTGCTTGAAGTTGTCGTCGTGGCGTTTGCCTGCGCCTACGTTGCCAGGGTTGATTCGGTACTTGGCCAGAGCGCGCGCGCAGTCTTTGAATTCAGTCAGCAGAATGTGCCCGTTGTAGTGAAAGTCGCCGATGATAGGAGTCTTCAATCCTGCGTCACGAACTCGGTCAACAATTTCGGGCACGGCTGCTGCGGCTTCTTTGTTGTTGACTGTGATACGAACCAGTTCCGAACCGGCTTGGGCGAGTTCGATGATCTGCCTGGCAGTTCCAATGGCATCGGCAGTGTCTGTATTGGTCATTGACTGCACGACGACAGCATTACAACCGCCGACCATTACGCCGCCGATGTTTGCTGCTACGGAATTTCTGCGATTGATCTTGGCCATAAGTTTTGAATTTTGAAGTTAATGATATGGTTAAAGGAAGCCGGATTTTAGGCGACGAGATTGGGCTTCGCAAACCCCGCTCAGACCGAACGACTGGTATTAGGCAACGGCGGATTGACCCTGTGAAAGTTTGTCGGATAAACTCTGTTGCGTCAGTGAAGAGATCGCGCCTCACTTTCCGTCCCTCAAATAGAAAAATCTCCTGACTGACTTGCTGCAGAATGCGAACTTGTTTGTCCCTTCAGATCGTTGATCCCAGTGTCAGGCTTTTTCATGCGAATCCTGCTCTACATTTCGTTGTTGTTCCTGCTCGACTGTCTGCTGCGGTTTGTCTTGTTGTGTTTGCGAGCGACCAAATCCAGCAAGGCGATAGCGGCCAAAAGCGATAGGGTCAACGGTTGCGTAGTTTTGATTGCCGCCCACGATGAAGCTGGAATCATAGGAGCAACTGTAGCCGGGTTGAAGGATCAAATTAATGAGTGGCCGAATAGCAGTTTATGGGTGGTTGCCGACCGTTGCACTGATTCGACTGCTGAAGAAGCAGCCGGTCATCGCTTGGTGGATGGAGCATTACAAATTGGTCTGGCAAGGCAGAGATGCAGTAGTCATTTTGGATGCCGACAGTCGAGTTAAACCACGCAGTTTATTGAAGTTGCGACAAGCAATGGCTGATGGCGCCGATGCCGCTCAAATGTTTGTGTCGCCAGATGCTGGCACGACTTCAGGGCGATTAGCCGGATGGTCTGAAGTCTTGATGCAGCAAATTGACGACGAAGCCAGGCGGCGCTGTGGTTGGCCAGTTCCTTTGCGTGGAACCGGTATGGCTTTTCGATGCGATTTGTTGGCTGAGCTTGCGCCGCGATTGCACACTTACGCCGAGGATTTAGAGCTAGACGTTATTCTGGCTTCTCGACAGGCACGAGTGGAGTTCGTTCCCGAAGCTGTTGTTTTTGACCCCAAACCTCAGCACGTGGATGGGGCTTCCAGGCAGCGTGCCAGGTGGTTTCAAGGTCAGTTGCAGGTGCTTGGTGATTACCGCGGTGAATTTTTCAAGGCACTGATGACGAGTGGCGCTGGAGCTTGGTTTTTACTATGGCTGTTGATGTTACGCCCGAAGATTCTGCTTATCGGATTACGCGTGCTTTTGCTGTTGGTCGGTTTTTTTTATTCGCCTCTGTTGTATGTGGCGCTGGCTGGATTGGCGATGGACGTCATTTATTACTTGGCAGGAGCGGCGATTGTAGATAACCCGCGACGCTACCTGCTAGACCTGCTCTCAGTGCCGCGTTATGCATTGATGTGGCTTTATAGTTTCGGAACAGCTTTGATTCGACGAAGGGTTTGGTTGCGAGCAGGGCGATAAACCGATTTCGATTTAACGTATAGTCCCCAAAATAATGGAAGCACCAATGAAGATTCTTTTCCCATATCTTGCACGTTGGAGATCGGCAAATCGCAGCCGTTATCACCAACTTTTGACACATCTTTGTGAGTTGGGCCACCAGGTTTTTGTACTGACTGCGCCGCCAATGGCGCTTAATGACATTAGCGCCAACGACCTTTCTGTAGATGAGAAACTTCCAGAAGGGCTTACTATCAGTGAATTAAGCGCTCCGGCGGCTTTGCGTTCATTTTGGCGAATGCCAGTTCGGCGCTCCAAGTTGTTGAAAAAAGGTCT
>JBGAPB010000056.1:0-21785 GCA_044221525.1 Blastocatellia bacterium | reverse complement strand
AAAGATGAGCGAGCGTTGGCGCGAAATTCAGCAGTCTGAAGATCAAAGCCAGCAGGAACAACGCAGCTTCGTGCAGAAAAACTATCTGGCTGTCGGACTTGGAATCGCGCTGCTGGTGATTGCTCTGGTGGTCGTCATTGGCGGATTTGCTTTTCTGATTTCACGCGCTCAGTAAATGGGTACGCAGGCATCCTTGCTTGCTGTGCCTTGCCTGATGTGATTGAAGCGCGAAGCTTCCGCTTTCAATTCCTGAACCAAATAACCTGATGAATAAAATCGCACTTGGAATCGAAGTTTTACTGAGCGACCACCCACAATCTTTGAGCGGCGCACGCACAGGGCTGATCTGCCATCCGGCTTCGATTGACCACAACTTTCGCCATTCGGCTGATCTGTTGAGCCAGGATTCGACCGTCAACCTGACGGCGTTGTTCGGCCCGCAACACGGCATTCGCGGAGAAACCCAGGACAACATGATCGAATGGGAGGGCTTCCGCGACGCGCGCACCGGAGTGATGGCTTATTCGCTTTACGGCGAAGTCCGCAAACCGACGGCGCAAATGCTTAGCGAAGTGGACGTGATTGTTTTTGATGTTCAGGACGTGGGGACTCGCGTTTACACCTTCATTTACACGATGGCGCTGGCGATGCAATCGGCCAAAGAACTCGGCAAACGCTTCATCGTCTGCGACCGGCCAAATCCGATTGGCGGTGTTGGAATCGAAGGCAACATCCTGGAATCCGGCCACGAATCTTTTGTCGGGATGTTTCCGATTCCGATGCGCCACGGAATGACCGTCGGCGAATTGGCGCGCATGTTTAACGAAGAGTTCGGCATTGGCTGTGACCTGGAAGTCGTTCCGATGACGTGATACAAACGCGAATTCTGGTTTGACGACACAGACGCGCGCTGGGTGCTTCCTTCGCCGAACATTCCAACGTTGGATTCGGCAGTGGTCTATCCGGGAATGGTAATGGTTGAAGGCACGAAATTTAGCGAAGGCCGGGGCACGACTCGCCCGTTTGAAATCACCGGAGCGCCTTACGCTAATTCATACGAACTGGCCGAACATCTGAACAATCAAAACCTGCCTGGAGTTCATTTTCGCCCGCACAGTTTCAAACCGACCTTTCAAAAACACGTGGCGCAGCTTTGTCACGGAGTTCAGCTTCACGTCACCGACCGCGAAGCTTTCAAACCCGTCATCACCGGCATTGCTCTGATCAAAGCCATGCACGATCTTTGGCCCGAAGGCTTCAAGTGGCAAACGCCACCTTACGAGTACGTTTACGACCGACTGCCGTTTGATGTGATTGCTGGAACGACGAAGCTGCGCGAACAGATTGAAGGCCGCACGAGCTTGGAAGACATCGCCGCTTCGTGGCAAGCCGGAGAAAATGATTTCGCCGAACGCCGCAAACCTTACTTGCTTTATTGAGGTGACGCGATGAAAGAGTTAGCCGAATATATGGTCGAAGCCGAACGCAACCACGGCCACATGTGTCCTGGCCAGGTGTTGGGTGTGCGGATGGCGATGTTGGGTTGTCGCCTTGTCGGCATCGAAGAACCAAAGGTCGGCAAGCGGTTGATTGTCTTTGTCGAAATTGACCGTTGCGCTGCGGACGCCATCAACACAGTCACGGGTTGCCGTTTGGGCAAACGAACCTTGAAGTTTCGAGACTTCGGTAAACTGGCGGCGACCTTTCTCAATACCCAAACAAATGAAGCTGTTCGTATTGTCGCCGTTGAAGCTTCACGCGAATTGGCAAATCAACTCTTCAGCCATCTGCCGACTAAAAAAGAACAGCAATTGGAAGCGTACAAATCTCTGCCGGATGAAAGCCTGTTTATCTGGCAGCGAGTCAAAATCGCTTTGCCCGACGCTGACAAACCCGGCCATCCGCTTGCTCGCGTCGAATGCGACGAATGCGGTGAAGGCATTAACGACCACCGTCAAGTAGAACTTGATGGGCGAATGCTTTGCCGAGCCTGTGCCGGTCAACGGTATTATGAAGTTTTGCCGTAACGACAATTGCCGGTCGCAGAATACGGCGTTAAGATCACCAGCGATGAGCACTCCGGCGCTACAACTTCATCCTCACGATCACACGCATCACGCGCACGAACATCAGCACCATCACGACCACACACGCGGGGCTTCACAAAGAACATTACTCATCGTCCTTTTGCTGACTTTCGGTTACATGCTGGCCGAAGCGATTGGCGGTTATTTGTCGAACAGTCTGGCTCTGCTGTCAGACGCCGGGCATATGTTCACCGATGTAGCCGCGCTGGCGTTGGCTTTGTTTGCAGTTCGGTTTGCTGCGCGTCCGGCGACCGCTAATAAGACTTACGGATTTTATCGGCTGGAAATTCTGGCCGCGCTGGTCAACGGCGTAGCATTGATTGCCCTGTCTGTGCTGATTTGCTTTGAAGCTTATCAACGATTTCGTCAGCCGGAAGTAGTTCAAGGCTGGACGCTGGTCTACATTGCCTCTGGCGGTTTGGTGGTAAATCTGGTTTCGGCCTGGCTGTTGTCGCGGTCGCACCAGCACGACAACCTGAACATGCGCGGAGCTTATCTGCACGTGATGGGCGATTTGCTGGGGTCTGTCGCGGCAATTGCGGCTGGAGTTTTGATTGTCTGGAAAGGCTGGAGTTGGGCTGATCCGATGTTTAGCGTTGTTATAAGTACTTCAGATCGTCATGTGCTGACGGCCCATGTCGTAGTCACAAACGCCGACGAAAGCTGCCGAGTGTTGCGCGAAGTCCGCGCGTTGCTGGCCGAACGCTTTAACTTGTCGCATTCGACTATTCAGATCGAAGACCCTACATTTTCAACCGTCGTCAATTTCAAAAAGAAAGAGTGATGCGGTACGGGGAGCGGTAGCGACCCGGTTGACTGCTTAACTACAGAAATTATGAAAACCCTTCTCGCTCTCCTGTTCCTATACGCGGTTTATCCGGTTGCTACCGCTCTCGGTACTGAATCGTTTGCTTTTGCCCAAACATCCGCTGATCTGGTTTTGCTCAACGGAAAAATCTGGACGGTCAACGATCGCCAACCGGAAGCCGAGGCAGTCGCTATCGTTGGCAATCGTATCGCTGCTGTCGGTTCAACTAGGGACATTCGCCGCTGGATTGGCGCTCAAACAAAAGTCATTGATCTGCAAGGTCGCCGAGTCGTGCCCGGATTCAACGATGCTCACGTGCATTTTCTGGATGGCGGAGCGGGGTTGGCCAGCGTGCAATTACGAGATGCCGGTTCGCAGGAAGAGTTCCGCAAACGCATTGGCGAATTCGCCGCCAAGCTGCCAAAAGGCCGTTGGGTTTTGAATGGAAACTGGGATCACGAGAACTGGAAGCCTGCGAGTTTGCCTTCGCGGCAGTTGATTGACGCGGTGACGCCGAACAATCCTGTGTTCATCAATCGGCTGGACGGCCACATGGCTTTGGCGAATTCTCAGGCGCTGAAACTGGCTGGAATCACGCGCGACACCAAAGACCCCGACGGTGGAACCATCGTTCGCGACTCAAGCGGCGAACCTACCGGCGTATTGAAAGACGCGGCGATGAACTTTGTCTATAAGGTCATTCCCGACCCAACCGAAGCGGAAATGATTGAATCCGTCAAAGCCGCGATGCGTTACGCCGCCGAAAATGGAGTCACCAGCGTGCAGGACATGTCGGCTTCGCCTGATGTGTTGGGCGTTTATCAAACGTTGCTGGCGCGTGGAGAGTTGACGGTTCGCGTCAGTGGTCATCAGCCATTAGCGCAATGGGAGCGATTAGCCGCCGTTGGAATTCGCGCCAACTTCGGTAATGACAAATTGAAGGTGGGCGGGTTGAAGGGATTTGCTGACGGTTCGCTTGGTTCGACCACGGCGCTGTTTTTTGCGCCGTATCTGGATGCGCCTAATACTTCCGGGTTGCCGAGCGATGAAATGTTTCCTGAAAGCAAAATGCGCGACCGCATTATTGGCGCGGACAAAGCTGGGTTACAGGTCGCCATTCATGCCATCGGCGACAAAGCCAACAAAACGATCCTGGATTTTTTTGCCGAAGCCGAAAAACAAAATGGAGCGCGCGACCGCCGCTTTCGCATTGAACACGCTCAGCATTTGAGAATGGAAGATATCAAACGATTTGCCAGCCAACGAGTGATCGCTTCGATGCAACCTTACCATGCGATTGATGATGGCCGCTGGGCCGAAAACCGCATCGGAGCCGAGCGAGCAAAAGGCACTTATGCTTTTCGTTCGTTGATTGACGCCGGAGCCGTGCTAGCTTTCGGGTCTGACTGGTTCGTGGCGCCGATGGAACCGCTGATGGGAATTTACGCTGCGGTGACTCGGCGAACGCTTGACGATAAACGTCCGAACGGCTGGGTTCCCGAACAGAAAATCACAGTCGCCGAAGCCGTCAAAGCCTTCACGCTCGGTTCGGCCTTCGCCAGCTTTGATGAAAAGGTGAAAGGTTCGATTGAGGTTGGCAAGTTGGCCGATTTCGCGGTGCTGTCAGCCGACATCTTCAAGATCAATCCTGTCGAAATCGAAAAAGCCAAAGTCGTCATGACTATCTTCGATGGCAAGTTGATTTACGAACGCCGTTAGAATTTGGAGCGCTACGCCAAATACGTAACGCTCCAAATTAGGTGTTGACAGTTTTCCGGGTTGCCGCTTAAGCTTCGTGTACTTTATACACTAAGTGAGACGAAAGATGAGCACAGGCAATTTTGAGCAAGTGAAAACAACGCACACTGCGCCGCGCCTTTCTGGGCTGGCGACCGACCTTTACCAACTGACGATGGCGGCGGGATATTTCGTCAACTGTCGGAACGAACGCTCTACGTTTGAATTGTTCATTCGGCGATTGCCTGAAAATCGGTCGTACCTGATTGTCGCCGGATTGGAACAGGCGCTCAGTTATTTGCGTACGCTCAGTTTCAACCGCGAAGAAATTGAATACCTGCGCCGGTTGCCGGTGTTCGCTCAAGTGCCGGATGAGTTTTTCGCTTACCTGTCGGACTTTCATTTCAGCGGCGAAGTCTGGGCTTTGCCGGAAGGAACAGTGGCTTTTCCCGGCGAGCCTTTGTTGCGAGTGACTGCGCCGTTGATCGAAGCGCAGATCGTCGAAACCTTCCTGCTATCCACCATCAACTTTCAAACGATGATCGCGTCTAAAGCTTCGCGCGTGGTGCAGGCTGCCGATGGTCGAGGTGTGATTGAATTCGGCACGCGCCGAGCGCACGGAATGGCCGCTGGAATTTATGCGGCGCGAGCGGCGTTCATTGGCGGTTGCATCGGCACTTCAAATGTCGAAGCCGGTTATTTGTTCGGCGTTCCTGTTTATGGCACGGCGGCGCATTCGTGGACGCTGGCGTTTGAAAAAGAAATGGACGCCTTTCGTGCTTATCACAACGTCTTTCCCGAAAGCACGACCTTGCTGCTGGACACTTACGACACGCTGCAAGCCGCGCGTCTGGCGACGGAGTTCGGTTTGCAACTGCGCGGCGTGCGATTGGACAGCGGGGACATCGGCGCGCTGGCCAAACAGGTTCGAGCAATTTTAGACGAAGCCGGGATGAAGGAAACTCGCATTTTGGCCAGCAACGATTTGGATGAATTCAAGATTGCCGAACTGCTGGCTGCGGGCGCTCCGGTGGATTTGTTTGGCGTAGGCACAGAGCTTTCGACTTCGCGCGACGCTCCGGCATTGAGCGGCGTTTACAAACTGGTTGAAGTCGAGTTCCCGGATCGCGTTGAACCGAAAATGAAGTTGAGCCGCGAAAAGGCTACTTACCCGCATCGCAAACAGGTCTGGCGCGAATCAGACGGCGACGGTAATTTTCTGCGCGATGTGATTGCGATGGCCGATGAATCCGGTTTGGCGGGACAGGCTTTGCTGACGCCAGTTATGCGCGAATTTTCTGCGCGATGTGATTGCGATGGCCGATGAATCCGGTTTGGCGGGACAGGCTTTGCTGACGCCAGTTATGCGCGAAGGCGAGTTGATTGAACCGCTGCCAGGCCTGGAACAAATTCAGCAGCATTCCAAACAACAACTGGCGAAACTGCCGCAAGCATTCAAACGAATCAGCGACGCTGAAAAGTATCCTGTCAGATTCAGCGATGAACTGTTTCAACGCCGAATGAAATTGATGAGTCAGCTTGAAGGAAAATAACGGAGGTCTTATGCGGATTGAGATTCGACAAGGCGACATCACCGAACAGCCAGATGTTGACGCCATCGTCAACGCGGCGAACACCGATCTGGTTTTAGGCTCAGGCGTGGCCGGAGCGATTTGGAGCAAAGGCGGCGACATCATCAACGAAGAAGGTCAGCGGCAAGGGCCGATTCCACTGGGACAAGCTGCGGTGACGACTGCGGGCAAGCTGCCGAACAAGTTTGTCATTCACGCTGCCGCAATGGGTTATCGCGCCGAAGACGAAGCTGTTCCGAAAAAGCCTGGCACTGATTCCAGCGCCGAAATCATTCGCAACGCGACGCTGAACAGTTTGCTCCTCGCCGAAGAGCGAAAGCTGAAATCCATCGCGTTTCCGGCTTTGGCCACAGGAGTAGCCGGTTTCCCCGTGGATGAATGCGCCGAGGTGATGATCGGAGCAGCACGCGATTACGCGGCGGCGACCGCTGAAAGTTCGATTGAACTGGTCGTCTTCGTTTTGTTCACACAAGGCGATTACCGAATCTTCGAGCGATACAACGACAAGCAGTAAGGGAGGAAAACATGATTTTTTTCGACGTGGATACTCAATACGATTTTATGGAGCCGGGCGGCGCGCTGTATGTCCCGCAGGCTGAAACCGTCAAACCAAACATGGAGCGATTGCTCCGCGCGGCTGGTCAGTTTGGAATCACGACAATTTCTTCGCGCTGCGCGCACCAGCCCGGCGACGCGGAGTTTGAAATGTTTCCGCCTCACTGTCTGGAAGGCTCTGCCGGAGCGGAGCGAGTCTTTGAGAGTTTGCCCGAACTGCCCAGAACAGAAATCGCCGTGGATAAAATGGCCGTGCCGTGGGATGAAATCGCGCCGGGCAATCATTACGTAGTCAAAAAAGTGGTCTTCGATATGTTTTCAAACGACTGGCTGGCGGGGCTGCGAGAGCGCAAAGTTTTTCGCGGAAAAAATTGCGTAGTCTTTGGCGTAGCGACTGATTACTGCGTGAAAGCTTGTGTAGTTGGGCTGGTCGAAGCTGGCGCTCAGGTGCAAGTTGTCGAAGACGCGATTCGCGGAGTTGCGCCAGAAACGACAGAACAAACCTGCGCCGAGATGAAAGCAGCCGGGGTAACGTTCACGACGACTGATGAAGTCTTGAGAAAGCTGAGCTGAGCCAGAATGAGTTACACCTACAAATATCCTCGCCCGGCAGTCACGGTTGATCTGGTGATTTTCACCATTGCCGACAACGATTTGAAAGTGCTGCTAATCCGTCGCGGCGGCGAACCGTTCCAAGGCCGCTGGGCTTTGCCGGGTGGTTTTGTCGAAATTGGCGAGTCGCTGGAAAAAGCCGCTGCCCGCGAATTGAAAGAAGAAGCCGGAGTTACCAAAGTTTATCTGGAACAGCTTTACACATTCGGCGATCCCAGGCGCGATCCACGTGGCCGCGTTATCAGCATTTCTTATTTCGCGCTGGTTGACGCCGGGCGGCAGCGAATACGCGCAGCCTCTGATGCCACCGAAGCCGAGTGGCATTCGGTGTTTGACCCAAAACTTGGGGCTAAACTGGCTTTCGATCACAAGAAAATTTTGGATTACGCAGTGTGGAGGCTTAGGAACAAGATCGAATGGACGACGGTTGGTTATGAATTGCTGCCGAAAAAATTCACGTTGTCAGAGCTTCAGCGCGTTTACGAAATCATTCTGCAACGCCCGGTGGATAAGCGAAACTTCCGCAAAAAAATTCTGGCTCAAGGCCAAATCACCGAGCTGAATGAAACGCGCAGCGACGGCGCGCACCGTCCGGCAAAGCTTTATTCGTTTCGAGAAAAATAAAAACCTTTTCCACGAAGCCACACGAAGAGGCACGAAGGAATAGACAGGATTCACGAGATTGAACAGGATTACCATTTGTTCGATTCGTTCAAAGTTTTTCGATTCTTCATCCTGTTGAATCCTGTAAATCCTGTCTAAAAAATCCTCTCTTCGTGTGACTTCGTGGAAGATTTCCCCAATTCTGATTTGAAGATCACCGCAATCGCATTCAACACATTCCGCGAATCAGTGCGCGACCGCGTGCTGTACAACCTTGTGCTGTTTGTGGCGTTGATCGTCTTAGCTGCAACTGTCATCGGGCGCATTGCCGTCGGCCAGGAAGCCAAAATCATCGTTGACGTAGGTTTGTCGGCAACTTCGGTTTTCGGTTTGTTGATCGCCATCTTCATCGGCATCGGGCTGGTATCGAAGGAGATTGAAAAGCGAACCGTAGCCGTCATCCTGTCCAAGCCCGTTCGCCGGTCGCAGTTCATTTTGGGTAAGTATTTCGGTTTGTGTTTGACGTTGCTGGTTAACACTGCGGCGATGGCGGCGGCTGTCATGTTGGCTTTGATTTTTTCCAAAGGCGGGTTTGACTCCGCGCAGTTGGTGGTTTGGCCGACGGCTTATTTAATCTTCCTGGAACTGTCTGTAATGACCGCCGTGGCTTTGTTGTTTTCCTGCTTTTCGTCTCCGGCGCTGTCGGCGTTGTTCACGCTGCTGATTTTTCTGATTGGGCGTTGGAGTCCTGACCTAAAGTTGTTTGCCGAAACTGCCGATTCAGTGGTGACTCGCATAATTTGCCGTGCGCTTTATCACCTGATGCCGAATCTGGCCGGTTTCAATTTCATCAACGAAGCTGCTTACGGCGAATCGGTCCCAGCGCGATTGCTGGCCGGAAACACGGTTTACGCTGTTTGTTACGTTGCGGCTCTGCTGGCGGCGGCTGTGCTGATCTTCGAGCGGAGAAACTTCAAATGAAAAGCTGGCGCTGGATCATTTTACTGCTTGCCGGTTTCAGCCTCAGCGCAACGGCGCAAAACTGGCTGGACGCTGAAAATCGCATTCCGATCATTCCCGAAGACACGCTTTATATTCGCTCCGGCGAAATTCTGAAACGCGCCAGTCTTGGCTTCACCGGTTTGACGGCAGACGCTTACTGGATCAACACCATGCTTTATTTCGGTGAAAAGTTTCAGCAGCAACGTTTGACCGGCGAACAGTTCGACATCAGTCGCCTGGATTTGCTGAAACCTATGTTGGAGCTTGTCACCGACCTTGATCCGCGCCACGTGGCGGCTTATCGCTTCGGCGGATTCTTTTTGCAGTATGACAACCCGGCTGATGCAATCAACTTCATTCGCAAAGGCATACGCAGCAATCCGAGCGAATGGAGGCTATATCAGGATTTAGGCTTTGCGCTGTGGAGGCAGGGGGATTTTCGCGAAGCCGCCGAAGCTTATGCCAGCGGCGCTCGACTGTCGGGCGCTCCGGCGTGGATGCAACCGATGGCGGCAACAATGATTGCCAAAGGCGGCGACCGCGAAACTGCGCGACAACTTTTCCGGCGACTTTACGAAGAAAGCAACGACGGTTTTGTCCGGCAAGTCTGCGAAGAACAATTGCAATTGTTGGAACCAACCGCCAACCACTAACCACCAATCAATGACCGTCATTGAGATCAAAAACTTGACGCAGGATTTCCAAACCGGCTTCTGGCGCAAACACCCAGTGCGCGCGCTGGACGGTTTAAGCCTGCAAGTCGAAGCTGGCGAAGTGTTCGGCTTGCTGGGGCCGAACGGTGCGGGCAAAACGACTACGTTTAAGATTTTGATGGGATTGATTCGCCCGACTTCTGGAAGCGCGCGAATTTTAGGTTCCGCGATTGAGGACGTAAGCATGCGACGGCGAGTCGGTTACTTGCCGGAACAACCTTACTTTTACGATTACCTGACCGCACGAGAATTTCTGGTTTATTGCGGTGCGCTGTGCGATCTGCCGAAAGCAAAATCCGAACAACGCTCTGACGAATTGTTGGCCCAGGTTGGCCTGGCAGATTCAGCAAATAAACAACTTCGCAAATTTTCAAAAGGCATGTTGCAGCGCGTTGGACTGGCTCAGGCTTTGATCAACGACCCCGAAGTTTTGTTTCTGGATGAACCAATGTCCGGGCTTGATCCGTTGGGGCGGCGCGAAGTGCGCGACCTGATCGTCAGACTTCGCAATCAAGGCAAAACGATTTTCTTTTCTTCGCACATCCTGACAGACGTTGAAGCCATGTGTGACCGCGTAGCCATCCTGAATAAGGGCCGCTTGATCGAATCCGGCAAGCTCTCTGAAATTCTGGGCACTCGTGCAAACGAAATCGAAGTCGTAGTCAGCGGGGTCAACGAAAAGGCTTTGACTGAATTGAATGAGTTTGCCGTCAGCGTTTCGGCTACGCCTGGAACTGCGCGAGTTCGTTTGAAAGACGACCGCGATTTGGAACGATTGCTGGCTCTGACACATAAAGCTGGTGGCCGAATCGTTTCGGTCAATCCTGTGCGCGAATCGCTGGAAGATTTGTTTGTGCGGGAAGTGAATCAGGCTGTTGCGGTGCCGCGTGCGTGAGCAAGCGGCTGCTCACGCACGCGGTACCGTAACCTTAGAGGCGCGGTTGTTCGCCAAAATCTGTCGCCTGAAGCTATAATCCTGCCTCATTTTCTGAAGTCCAAAATATCACCGTGACCAAATGCTGAAAAAAATTCTCGCGATTCTGTTCCTGTTTTGCCTTTGCCAGCCGATGGCGGTTGGGCAAACTTCGGAACTCAATCAACTGATTGATGGTTTGCAGGCGAAATACAACAAACTGTCTTCGCTGTCCGCCGACTTTACTCAGATTTACAACTCAGGCAGCCAGACCCGGCGTGAAAGCGGGCGAATGTTGCTGAAAAAACCGGGCAAGATGCGTTGGGATTACACTTCGCCTGAAACCAAGCTGTTCATTTCCGACGGCAAAACGCTTTACGAATACGTCCCGGCGGAAAAGTATGCCTCCAAAAGTTCGATCAAAGATTCCGGCGATATGCGCGCGCCCTTCGCTTTTCTGCTTGGTCGTGGAAACCTGCGCAGGGATTTCAAGAAGATCGAATTTGCCAAAGAATCGCCTGCTCGCGCTGGCAACCAGGTTTTGAGAATGGTTCCCAAACGGGCGGCTGATTTCCGCGAACTGCTGGTTGAATTCGAACCGACCAGTTTGCAGATTTCCAGGCTGACTTTGATCGAAAGCGGCGGCTCACGTTCGGATTTTCTGTTTTCCAATGTCCGCGAAAACGTTCCGGTGGCCGGTTCCCAGTTTACTTTCAAAGCTCCGCCGGGCGTCGAAGTGCGGTCGAATTAATTTGAATGACCAGGAGGCAAAATGGCTTTCAGCGAGAAACTGGCCGACAGAATTCGAAAACAACTGGCAAGCGAAACCGGCATCGTGGAAAAGAAAATGTTCGGCGGCCTGGCTTTTATGGTGAACGGAAACATGAGTTGTGGAGTGGCTGGCGATGACTTGATGGTGAGAGTTGGGCCGGATGCTTATGCGGATGCGCTGGCCGAACCCGATGCGCGCGAAATGGATTTCACCGGACGCCCGATGAAGGGAATGATTTACGTAACCGCCGATGGTATTCGCACTGCCAAACGACTGGCGTTTTGGGTCAAGAAAGGATTGAATTTCGCACAATCCTTACCTGCCAAATAGCCGCAGACTTCAAATACTGACTATTTTTTGAATGACTAAACTTCATATTTTTTCCGACTTTGACGGCACGATCTCTGAAAAAGACACGCTGGTTTTTCTGGCTACGAACCTTGGCGGAGGGCCGAAAATGGTTCAAACCATTGGCCGTTTGATCCGCGAAGGTGAACTGACTCTGAGCGAAGGCATCGCCGCAGAAATGCGCAGCATTCGCCGTCCGTTTGCCGAAGCCGAACAACTGTTGCGAGAGCAAGTGCGAATTGATCCGGCCTTTGTTCCGTTTGCCGCCTGGTGCGAAGCGAAAGCGATTCCGCTGACTATCTTGAGCGCGGGCTTTCATCAACTGATTGACCTGTTTATTCAGAAATCGGATTTTCCGCATCTGGAGATTTTGGCCAACACATTGAAACCGAGTGAGGAAGTTGGCTGGCAATGCGTTTTCCGCGACAAAACTGATTGGGGACATGACAAATCCGTGGCCATCAAAGCCGCGAAAAAACGTGGCGAATATACAATCTTCATTGGCGACGGACTGTCTGACCGTGGAGCCGCCGAAGCCGCCGACGAAGTCTTTGCCAAACATTCGCTGGTCGAACATTGCCGCCAGCGCAAGATCAACTTTCACGAGTTTCAAACTTTTGACGATGTGTTGAGTCAACTCCAAGACAGGTTTTAGAAGATGAGCACGCTGATTCTTAGCCAACAAAGCGAAGAGCATAATTTACAAAAGCGCCGCGAAGAGTTGGCGCAACTTGAAGTCGAGCTTGCCGAACGCGACGCGCAACTGGCCAACCTCAAATCCGGCATGACCGGGTTTGAAAGCCGTTACATGAACGTCGTTGGCGGTCGTTACAACGAACTGGCTGACATCGAAAAAGAAATAGCCCGGCTGCAAGGCCTGGAGTTTGACGATGATTACGATGGCGATTCGCTGGCCGATGACGAAGTCGGATGCGGTCAGAATCGGCTTCATTCGGACAAGCTGAAAAAGCTTTACAAGGAAGTCGCGCGCAAATTTCACCCCGATCTGACTTCGTGTCCGCAGGAAAGGCAGCATCGTCATCAGTTGATGATCGAAGTCAATCACGCTTACGAATCAGGCGCTGAAGAGCGGCTGCAGGAAATGTTGGAAGCCGGTGCCAGTCTGGAATCGGCGGAAATCGGTGGCGCAAGTTCCGCCGAAATGATTTTGCTGCTGCGCAAAATCACTGAAGCCAGGCAGCGACTGGCGGAAATCGAAGCCGACATTACCGACATCACCACATCTGAAATTTATACGCTCAAGTTGCGGATCGAAAATGCCGAAGCTCTGGAAGTTGACCTGTTCGCCGACCTGTTGTCGCAAGTTGACCGACAAATCAAAAAAGCCAGAAACCGGTTGTTTCACCTGCAACTGATTTATCAGGGGGAGCAGGTCGAAATTCAGACCGCCTGATACCAGCCGATGCCTCAATTCGATTACAACAACCGTCGTTTTACAGGAATCAGTAATTCCGAAACCGGCGAAGTCAGTTCCGAAACCATTTTCCAATACCGACAGCAAGGCGACATCGTCTGGGCGACTTACTCGGGCGGGAGCATTTGCTTTGGAACATTGGTGGCAAAAGTAGATTCTGGTGGCTGCCTGGACATGCGTTACCAGCACATCAACCAACAAGGCGAGCTTTGCACCGGCAAATGCACTTCAACGCCTGAAGTTTTGCCAGATGGCCGGTACCGTTTGCACGAATCCTGGCAATGGACCAGCGGTGATTGTTCAAAAGGGAATTCAATTGTTGAAGAGCTGGCGTAAAAGTCCTTAGGCCAAAAAGCCGAAAGTCGGTTTATAGTGGAGACGGCGAGAATGGGTTAAGGCCGCATTCACTATAGTTAGGCGCATTTGCCGCGCCAGCTTGACAGTTTCACCGGTGGGATAGTTTGATAGCCGCACGAATGGAATTTGCCTTAAACGATGACCACTGGGGCGGTTATCGAGAAGCGATTATCAACGATGATTAAACGTGGCCTTCTGCTTTTGCTTTTGATTGCCGTCATAGCTTTTGCCTTTGTGCATTTCCGGGTTCATAGCTACGACAATCGAATCATCACCAACATGAATGAGTTGGATACCAGTCGCTGGGCACGCCCCCGCGTGGCCATCGTCTTTGGGGCCAGCGTTTATGGAAACGGCGACCTTTCACCGATTCTGGAAGATCGCGTAGATACGGCGATTGAACTTTACCGTGCCCACAAAGTTGATCGCATTCTGGTTTCTGGCGACAACCGCCATCGCAGTTATAACGAACCCAAGGCAATGCAGGAATATCTGGTGACTCACGCCGTTGCCCCGCAGGATGTGGTTGTGGATTATGCCGGGCGTTCGACTTACGAAACCTGCATGCGGGCAAAAGATGTTTTTGGCTTGCAGCGCGCTGTGCTGGTTTCCCAGGGGTATCACCTGCCGCGCGCCTTATACATTGCCAACAGTCTTGGGCTGGATGCCGTGGGAATGGCAGGCGATTTGCGATTGAAACCCAAAGTGGATTATCAGGGATTCCGCGAATGGGCGGCGGAAATAAAGGCTTATCTGAACCTGAATTACTTTCCTCCTGATGTGTTGCTCGGCGACACAAAGCCGATTCGGTAGCGAGTATGCCAGCAGAGAACATGCCAATAGTGAACATGCATGAATTTTCCACGCGCAGTCGTGGCGATTCGCTCGAACGATTTAAGCGCGAGGTTTTCGATGTTTTGATTATCGGCGGCGGAGTTACCGGCGCTGGTCTGGCATTGGATGCCGCCGTGCGCGGATTGAAAGTCGCCCTGGTTGAAAAGCGCGATTTTGCCGCTGGGACTTCCAGCCGCTCAACCAAGTTGATTCACGGAGGGTTGCGTTATCTGGAGCAGTTCGATTTTGCGCTGGTGCGTGAAGCGCTGCTTGAACGCGCTATTCTGACCCGTATCGCTCCTCATCTGACCGAAGCCTGTCCATTCGTCATTCCAATTTATTCAGACCGACGACGAAATTACGACCACCCTCTGAAAATGAGAGCCGGGTTGTTTTTGTATGACCTGCTGGCCGGAGGTCGCAACTTTGCCAAACATCGGCGATTGAGTCGCGAAGAAGCATTGAACCTGGCGCCGCAGCTTGATCCAAAAGGTCTGAAAGGCGCGTTTTTGTATTACGACGCGCGAACGAACGACGCTCGGCTGGTGATCGAAATTATCAAAGCCGCAGGTGAGCGCAAAGCGGCAATCGCCAATTACACTAGGGTGGCAAGCTTCCTGCGAGATGGCGACGGCAAAATTGCCGGAGCAAGTGTGCTGGATGAGTTGAGCGGGGAGCAGATCGAGCTTCGTGCCAGTGTGACTATCAACGCCACCGGCGTTTGGATGGAAGAAACGATTCGTTTGGGCGGTCACAATTCCAATGGTTTGTCTAAGAAACTCAGACCGTCCAAAGGCATTCATCTGACCGTTGCCGCCGACCGTTTGCGAGTTGGAGCGGCGTGGCTGATTCCATCTTTGACCGGACATCGTTTTTACTTCGTTGTGCCGTGGGAAGGCCGAGTCAATATCGGCACAACCGACACCGATTACGAAGGGGGCAAGGATTCGCCACACGCCGAGCCCGAAGAAATCACTGAAATTCTGAACGCCGTCAACTCGTATTTTCCTGATGCAAATCTTGAACATGCAGATGTGATTTCAGCGTGGGCAGGATTGCGTCCGTTGATAACCGACGCCAACGCCAAAAACACCACTGCCGTTTCTCGCAAAGAAGAAGTTATTGAAACCGCAGACGGATTGATTTCAATCGGCGGCGGCAAGTTGACGACTTATCGGGTGATGGCGGAGCAGGGAATTAACCTGACTCAAAAACGGCTGGGCAATTCCACTGAAGAAAATGGGACGGCAGAAGTGCCGATCAGCGGCGGGCAGATGAGCCGTGTTGAGTTGGAGGTGACGGCCAAACAGCTTGCCCAACATTACGAATTGCCGATTGAGGTGACGCGCCATCTGGCCTTTGCTTACGGATCAAACTTCGATCAATTGATTCGTTTAATGCTAAGCGACGAACAATTGCGCGAACGGCTGATTGCCGGATTGCCTTATGTCAAAGCCGAAGTCGTTTACGCCGCCAGGCACGAAATGGCAGTCACATTGACCGACGCGCTGACGCGGCGAACACGATTGGCCATGCTGGCCGGCGAAGCCGTTCTGGATTGCGCGCATGCCGCCGCCGAACTTATGGCAAATGAGCTTGGCTGGAATGAAGCAGAGAAAGCCAGGCAGATAGAAGCATTCACTGCCGAGTTCAACAGCGAATACCGCGTCGCCGATTGAGCGTAATCTGAGGCTACTTGCTGGCATCTGACTTTCGCTCCTGGGCGATCTGTTCGTTGTAACTCTTTTCGTACTCGGCGATGTAGTCTCGATAACCTTTGGGGTCAATGAATGGATTCGTTTTGGCATCAGCCATTTGCTTAACCTTGGCTTCCATATTGAAAAACGGCGCATGCGGCCCCAAAAAGACATCGCAGTTCAGCGATTTCAGCATTTGAAAAGATTTGGCATAAGCTTCAGCAATACCTTGCCAGGTTGGGTTATTGACCATTTTAACGCCCGGGTTAATGGACATGCTGGCGACAAAAACTACGTCGTACTTCTTGCCGTTTTCTTCAACCGTTGTCGTCCAGGTCGTGTTGCCTTCGGTGTGGCCTGGGGTCAAATGAGCCGTCAGCGCCACTCCGCCAAACCGCACGGTTTCTCCATCCTTGATGATCCTGTCTACCTTTACCGGCTTGTAAGTACCCAACGGGTGAAAGCCTTTCGCCCCGCCGCTTTCCAACACCAGCGCGTCCTGAGCCGTTGCGTAAACCTGAGCGCCTGTCGCGGCTTTCATATCTGCATGACCGGCTACGTGATCGAAATGCGCGTGGCTGGAAAGAATGACGCGGATGTATTTCAGCTTGTAACCAAGAGCTTCGATGTTGGCGCGAACGATCGGCGAAGATTCCTCCATCGCCGTGTCAATCAGTATGTGACCGCCGGGCGAAGTTATCAGGTAACAAGCCAGGTTACTTGTGCCGACGTAGTAAATGTTGCCAATAATTCGGAACGGTTTGAACGGCTGATTCCAGGCATCAAGCAGGGATTTTCGATCCGAAAGATTTTGTGTTCGAGCCGGCAGCGAAACAAAGGCTAGGCTCAGGAAGGCGGCTGCAAACAAAAGGTTGCGCCATTTCATAGGAATCTCCTTTCTGAAACGATAACTGGTTGGACAACGATTGAATTGAATTTCGTGCGCGGCAATTCTCGCTCAGCAATTCGTGCGCGGCAACTTCTGGGAGAAAATTATGGATGAATCTTTTCGCCTTTTTCCAGCATTTGAATGAATTGCTGAATGCGCTTGCCACGAGTCTCAGCTTTTTTGGCGGTTTGAATTCTGAACAGGATCGCGTATCGGTTGGCGCTGTTGAGCGAGACGAAAAATTCCTTCGCTTTCGGATTGCCTTCAAGCTCCGACTGAAAATCTTCGGGAACAGCAGCCTTGCTTTGCGAATCGTAAGCGGCTTCCCAACGGCCATCCTGTTTGGCTTTTTCAATGGCCAGCAATCCGGCGGGCGTCATCTTTCCGGCTGCGATCAACTCTTCGGCTTTTCCGCGGTTGATCTTTGACCAAACGCTTTTGGCTCCGCGCGGAGTGAACTTTTGAAGCCACGAATCCGCGTCGTAACTTTTCTTCTGCCCGTCAATCCAGCCGTAACACAAGGCCACATCCAGAGCTTCGGCGTAATTGACCGACTTCAACTCCGCAGTCTTTTTCGCCAGCCGCATCCAGATGCCGGACGAAGCCGCATGATTTTTATCCAGCCACTTCGCCCAATCTTTCTGACTGGCAAACAACATCACGGGTTGGTCTTTGGATTTGTCGGCGGAAGTTTTCATTTTCAATTGCTCAGGCGATAAAGATGCGATTGGCTGCGGATAAAAATCGAACCGCTGGACACCGCCATCGAAGCCAGTGTTTGTCCGTCCAGTTGATTTTTTGCCAGCGTCTTGAACTCTTTGCCCGGAGCGATGACCGTTGATTCGCCTTCTTCGCTGAGAAAGTAAATCCGCCCGTCGGCGAAAAGCGGCGAAGCTGAATGATTGCCGCCAAGTCGGACTTGCCAATGCGGTGCGCCGGTCTGCGCGTCCACGCAACTGGCTATGCCGTTGTCGCTGACCAGATAAAGCTCTTCGCCAACCAGCAGCGGCGAAGGCGTCAATGGCGCTCCGCGTTTCAGCGTCCAGGCGATGCCGGATTTCGTCACGTCGCCTTTGCCGTCCACTCGAACGGCCAACAACGCGGGCTGCATAAAACCTGTGCAGAGGTAAACCAGTCCATTGCCGTAAACCGGTCGGGGGACGTTTGAAAATCCGTCGCCGTAACTGACATTCCAAAGCTCTTTGCCTGTACGCGGTTCGTAAGCGAAGGTGCGGAGCGCGCCAATGCTGATGAGTTGATCTCCTGCCGGAAGATTGACCACCAGCGGAGTTGTATAAGCTTGGCCGCCAGCGCGGTATTTGCGCCAGCGAGTCTTGCCGGTCAATTTGTCCAGCGCGACGACGTATTGAGTTTGCTGGCCATCGCAATTGACGATCAGCAGGTCGTTGTAAATCACTGGCGAGCCGCCAGGGCCGTGCTGGCCGTTGTCATAATCAAGTTTCGTCTTCCAGACGACTTCGCCGGTTTGAGTAATACATGCGGTTCCGTTGGCTCCGAAGTGCAAATAGATTTTGTCGCCTTCCAGAATTGGCGTCGGCGAAGCCAGCGAGTTTTTAGCGTGCAGTGGGCCGAAGGATTTCAGTTTGAAAAGTTCGATGTTCAACAACACCGCGCCGGTTTTCAGATCAACGCTTACGGCTCGCAATGATTTGCCTTCTTCGGAAGCCGTTGTCAGCCAAATGCGGTCGCCTTGAATGGCAGGCGAAGACCAGCCTTTGCCCGGAATCGCGGTTTTCCATTTGACGTTTTTGGTCTCGCTCCAGGTCATCGGCAAACCACGTTCGGCGGAGTGCCCTTGCCCCGAAGGGCCGCGAAACTCCGGCCAGTCCTGAGCCAATATCGGAAGCGAGAGAAAAAGAAGCGCAAGGAGAGTTTTCATATCGGTTCACCCGGTCGAATCGGTTTGAGTTGGTCGCTAAACCAGCAGCAGGTCAAGGTCTGCTGTGGTTTGCTTTTCGGGGTTGAAAGTCAGCAAGTCTTCCATCTGCGCGGCGCGCAACAAACGATGGTCGGAAGCCACCAACACAAGGTCATCGCCGCTGGCGCGTAAGTCGTCAGCCAGGTCGAGCGCGGAGCGTAGCAACGTAGCATCTGTGGCGTTGATTGAATGTTTTCGGATAAGTTTCAGCGCAGCGATAACCAGATTGGTTTCTACATCGAGTTTTTGGATCAAGGGTTGATCGATGATCTCAGCTTCAAGATCAAGAAAGGCTTGAGCAGTGATAGCTGCCGTAAAAAGCTTCGCATTGCCTTTGCGAACGAGTATGGAGGCGACTTCAGCAATGCCGAGGTAAAGAACAAAAATCCTGTCTGGCATTGCTCGCGAAAAAAGATGGTTAATAACAGATGTGCCAAGTTCAGATGCGTAACGCTTGGCCAATGCGCTAGCATCAAGGTAGAAGTAATAAGACACACTCACTCCTCGCGCATCTCAATAATGCCACGGCTAAATTGATTATCTTCAGGGTTGACACCTTGAGCGATCATCAACTTTTGTAAATTTTCAGCGCCTATCGGCTCACCGTGAATGCCCATATCGCGCATCGCGGCAGACCAGGCGGCGGCAAGTCGCTCCTGATTCAACTTTGCGTTCCGTCTCATTCGCGCCCCGCGTTCGGCGGCTTCAAGGTCAATTTCCCTGGTCGGTGTTTTCAGAGGCTCATTGTTTGGCGCGTCTGCGAAATCGAGATCTGCCTCTGGCATAACCCGGACGTTGACGATGCCAACCAATTTCCCTTTTAGTTCGTCAGGAATTTCTATGGTTCCGTTGCTGACTGTGGCTTGAAATTCGATTGCCTGCATAAGCTTTTACTCCTTTGCTGAAAGCGTCGTCAGAGTAACAAACAGCCGATACGAGGGCAAAGCAAACAGCCCGCCAATGGATTGCGGGCTGTTTGCTTTGCCGGTTGCGCGTATGTCTAAAGGGCAACATAAATCTTACGCTTTAGCCGCCGAACCCAGCCGGTTGCGCTTGCTGATCAAGGCTTCGATGAACTGTTTGTTGCGCGTGAAGTCGGCGGCGATGTTTTTGCTGGGGCACGAGGTTTCAAGTTGCGCCCACTGATCGAAGCCAATATCAGCCAGCGCGTCAATCACCGCCGGGAAATTGATGACATTGCCTTCGCCCAGAGATTTTTCCCACGGAGTTTCTTTCAAGTGCATTTCGCAAATCCGGCTCTTGCCCAGCCAGCGAATCTCTTCGACGACGTTGTAACCTTCCTTCGACGAATTGCCCACATCGTAATAGGTTTTGACGGCGGATGATTTACTGCGTTCCATAATGGCTACGTTCTCGCGGGCAGAGATGGTGTTTTCAAGACCCAGAATCACGCCCAGCTTTTCCGCCGCAGGAGCTACGTTACGCATGATGTCTGCGACGCGGTCTTGTTCGGCCTGTTGTTTGATCGCCCACTTGCCAAAGAATGGAACGAGAATCACGCGCACGCCCAACGCCTTGGCAATTGGGATGCACTCGGCCAACCACTTTTCGCCCAGCGGATCTGACTTCAATCCATTGACGTGCATGATTTCAAGGCACAGCGAAGTAATAGCCACTCCCTGCTTTTTGGCTTCGTCCAGATACTGTTTTTGTAAGGCAGGCGAACTCAGCGGCAATGATGTAATGGTTTCGCCTCTGGGCGCGTGGCCGATGCTGATTTGCACTCCGGGAAAGCCAATCTGTTTGGAAAGTTTGACCGCATCAAGTTTGCCTTCCTGACTCAAACTCCAATCCGGCGCAGACAATTTGAATTTTACACCTTTGGCGGCGGCGTAAGCGGCAAGCGATTGCGTTGAGGCCAGGGCAAACGCAGCGGCCCCGCTTTGCAGAAATGTGCGACGTGTTTGATTCATCGGTTTGTTCCTCGTTAGATGGGACTTGGGTTTCTATGCTGGCAAGCTGGTTGCGTTGCCAGCGGCAGTTTCGGTTGTTTCCGCAAACGCCGTCAATAGCGAGATTGGCAGGCGTGTGGTAAATGTCGGTTATGCGACAAGAATTTGATTTAGTGATTCGTGGCGGACTCATCGCCGATGGAAGTGGGCAAGAACCGCGCGTTGCTGACCTTGCCATTCGCGGAGAAAAGATCGCCGCCGTTGGCTCCGTCAGGGCGAGTGGGCGACATGAGATAGACGCGCGTGGCTTGCTGGTGACGCCAGGTTTCGTGGACATCCACACGCATTACGACGGCCAGGTGACGTGGGAAAACCGTCTGGTGCCGTCTTCTGCGCACGGCGTGACAACGGTCGTGATGGGCAATTGCGGCGTAGGTTTTGCGCCATGTCGCCCCGCAGAGCGCGAGATGTTGATTCGCCTGATGGAAGGCGTCGAAGATATTCCGCATCCGGTGTTGGTGGATGGATTGCCGTGGTTGTGGGAATCGTACCCTGATTACCTGAACTACCTTTCTACGCGCAGTTACGACATGGATATTTGCGGCTACATCCCGCATGCCGCCTTGCGCGTGTACGCGATGGGCCAGCGCGGAGCCGACCGCGAACCTGCTACGCCGGAAGATTTGGCCGCGATGGCGCGGCTGGTGCGCGAAGCGATGCAGGCAGGCGCAATGGGCTTTTCGACTTCGCGGACGTGGTTTCACCGTTCCAGCGATGGGCATCTGTCGCCCGGTTACGCAGCGGCAGAAGAAGAACTGCTGACGCTCGCCCGCGAATTACACTCCATCGGCAAAGGCGTCATCGAACTCGTCACCGATTACGAAGATGCCGACACTTTCGGAATGCTGCGCCGCCTGGCCGTAGCTTCTGGGCGACCGCTGTTGTTTTCCCTGCTCGAAGGCGAGTACGGCCCGATGAC
>JBGAPB010000055.1:0-21897 GCA_044221525.1 Blastocatellia bacterium | reverse complement strand
TCACCGGCGTTTTCGACGTCTTCGGCGTGCGGGCGCTCAAATCTGCCCATGCGATGCTTGAACAATCGCATGTTCCAGCTTGGATACCAGCCGCAATGTTTGATCCAACGACCAAGAAAGATCAGTCTTCGATTCAGGTAATAACCGTCGGCGCAATTGTTACGGTTTAATGCTTCAGCAATTTCAGTTCTTAACTCAGGCATTACTCGTTCGTCGGCGTCGAGTAACAAAACCCATTCGTGTTTGAACGGCAAATTCTGAAGCGCCCAGTTTTTCTTTTTCGGGAAACCTCCGGTGTAATCAAACTGAACGATTTTGGCTTCAAACTGTTGGGCGATTTGACAAGTTTGGTCAGCGCTGCGCGAATCCACCAGCCATATTTCATCCGCCCAGGCCACACTTTCCAAACAAGCAGCGATGTTTCGCTCTTCGTTTTTAACTGGGACGACAACTGAAACTGGAAGTTTGTTGGATTGGTCAGTCATTGGTGGTGTCGTTCGGCAACGCGAGTAATCAACGCCTTCAATTGGCGAACATGCTTGCGCCAAGAAAATTCCCTGCTGCGCTGCAATCCACGCGCGCTTAACTGGGCGCTCAAATTGTTATCTGTCAGCACACGAACACATTGTTCGGCAAGATTCCGTTCGTCAAACACATCAAAGTAAATTGCTGCGTCTCCGCAAACTTCACGGTGAACAGGCAAGTTCGCCGAAACAACAGGCCTTCCCGAAGCCATAGCCTCCACCAGTGGATGCCCGAAGCTTTCGGAGTAAGAAGGACAAACAAACACATCGCAAAGCCTGTAAAGCTGGTGCAAATTACCGTAATCAACCGAACCCAACATCGCAATGTCGTCACGTACACCTAGCTGGTCAATCAACTCCGCCGCAACCGTTGCGTCGTAACCGCCGTAAACAGCGCCGCGACGAATATCCGTCGTCAAAACCAATTGAACATCTTTGCCGGTTTGCTGCTTCAACCGAGATTTGATGTCCGGCAACGCACGAATCAAAGTTTCAAAGTTCCTGAAGTAGTTGTAATGGCTGACGTATAACACTCGACGACAACTTTCGCGCAGGTTCAATTTAGCGGTTAGCGAATCCGGCAACGGTTCTGGATTCGCTGTAAAACCTTCAGCGTCGAAACCGAATTGAAGCGGTTCAATGTTTACCTGCTTCTTGCCGTTGGCTTGAATGCGTTCAGCAAAAGCCTTTGTCGGGGTAACATTGATGGTGGCTTGTTTAATTGATTTTCGCGCCAGCCAGCCTTTGAACCGATGAGCAGCCAATTCGCCAAGTAACTTACGCCTTTGCAAATCACACTCAAACTCTGTTGAAAAGAAAAGATCGTTTCGATTGAAAAGAATTTGCGGAACCGGTGAACGCAGAAGTGCAAAATTGCCAAGCGACACCAGTACATTGACTTGTTCGGCTTTTACCAAGCAGCGCAGTTCGGTTTGTTCCCACCACATTCGCCTTAACGCGCCGCGGACTTCAACCGTCTCCAGTTTCATTCGTTCGTTTGACAACGAAACAAAATCCATCAATTGAGCAGGCGGCACAAGCACCAGATAGTTCTGTGCTTCATCAGTTTGACTTAATAACGGCAACACGTTCCGCAGATATGTCACCCCACCTCCGGCAGTTGAAGCCAGTGCATTGAATAATACTTTAATCACTTGTGGCAAAAATCAGGGGGTATTGGTTGGTAGAATTTGGTCAGGCTCGTTCACCCGAAACACAGTAATTGTTTCATCCTGGGAACGAAATCTGGTAACAACCGAGCAGCGTTTAAGTGAGAAATTACGAGCATCCATGACTTCATTAACACGATTTCGCCAGGGATCTACGGCCAGCATTTGTTCAATCGGAAATTCCGGGTCAAGCATTCGGCGCAAATTTCCATAAGCCGCGATGTAACGCCATCCAAATTTGCGCTGTTCAGCTTCCCAACCCGTAGCTCCGGTTTCAGGGTAAAGCCTGGCTTCTATTTCACGAAAAGGTAGATAAGGTTCGTGGGTAAAGTCTCTATCCCAAAATGCAAACCACAAGCCTGCGCTGGCAAACACCGGTTCATAAGCGGGAATCGTCATGCGCAAATCAGGTAACCATGAGTTCATAGGCTTTTCCTGGCTGGCTTTCCAATGCCATAACCCAAGATTAATAAGGTACGCCATAATCACCAATGTTACTGCTCCGCGCGCCAGCCATTTCCATTCGATTAAATCTACGGCCCTGGCCATCCATAACGCAAATAACGGCCAGGCAAATATCAAATACCAACCGAACGAATTACTCATCAAGGCGGCTGCTATAAAAAAGAACAACACCCAGGTTCCAACAACCGCCCGACCAACTCGACCGCCTCGCCACAGCAACAAAACGGAACTGATAAGAATGCATAATCCTTCCAGCAAATGACGATGGCCACGAGCATTCCAAAACCAGTTCAAATAACGCTGCAACTCGACAACAAGAGAGCCAAACACGCCGTGATCTAGAATTTTTATGCCGTGAGTCGCCAAACCATGAACCGAGCTTTGGCGGCGGAACCCGGCGGGGTCCGGCCAATAATGAGCGGCCAGCCAGTACACAATCCCAATCACTCCGCCTGATCCATACGCTAAAGTACATTTCAACAACAGTTTCCATCCAGGCCGGCGTAACAATACCCAAAAAGCCAAAGGCAACGGAGCCAACAGAAAGCCATTGGGGTGAACATCCCCACTAAAGCCCATAACCAGACCAGAAAGAAACAACCGCCAGAGTGGTTTTTCGACTGAAGCTGAAGCCGCCAACCACAACGCAATGAGCAAAAATAGCGTTACCATCAAATCAGGTCTGGCTGAGTGCGAAGCAGCAAAGAAAACCCCTGACAGACTGAGTAACAAAGCCGCCAGTAAACCGGTTTTCGCATTCCACAATTCACGCCCAAGCAAAAAAACAAAAACCAGACAGGCCAGTCCGGTAAATAACGATGGCAGCAAAGCCGCGACCAGGCCAACCCCAAACAGCTTCATGAAAACACCTTGTAAGGCAGAACCAATATGCCCAAGGACGAAAATGTTGTTCCCCATCCCAGCCACTTCTTTATAACCGGAAACACCCGGTTTGCCTGTCTGCCAAATCTGATAACCCGCTGCGGCATAAGCCCCGTCGTCATCAGTTGGGTAAGAAGGTATGCGGCCAATCGCATAAGCCTGATAAACAATCACCAGCCCAATCGCAATAGTCAATAAATAGAATTTTTTATCTGATTTTATAGAAATGTAGTTCATTGCAGTCGCCATTGAATCAATTCTGCACCTGCTGAGGGTACGGGCTTCCGAACCTAGAAACGCCTACAACATCGTCGTACTGTCCCTTGAGCCGCAATCCCAAGGGGCTCCACGCCCAGCGAGCCACCACGCCGGCGACAGGCACCCAATACATCAATGAGGTCAGATTGCCGACAGAAAACATCCAACTTTCAAAAAATGCATTGGCCGACCCGGCGGCGACCACCGCAATGAAAACTGCGTTGATGTTTCGCTCAAGGTAACTTCCCTTATGTCGAATTAGCAAAACACTTTTTACTGTTACCCCATAAAGTAACAATAGCAACAATATCAGTCCCGGCAATCCCAAGTCACCAAAAATTTCCAGGTAACTATTGTGAAGCGAGCGACCCGCTTCCTCGTCGCGAGTAAACGGAAATACCAGCAAATGAGAGGCTGCAAAACCATACCCTGTCAATTTTTGTTTCCAAAATAATGGCCAGACACCAGACCACATCTTGAACCGTTCCTCTTCCGCCATTTGCGAGGTAAAATCTGTTACCTGCATTGATTTATCAGTGCCTTTGCGGACAAAGCTGACTAAATCGCTTTTCAGCGTTGCGGAAACCGACAAGACAAGCAGCAAGCAAACTGCCGCCGCTATGATCTTGATGCGGTTTTGCAGATTAACCACGAAAAAATATACTGAAACTGCCACTACACAGGAGCTCATCCCATTACGCGAGTTGGAAAACCACAAACCTATCAGGATAATCAGCAACAAACTAACATCCGCAATTTTCACCCATCGTTTCTGCGCGACAACCCGCCAGTGAAACAACACATATGGAGTTACCAACGCAGAAAACGTGCCGAACATGTTCTGGTTGCCGAAGAATCCGGCATATTGGTTCATAATGATTGTGATGCCATACCCTAATCCAGAGAGCAACATTACTATTGCCGGAGCCAACATGATCCAGGCCGTGTAGTATTTTAGCTGGAAGAAACGAACGCAATTTTCACTGTTGAACAAATAAACTGTCATGCCTCTCACTACGGAAAAGGCCAGCAAGACAAAACTTATCGCCCTGAAGAACGAATAACTAAAACTATCTGCGTATAATGACGACATCAACATGTCGCACAACAAAAGCGTAACGATTAAACCCAATACCACATCAATACGATATTTACTTGATGGCTTAAAACGCCATGAGCACCAAGCCAGAAGCACAAGCGACCCCCAACGCACCAAGCTCAGAGGACTGAACGCTCCCTCCGACATCTCAGCGGAAATACCGTAGTAAGCTTTATTAGTGGCGTAAACGATAAGAATCAAAAAGAAAAAACCATAAGCGCGCAAAAAGCCATCGCGAAAACGATAGCGGAAGAGCCAAAGGTAACAACTGATTATTATTATTAGAACAGGTGCTGCACTCATTGTTTATAACAGGTAGATTCAACAGCGAGGATCATGCCCTTAGCTGCACTTTCAATTGACCAATCTTTGATTTTTTCTTCCGACTTTAACTGCATTGATAGCAATAAAGAGCGATTTGTTACAAGAAATTGCATTGCATTTGCCAACTCTTTAATTGAAAACCCCTGAAGCACAATGCCGTTGTCAGAATCAACTAAATCTATAGCTGCACCGCAAAACTTATACGCAATGACAGCCAGACCGCAAACCATCGCTTCATTTACGACCAATCCCCATGGTTCGTCATCAGCCGGTAACACCAAAACATCAGCCATGCGGTAGAAAGCGGGTAAGTCACCAGGATCAACATTACCGGAAAAATGAATATTAGACTTACCACTTGCCAGGAGTTTTAACGACTCGGCTTCTTCACCTGATCCAACAATTACTACACCAAATTCATCTGGGTTCAACAGATGCGCCGCCTGAATAATCAAATTTATATTTTTACGCTTAATCAATCGCCCGACGAACAGGAATACAACCTTATCACCAAGCTTCAAACGATTACGCCAATCTTTAGCAGTTTCACTCAGTGCATCTTTGGCTTTTGAAAAAAAATCGTTATCAACCACCAACCTAGAACTAAATAATTGCGATGGGGTTGCGCCATATTTTTCCCAAAATAACTTACTGGCGGTTCCAATTGTTACCAGAGCAGAGGCTCTTTTTATTATCAATCGCAACCATGCATTTTTAGCAATTCGCTTCAACCCTTTGGCTCCATCAAAATAATAATTGGCATCACCCGTCAGCGCGAAAGGAGTTTTAGTTATCATCGCCCAAACAAGCAAGAACATTTGCGGTTTTAATGTATACCCATAGCAAATCAAATAATCGGGCCTCTCATTACCTAGAAAATTCCATAACTTAACAGCGATAGACCAAGAGACTCCTAGACTATTACTCAAATCAGAGCCTAATTGATCTAAAATGACGGTTCGGTAAGAGGAACGATCAGACAGTGTCGCATTCTGCCAACCAACAGTTCGATTCCAGTTGGTAGTATAGCAAACTGTTAATTGCCACCCTGGTGTTTTCCCTAACTCTTCAAACAAGGGTAAGAAGTACGGTGCCGGTACATTATTCAACAACAAAACCTTCATATTTGGTACTTATACTTGCCAAAGAAACGGAGCTAATCTTGGCGCCACACTGTTAAAGTTGCTATCCAACTGATAAAAGCTCTGGCCAGAAAGTGCGCGTTTTAACTGTCCATTCTTATGCCAAAACCATTGCTTTTACCGACTTCCGGCGAGGTGCTATTATCATCACCTTAACTCGCCAAATGAAACCTGTTATCCACGATTTATTGGCGATAGTTGCTCCAGGTTTTAGGAAATCATGAAAATCACACTTTCCATCGCCGGTTTTGACCCTTCGGGCGGAGCAGGTGTATTGGCCGACATCAAAACTTTCGCGGCCTTTGATTGTTTTGGTGTGGCGGCAATCACTTCTTTGACTTCACAAAACACCTTAGCTGTTTACGGCGCCGTTCACCAATCGGCGGAAGCATTGCGTATGCAGATTGAGCCTGTCGTCAAAGATTTCAAAATATCGGCTGTCAAAACCGGCATGCTTCCCACGCATGAAACCATACAGGTTGCCGCCGAAGCGATTGAACAACATCTACTGCCCAACGTAGTCATTGACCCGGTAATACGTTCAACCAGCGGTTACAATTTGATTGACGAATCGGCAATGCATTTTTTGATCGAACGGCTTTTACCACTTGCCGACGTGATTACACCAAACATGGCAGAAGCCGAGCGGCTGACCGGAATGGAAGTCAAAGACCTGAATGGAATGAAAAGCGCCGCTATCAAGATTTATGATATGGCACAAGCCGCAAAAGAAAACCAGAATTGGCCTCGTCCCATTACTCCACGCCGGACAGTATTGGTGAAAGGCGGACATCTTCCCGATGAAGCGACGGACATCTTGTTTGATGGCAGTGAAATTCGCCTGTTTCGAGCGCCCAAAATCGCAACACGCAACACGCATGGAACCGGATGCACTTTGTCGTCAGCAATCGCGGCTTTGTTGGCCAGCGGCTACGATATTCCTCAGGCCGTAACCCGTGCGAAACTTTATCTGGAAGCCGCGTTGCTTTCAGCGCCCAATATTGGACATGGTTCAGGACCAGTCAACCATGCTGTCTGGAATTTTAGAAATTCAAGCTATTCCCAAAGTTTATGAACAAGCTTCAGGACAAAAACGGTGTTACTCAAATGGAAACCGAGTTGTTGGTTCGCCAATCGGATGAAAGTGTTGCTCGCTTTGATCCGCAGCGAATTACCAGCGCGCTGGTGCTGGAGACCGGGCTGCCACTGGAACTGGCCACAAAAATCAGTCTGGAAGTTGAAGAACAAATTGAGCGTTCTGGTATACGCGCGCTCACCGCTCCGCTGATTCGTGGCTTGGTGGATGCAAGATTGTTGGAATATGGCCTGATTGCCGAGTACCGCAAACATTCACGACTTGGCGTACCGCTATTCGACGTTGATCGAATGATTCAGGCTGGCGTCAACGACACCACACGGCTGCATGGCCCCGAAGGAACCAGCCTTACCCTGGCCGAAGCCATCAAACGCGAATACGCCATTTTGACAGTTTTTTCCGAAGCCGTGGCCAACGCTCACTTGTCAGGCGATTTGTACCTGGAAAACTTGGGCGAAATTGACCGCCCAACGGCGATGATTGGTTCGATAGACTTCATCAAACGACTTGGCATTCGTTTGCCTGGAGGGCTGGTTGGTTCGCGCCCGGCAAAACGCGCCGAAGTTCTGTCGTCGCATCTGGTTACTTACACTGCTGCGCTGCAAGGTTATTTCAGCGACGCGCTCTCATGGGACTCCGTCAACTTTGCTTTTGCTCCTATGTTGACGGGTTTAAGCCAGCGCGAGATCAAACAGTTGGCACAGAGCCTTTTGTTTGAACTTTCGACACCCGTCGTCGCCCGCGGAGGTCAGCCCGTTCGATGTGACCTGCATTTGGATTGGGATGCACCTGCTTATTTGCGAGAACTGCCAGCAGTCGGCGCGGGTGGCGAAAAATTCAGCGCGTCTTACGGCACAATGAGTGAAACGGCGCGCGAGTTTCTAAAAGCCATCTTTGAAGTTTATTTGGAAGGCGACGGACAAGGCTTGCCTTTCATCGGTTCGCGTCCTGTGTTGCACCTGACCAGTTCGTTTTTTGAGAATCCGGCCAACCAGAGTTTTCTGGAATTGGTTTGCAGTGCGGCTTCGGAACGCGGTGGAGTCGTTCTGGTTTTTAATCGCCCAAATGAGAATGAAGCAGCTTCCGCGTTTTCATCCAGATTCGGAGTCAGTGGAGAAAAACTGCAACGCGCAAATGAAAGCTGGCAATGGCGTGCCGCAGTTTTTTCATCTGTGGCCATAAACCTGCCGCGCATCGCTTATCAAATTGACGGAGCCAAAGGTAACTCATCGAAAGTCTTTGAACTGTTGACCGCTTTACTGGAACTTGCGGCTCAGGCATCTCTGGAAAAGCGCGTTTTTCTGGAAAAGTTGCTGGCGCGTGGTGAATCAGGCCCGTTGGCAATGCTGGCGATGCGCCCGGAAAAAGAACCTTTTCTGCCGCTCAGTTGGACTTCGCACGCAATTTGCCCAATTGGTCTGGCTGAATTGACCCAATTCATTACTGGAGAGTCTGTTGAAAATTCGCTGGCTGCCCGTGAATTTGCTGTCAGCGTGACGACTCACCTAAAAGAAGAAACATTGCGACTTTCGGCTAAACACAATGTCCGCTTCCTGCTGGCAGAATCGCACGATCTGATAGCTCCACATCGTCTATCCAGACTGGATGTCAGTCGCTTCGGCGAAGAAGTCGTCAGCAAAGCAGTCATGCGCGAAGTCACACCGATTGAGGATGAAAATGAATCGAACGCCGTTTTTTATACGAACTCAGTCAAGCTGCCAGCCACTTCAACCGCGCCTCCTATAACCCAGTTAACGGTCGAAGGCGTTTTACAAAATAAAGTTATCTGGAATTCGATCAGTGATATCGCACTTGGCCAAAGCTTGCCTCAAGCCACCGAGTTGGCCAGTTTCGTCCGCCAGGCTTTTGAACAAACTCAAGTTTCTGCCATCACTTTTTCAACCGAATTCACGGTCTGCACGGTCTGCCGTGCCGTTTCGCGCGGTTTGCACGCCGAATGCCCTCAGTGTGGCGCTGCCCGCGTCGAAGGCCTGGCCCAAGCCACCAGCCGATACAGTTTCATCTCGAAATGGCCGCAATGGAAACTGACTGAACTTAATCTCCGTAAGAGCGAATAGTAGTCGCCAGCTTGAGTCCGTAACCCGGACTCTCTCGCCACAGTTTTGCTCATCGTATTGGGTGTGGTACTTTCCCGCCCTCAAATCCGATTCCATTTATCACGCACTGAAATGCCTAAACGAACCGATCTACGCAAAATTATGATCATCGGCTCCGGCCCGATTGTCATCGGCCAAGCCTGTGAATTTGACTACTCCGGCACTCAAGCCTGTCGCGCATTGAAACAGGAAGGTTACGAAGTCGTGCTGGTCAACTCCAATCCGGCAACGATCATGACCGACCCGGAACTGGCTGACCGCACCTATGTCGAACCGCTGACCGTCGAATCCGTCACCGCCATCATCGAACGCGAACGCCCGGACGCTCTGCTGCCAACAGTTGGCGGACAGACAGCGCTGAACCTGACCGTCAAGCTGGCCGAAGGTGGCGTGCTGGAAAAATTCGGCGTTGAGTTGATCGGCGCAAAACTGGACGCCATCAACATCGGCGAAAACCGTCTGTTGTTCAAACAAGCAATGGACGAAATCGGCCTGGAAATGCCGAAGGCGCGTTTCTGCCACACAATGGCCGAAGCTCAGGCTGCTGCCCAGGAAATTGACTTTCCCATCATTCTACGCCCGGCATTCACTTTGGGTGGAACCGGTGGCGGCATTGCTTATAACTACGAAGAGTTTGAAGAAATCGCCGAACGCGGCCTGACTGCCAGCCCAATCAGTGAAATTCTGGTCGAAGAATCCATCATCGGGTGGAAGGAATTCGAACTGGAAGTGATGCGCGATTTGGCCGACAACGTGGTCATCATTTGTTCGATTGAAAATTTCGACGCGATGGGAGTTCACACAGGCGATTCGATCACAGTCGCTCCGGCGCAAACCCTGACAGACCGCGAGTATCAAATGATGCGCGACGCCGCCATCAAGATCATTCGCAAGGTCGGAGTCGAAACCGGCGGATCGAACATTCAATTTGCACTGAACCCACGCGATGGCAGTTTGCGAATCATCGAAATGAACCCGCGCGTTTCGCGTTCATCGGCGCTGGCTTCAAAAGCCACAGGCTTCCCAATTGCCAAAATCGCAGCCAAATTGGCTGTCGGATATACGTTGGACGAAATCCCTAACGACATCACCAAAAAAACTCCGGCTTCGTTTGAACCGACGATTGATTATGTCGTAGTCAAAATTCCGAAGTGGGCTTTTGAAAAATTCCCAGGCGCTGAAGACACACTGGGCACGCAGATGAAATCCGTCGGCGAAGCAATGTCCATCGGCCGCACTTTCAAGGAAGCCTTTCTGAAAGGCGTGCGAAGCCTGGAACGACGAGGCTCTCCTTATGTCGGTTATGTTGATGATGAGACTCTGCGCCGCAAACTTATCATCCCGAATTCCGAACGCATGCATTATCTGCACGCAGCGTTTGAGCGCGGCTGGACGATGGATGAGTTGTACGAACTGACCAACATTGATCCGTGGTTTTTGAGCCAGCTTAAACAAGTGGTCGAGCTTCAGGAAGAAATCAAAGAAGAGGATTTTTCGTCGCTTTCCACCGACCAACTTCGACGCGCCAAACGAATGGGCTTTTCCGACGCGCGCCTGGCCGACCTGCTGAAAGTCACTGAAGACGAAATGCGCGCCAAACGATTAAGCGAAGGCGTCCGTCCGGTTTACAAACGAGTTGATACTTGCGGCGCTGAATTCGAATCGCACACACCTTACCTTTACTCAACCTACGAAACCGAATGCGAAGCCGCGCCCAGCGACCGTCGCAAAATTATGATTCTGGGTTCAGGTCCGAACCGCATTGGTCAGGGAATCGAATTCGATTACTGCTGCTGCCACGCCGCTTTTGCGCTGAAAGAAGACGGTTATGAAACGATCATGGTCAATTGCAACCCTGAAACCGTTTCGACCGATTACGACACTTCAGACCGTTTGTATTTCGAGCCGTTGACCTTTGAAGACGTTATGAACATTGTCGAAATGGAAAAACCTGAAGGCGTGATTGTCCAGTTCGGCGGACAGACTCCGCTGAATCTGGCAATGCGATTGCACCAAGCAGGAGTTCCAATCATCGGCACTTCGCCGGAATCCATTGATCTGGCCGAAGACCGCAAACGGTTTGGAAAATTGATCGCCGATCTGAACATTCCTCAACCCATCAACGGCACAGCCGTAACCATTGAAGAGGCAAAACGAGTAGCGGCCAGCATCGGTTATCCGGTCTTGGTCAGGCCGAGTTATGTTCTGGGTGGACGCGCAATGATGATCGTTTACGACGAAGCCAGCCTGGACACTTACATGAAAAATGCCGTCGAGGCTTCGCCGGAAAAACCAATTCTGATTGACCGCTTTTTGGAAGACGCTTTTGAAGTTGATGTTGACGCGCTGGCCGATGGCGCCGAAGGTGGAAGATGTGTGATTGCCGGAATTCAGGAACACATCGAAGAAGCTGGCATCCATTCCGGCGATTCCTCGTGCGTGCTGCCGCCTTATATGGTCAAGCCCGAGCATCTGGACACCATGCGCCGGTACACTCGTCAATTGGCCAAGGCGCTAAATGTTCGGGGATTGATGAACATTCAGTTCGCCATCAAAGACGAAATTGTTTACGTGCTGGAAGTAAATCCGCGAGCTTCGCGCACGGTTCCTTTCGTTTCAAAAGCCACAGGGGTTCCGCTGGCCAAAATCGCCGCCAGAGTGATGACCGGTCGAAAGCTGGATGAATTCAACCTGCCGGACGAACTGACCGTCACCAGCTTTTTTGTTAAAGGCCCGGTGTTTCCTTTTAACAAATTCCCAGGAGTTGACCCTGTGCTTGGCCCTGAAATGCGCTCGACAGGCGAAGTGATGGGAATGGCTGACAGCTTTGGTGGAGCCTTTGCCAAAGCTCAAATGGGCGCGAATTCCACATTGCCAACCGAAGGCACGGCTTTTATCAGCGTCAACGACAACGACAAAAAGAACGCCGTTCGCATAGCCAAGAGGTTGCACGAACTTGGTTTCAAGATTGTGGCAACTCGCGGAACCGCAGGCTTCCTGACCGAAGCAGGCGTGCCTGCCGAAAAGGTTTTCAAGGTCAACGAAGGTCGCCCGAATGTGGTTGATTTGATCAAAAGCGACGAGATTGATTTGATCGTCAACACTCCGCTTGGCCGCGCTTCGTATTACGACGAACGTGCCATTCGCCGGGCGGCAATGCAATACAGAGTCGTCACCTTCACGACACTGACCGGAGCCAACGCCGCCGCCAGCGCCATCGCCGCAATGAAAAAAGACGGCAAACTAAGCGTCATCAGCTTGCAGGAACACCACGCCTGAAAAGAAAAAATGGCTGGCTGCGGGTATTGACGCCTCAAACCCGCGGGTCTAGTATTCGGCTCGTAAGAGAACTTCTGCAAAGTTAGTGGCATAGGCAATTCAATTTGTTCCTATTCATTTGATCGGGGACCGATGCAAATTTCTGCTGGCAGGAACGCTCGCCACCGTTGCGAGAATCCAGGCCGCGGAGCTAAGGTCACCCACCTGTTTTGAACAGGTTCAAATGATGCCTGTGTTACGGCCCCGCGGAAGTTCTCGTAACTTTTTCTGACCGCTTTTTTCACTTCTGTCGTCGCAAACAAACGACGCGGCTGACTTAGAAAGGCCTTTCAAACCAAATGTTCAGAGTTTTGTTGACCGGCGACACAATGGCGCGCGCTGGTCGCCGTGTGTTGGAAGAGCGATTATTCGATCTTCGTTCTCAGCGCGAAATTGATTTTGTCGTCTCCAACATCGAAAACGCCGCCGGAGGTTTTTCAATCACTCCGCGCATCGCTGAAGACCTGTTTTCCGCCGGAGTTGACATCATGACTTCCGGCAATCACATCTTCGATAAAAAAGAAATCCTGGATTACATCGAACGCGAACCCCGATTGTTGCGCCCGGCCAACTACGCTCCCGGAGTTCCGGGCAAAGGCCGCTGGGTGGGCAAAATCAAAGGTGTTCCCGTTGCCGTCATCAATCTGCAAGGTCGCGCGTTTATGCCGCCTTCGGACGACCCATTTCGCTGCGTTGACGCCCAACTGGCTGCGCTGGAACCTTCAGTCAAAATCATTCTGGTGGACATACACGCCGAAACGACCGCCGAGAAAATGGCTATGGGTCGTTACCTGGACGGCAGGGCCTCCGCTGTGGTCGGCACCCACACTCACGTGCAGACCGCCGACGAACAGATTTTCCCAGGCGGCACGGCTTACCTGACCGATCTGGGAATGACTGGCCCTCACGATGGAGTGATAGGCATGCAAACCGGAATCGTGATTGAACGTTTTCTGAAAGGCATCTCTCCGCGCTTTGAACCCAGCGAAGGCGACATCAAACTGAATGGTCTAATAGTTGACGTTGATGAAGAAACGGGTAAAGCGCTCAGGGTCGAACGTGTGAGCTTGAGTCATAAGTGAGAACTGAATCATGGCTGACATTGCGAACGTAGTCATCATTGGAGGCGGAGTTGTCGGCGTGGCAATCGCCGCCGAAGTTTCTCGTTTTGCGGAAGACGTATTTTTGCTGGAAGCTTTGCCCAGGCTCGGACTGGGAACTTCGACGCGCAACAGCGGAGTCATCCACGCCGGGATTTATTACAAACCCGGTTCTCTGAAGGCCATTCACTGTGTGCGCGGAGTGCCGATGATGTATGAGTTCTGTGCCAAACACAGCATACCGCATCAGCGCATCGGCAAGTTGATCGTCGCCGATAGCACAGAACACCTGCCGTTTTTTGAACAGCTAAAACAGAACGCTGAACAAAACGGCGTCTTGGATTTGCGAATCATTGACAGCAAAGAAATTCAAAAAATCGAGCCGAACATCGTTTCACCGATTGCGATTCATTCCCCCACGACCGGGATTGTCGAAGCTGAAGAACTCATCAAAACTCTGGCTCGCATCGCGCAATCGAACGGCGCTCACATTCTAACCAACACCAAAGTTATCGGAGCCGAGGTCAAAAACGGTCTAACGACAATTCGCACCGAACGCGAAGAAGTTCAGGCTCGCGTGGTAATCAACGCCGCCGGTTTGTTTTCTGACGAAGTCGCGCGAATGTTCGGTTACGACCAGCACACGGTTTACCCTTGCCGGGGCGAATACGCCGAAGTCATTCCCAGCCGAAACCAAATCGTCAAAGGCTTGGTTTACCCTTTGCCGCTGCCGACAGGCCATGGCCTGGGAGTCCATTTCACACGCACGACTGGCGGGGCCTTGCTGGTTGGGCCGAATTCGCGCTACCGCCAAAGCAAAGACGATTACGAAAGCGACCGCACGCCGATCAGCGAACATTACGAATCAGCCAGGCTGATGTGCCCGAGCTTGCGACTGGAAGATTTGCGGCTCAGTTACACCGGGCTGCGTCCGCGATTGACGCCGGAACACATTCACACGATTGCCGATTGGGTAATTGAACATGATCCGCGCTGGCCACAGATTATTCATTTGATCGGCATTGAATCCCCGGGACTGACCTCCTGCCTTTCCATAGGCCAAAGCGTAGCCAAGATGGCTGGTTCGGTTTTGTGAGTTTTGTGAACTTCAAACCCATCTTCCGATGTCCAAAACAATTCTTTACTCCTTAGCTTTTGTTGCGCTTGGCCTGCTTTCCGGCTCAATCGGCCCCACACTGCCTGCGCTGGCCGGGCAAACCCACGTCGAAATGAAACAGATCAGCAATCTGTTTGTCGCTCGTTCCGCGGGGACAATGATCGGTTCGTGGGTAATTGGGCGACTGTACGACCGCTTCAATGGCCACCCGCTGCTGGCCACGTCATTGCTGGCTTCGGCTGTGGCAATGGCGCTGCTGCCTGTTTCCGGTTTCTTGTGGATGTTGGTGGCGCTTTCAGTATTTATCGGCCTGGCTTCGGCTTCGATCAATGTCGGTGGCAATGCGATGATCGTCATGGTTCATGGCGAGCGGGTTCGTCCGTATATGAGCACGTTACATTTCGCTTTCGGACTGGGCGGATTCATTGCGCCAATGTTCGTAGCAATGTTTGCCGAACGAGCCGATGGATTGCGAATAGCTTATTGGGTACTGGCTATGCTTTGTTTGCCGCCAATGCTGCTGACACTGGCTTCAACCAGTCCGCGTCCACAGGTAATACATAACAAAGAAAACAGCGCCGCAATTCCAACGGTTTTGCTTGGCATGCTGGTTTTTTATTTTTTCCTGGAAGTCGGCGCGGAAGCCAGCGTCATGGGTTGGATTTTCAGTTACTCCGTCAAACAGGGAATCGCCATCCACCAGGCTTACAAGATCAATTCGGCATTCTGGGCTGCATTCACTTTCGGGCGACTGGCAACCATCTGGCTCTCTACTCGCTTTGCTGCGTTGCCGATGGTTTTATTTTTCATCAGTTTGGCAACATTGTTTGCCGTTGCTTTGTTGGTCTTTCCGCCTTCGTCAGCTCTGATTTGGATCTGTACCATCGGTTTTGGAGCTTCAGTCGCGCCGGTTTTCCCCAGCACTTTCGGCTTTGCGCAAAACAGGTTGCATCTGTCAGGCAAGGTGACTGGACTGTTTTTAGTAGGTTCGGCGGCTGGCGGCATGTTCTGGCCTAGGTTGATTGGTCAGTTTTTTGAATCACAAAGCGCCCAAGTCATGACGTGGGCGGTTATCTTCACAGAGGTGAGTGCGCTGGTTTTGATTCTGTTCATCGCTTCCCTTTCGCATCACGACGAAAGACCAGCCTGATTCGTTGGTTTGAAAAACGACTTGCCCTCATCGCTCAAGCGAGTAGAATCCCAGCTTGCACTTTCAAATCAGTGTGTAGAGTTCGCCAACCGATTGCCCCCAACCTGGTCTGCGGAATTTTACTATGGACTACTTGATGCTCAGGAATTTTGATCAGGCGGGTTATTACGAAACCCGTTTGATCCTGATGGTCATCAGCCTGGCTGTCGCCGCTTATTTTCTCTATTACAAACAGGATCGCCGCTTTTTGCTGATGTTCGGCATCGGCGTGGCCATGAATGTGTTCGGAAAGTTCGGCAGTGTAGTTGGCGAACTGAATGCCGTAGCTCCAGTCAGATTTTTTGGCTTGGCGCTATCCCCGATTCCGTCATTGATTTTTCAGGGCATGTTTGAAGGCGGTATCGTCAGTTTGTTTGCTTTTTGGTACGCCGATTTGCGTTCGTCTTCCGCCAAGCCAAAAGAGTGGCGTCCATTTTGGGGTTTGAGCGCGGTTATAGTTGTGATGGCCTTTGTGGTTGGAATCGTTTCGCGTGGTCGTCAGGTAACCTGGTCGCGCGCCGTCTTTGCTCCTTACCTGGTGTTGGTTGTCACGGTTATCATTTTCCTGAGCCTAATGATTGCGTGGCGAAAGGACGACCTTTCATCGTTGGCCAGTTTCTTTGCTGGATTGCTGCTGTTTGTATTTTTGAATTACGAACCGATGCACTTGATGGGTGCGCGGTTCATCGGTGAGCCTGCCTTGCCGCAACCAGTTGCCGCCGGAGGAATGTCGCAGATTCTGGTTATGTTTCTTTCAAATATCTTTGAAGCTGCTGGCGGCAAACTTCATTATTTTATGCTGCCTTATGCGCTTGGCTGGGTGGAGTTGCGGGAGCGCGAACGGCGCACGCGTGACAAAGTTTCGACCCAACACCTGGCCGACCTGACCGTGCGAGGTTATCGCAAAAAAACAGGCGCCAACAATAACGAATAAACCCAAACAGGCCAATACCAACGCAGGGCGTTCATTACTTCACCGGAGTAAACAGGCTGATCATGAAAATTCCCAGTTTCAATAATTTCCTTCAATTTACGCTTGAGTTTCCAATTCTGCTTCTTTGTTTCGCAACTGCCGCGCTGGCGCAAACGCAAAATTCCAGTTCAACATTTCCTTCGTTACGCAACGACTCACAATCAGGCACATTACTTGGGCGCGTAATTTATGACGATACCGGTTTACCCGTGCGCCACACTGCAATCACGTTAATCAACCCGAAATCGCCAGGAGAACATCCTTCAGTCATCACAGATCGGCGCGGCGAGTTTGTGGTGAAAAACCTTCCGCCAGGCGATTACATCGTGGATGTTGATGCGCCAGATTTGATCACCTTTGAAGCGCTGGCAATGACAACGACTAGAGTTTTTGCTGCAGGTGGTCAGGCTGCTGATTTTGAAAAAAGCGAGCGAGAGTCCCAACAGTTGATGGCTCTCTTCCTCTCCAAAATCAGTTTCACGGGTCGTGAAACTTCGCGTGTGGACATTCGCGTTAAACGCGGTGGCGCAATTTCGGGAAAGGTTAGTTACGACGATGGATCGCCAGCGGCAAATATGGCCGTCGAGATTTTTAGCAAACAGGACCAAAGATACGTGCCAGCACGGCTTGAATCTATTCATGGTGGATTCAACCTAAAACCTGAAAAGACTGATAGCCTGGGACGTTACCGCATCACTGGCCTCTTGCCGGACGAATATATCCTGAGCGTCACCGAGCCGAGCGCGAATAAAGGAGGCGATTTGTCCTCCAGGGGTGAGGTGCAATCGCTTCTGATCACCTTCCACCCTTCAGTCATAGACATCCAACAAGCTCAGATGATTCAGGTGCAATTGGAGCGCGAAACTACCGATGTGGATGTTGTCTTATCCGAGCGGAACCTACGCACTTTGAGCGGGACACTGAAAACGCAGTTGGGTGATAAGACTGTCGCCGGAGCCAGAATTTTTTTATCCGGCGAAAATGCCACGAAAGGGCTGGCGATGACAGGCGGCTTTTTGCAAACTCAATCGGATGAAGAAGGCCGGTGGGCATTTTATGAAGTTCCCAACGGGCAATACGTGATTCAGTTTTCACCCGAGCTTGGAGCCAATGAGGCTTGGTCTTACGGCGACACCGCCAGATCGCAAAACTTCGTCGAATTGAAACGTGACATTACTGTAAAAGACGATTCTTCTTTGGTATTGGCAATTAAAGTTGCGACAGGAGGCCGGCTGTCTGGATCTGTCGTCGTGGAAGGAAATCAGAAATTTCCCGGCGTTCACCTGATTTTAAACTCAAACGGCAAACCATTACTGAATGGGCAAGCATTCGGCGTACGTCCGGATTTTAGCTTCGCGGTTAGCGGTGTGGTGGCAGAAGATTTAGAGATTGCTGCCATCCCGCCAACGCAAGGTTATTACACAAAGTCTGTAACACTGAATGGGCGTCCGCTCCCAAAACCATTTAAGGTCGCGGATGGAGACAACATCACAAACATCAAGATCGTACTTGCCCCAGTGCAATAACTTCCGCGTAGCACACTTGTCGCCACCCGGAACTTTGGCGCGCCTTGCGACTGACGCGAATCGTTTATGCTCAAACATCCATTGGCAAGGCTGGACAGCGATAAACAGCTCAGGCAGAAGCTGTTACCATTTTGCAGGTTGAATCCCGGAGAAATTTGGCGCGACAAACTTCGCGGTCATCGTGTCGGATGCCTGGACGCAGCCGAGCGCAAAGACGTGTCGAGGCTTTGCGACAAAACCAAAGCGACGCTGGCGATTCACGATCTGCCTTACAACTTCATAGCTTTCGAGCAACGGCGAGTTGACGATTTCATCGTCTGGTGCCGCCGGGTCGTTGAAAACTCCGCATCAGTTTTGGCCGATGACAGCAGTTTGTATCTGTGGATCGGCGCCGACCAGCGATCAGGTTTCGCTCCCTTGCCTGAATTGATGTTGATGATGCGCGAAACCGGATTTCGTTCGCGCAGCTTCATCACCGTTCGTAATCAGCGCGGTTACGGGACTCAGAAAAACTGGATGAGCGTGCGGCAGGAATTGCTGTGTTACTCCAAAGGCGATCCGAAATTCACGCCGCAGTACACTGAAATCCCAAAAGCCGTCAAAGGTTATTACAAACAAGTCGGCGGCGAATTGACTGAAAATTCCGAGCGCGGAAAATCCGAAACCCTTCGAGCAGGCAATGTCTGGATTGACGTGCAACAGGTTTTTTATCGAATGGAAGAAAACGTCAACGGCTGTTACGCTCAAAAACCGTTGAAAGCAATCAGCCGGATTATCGGCGCCAGCTCTTCGCCAAGCGACGCGGTTCTGGATTTTTTTGCTCATTCGGGAACGACTCTGCTGGGGGCGGAAATGGCCGGGCGAAGCTGTTTGACGATGGACATTGACCCTATCTTTTGCGAAATCACAATCCGGCGACTGGAACATTTCAGACAAACAGGGCGCACCGGTTGGCAAAACAGCAATCCGTTTGCGCGCGAACTTGGGCAGATGGAATCAACCGTGGGAGACGACAATGACTGAAACCACATCATCAGGGAAAATCTGGAAATTAATGGCAATCGCCAGCTTCGTCCTGGCTTTGGCGGCGATGGTTTTTGCCGGAATGCTATACACGCGCAAGGGCTTCGGAGATTTGTTTTGGCCTGAAGAGAAAATTGTCTCGACGGCCAAAACCACTTTGCTGCGATTGGAACGCGACACCAGTCTGGTAACAACACGAGCCTTTGTCCAGGCAGTCATTCGTCAGCGCAATGTGCAATGGTACGGAGACGCCGAAGTCATTCGCATTGTCCCGGCAACAATCAATTACGCCGTCAACCTGAACGAGATTGACTCCGGGCGTATGGTATTCGATGAAAAAAAACGGGAACTGCGCGTGCCGTTGCCGGATGTCAAAATCCTCTCGATTGACCCGGACTTATCAAAGGCTGAAATCATTCGGAACCTGGATTTTTTCAGAACCGAATCAATGACCGGCAACCAACTGGAAGACACAACCGAGCAGATGGTTCGCCCTGAAATTGAAAAGCTGGGCCAATCGCCAGAGATAATCAAAACGGCCAAAGAGCACGCCATTTCTTCAGTTCGGCAACTGCTGGAATCGGCGCTCAGTTCGGTTGGGCAACCAGTGGCGGTTCAGCCGTATTTCAAAAACGACGTGGAAAAGCAATGAACGATTCAAAACCAACTTCAAATCAAGTGGCTGGATGGCAATCTGACGGAGCACTGATCGCGCTGGCTCTGATGTGGGGAACTTCGCACGTCATCACCAAAGAAATTCTGGCGACACATTCATCGGCTTTTTACACCTCCACCAGATTCGGAATTGCCGCGCTGTGTTTCGCATTGGCTTTCGCCGGACATTTGCGGCGCAGCAGTTGGCACGAAGTCAAACAAGGCGCGAAGCTGGGATTACTCAGTTTTGCCGGAATTGCGTTTTACGTTGTCGGCCTCAGCTTCACTCAGGTTTCCAAAGCCGGATTCATCACAGGGCTTTATCTGGTTTTCACTCCGTTGCTGAGTTATCTGCTGTTTCGCACCCGACCAACGCGAGATCATTTGACTGGGCTGGTCATCGCCATTGCAGGATTCGCGCTGCTGAGTTACCCGCAAACCGGGGAAACGATCAACTGGGGAGACTTGTTTGTGTTGCTGGCGGCTGTGGCCTGGGCGGCTCATATTGCGGCAACCAGCGCTTTCGCTTCCGCCGGAGACGTGCGCTCACTCGCCGCTTTTCAGGTCATCACCGTAGCTGTGCTGGCGGCCACGGCATTTTTTGTTTTGAAGGCGTTGGGAATGGAAACAATGCCGAATCCTACTAATCGCCAGTTCATCTTGCAGATTGGCTATATGGCCGTGGCAGTGACGTTTGTCGCGGCATTGATGCAAACCTGGGCACAAAGCCGGGTCAATCCAACTCACGCTGTGATTCTGTACACACTGGAACCTGTGACAGCGGCGGTGTTTGCTTATTACTGGTTCGGCGAAAAGCTAGGCTCCTGGCGAGCGATTGGCGCGGCGTTAATCCTTGTCGGCGTGATGATTTCCCGGCTGAGAGTCGCGTCGCGGCTGACCGGCAATGAAAAGGTAAATTCAATCCCGCTTGAAGCCGATTGTTGAGTGTCAGTTCACAGTTCGCAGCCTTTTGATCCAAGTCTTCTTTTGCTGCGAACTGCGAACCATCAACTGCGAACTATCTTCTTCTCCCGCTTGAACCGCCAAAGATCGAACCGAGCACCCCGCGCAGAATTTGACGGCCAACACTTGTTCCCAGTGAACGAGCGGCGCTCTTTGCAAAAGCTCCGAGCATGTCGCCCGCCGCGTCCATCATTGGTGAAGCTTCCTGTTTTTGTGGAGCAGCTTGTTCCTGTAAAGCAGCGGCGGTTTGCTCGGATTTTGCCTTCAGCATTTCGTAAGCGGATTCTCTATCCACATAGTTTTCGTAATAACCGGCTATGATCGAACCTTGAATGACCGATTGCCGCTGGCTTGGCTGAATTGCACCGAGCTTGCTGTGCGGCGGAGCGATCAGGGCTTTGCGTACGATTCCCGGCGTGCCTTTTTCATCCAGCATTGAAACCAAAGCTTCGCCAACGCCAAGTTCTGTAATCGCGGCTTCAACATCAATATCAGGGTTCTGGCGAAAAGTCGTTGCGGCGGCTTTGACGGCCTTTTGGTCGCGCGGAGTAAACGCGCGCAGAGCGTGTTGGACTCGGTTGCCAAGCTGCCCAAGCACCACGTCTGGAATGTCCAGCGGGTTTTGGCTGACGAAATAAACTCCAATGCCCTTCGAGCGAATCAGGCGAACGACCTGTTCAATTTTTTGCAGCAAGGCCTCTGGCGCATCGTCAAACAGCAAATGAGCTTCGTCAAAGAAGAAAACCATTTTGGGTTTATCCAGATCGCCTACTTCTGGCAGTTTTTCGTATAGCTCCGACAGCATCCACAGCAAAAACGTGGCGTAAAGCTTCGGCGCTTGCATCAGTTTGTCCGAAGCCAGAATGTTGATGAAACCGTAACCTTTGTCGCCGGTTTGCATCATGTCATCCATGTTTAGCGCAGGCTCACCCAGGAATTTATCGCCGCCTTGTTGCTC
>JBGAPB010000054.1:0-21873 GCA_044221525.1 Blastocatellia bacterium | reverse complement strand
ACTGAGATCGCGGGCAAGCCAGTCAGCGTGATGGCATAACACGTCGCCATCCAGTCAATGTAAGTTTCCATCTTCTGGCCGTTGATTTCGTGAACCCAATCCCACTCAATCGGGAAGGGTGCGACTTGAGTCACCGGCAGCACCAGAAATTCATAATTTTCCAGTAACGCAAGCACTCGGTGGTAAAGCTGCGTGCGTTTGAATTCGGCGCGCGAAATGTCCAGACCGGTCAGCTTCAATCCTTTTTCGGTGTTCCAGATGACGGTGTCTTTCATCTGGTCGCGGTGGCGTTTCAAGTCCTCGCTTCTGGATTGCGCCATTGACCACGCGCGCAGCGTCTGGAAGATTTCGTCAGCGTCGCGGAAATCCGGTTCGCCGCCTTCGACCTGACAGCCGAGCGATGCAAAGACGGGAAGAGCTTTGTCGCAAACTTCGTTGATCGCAGGTTCGACCGGGTAACGGCCAAGATTGCGACTCCAGGCGATGCGCGTATTTTTGAAATCGCGTCCCAGCGGTCGCGCAAACATCCAGCCGGGATCGTTCAGCGAAATCGGCACGCGAGCATCAGGGCCAGCCTGCACCGACAACAGCAAGGCGACATCCGCCACAGTTCGCGCCATTGGGCCAAGCACTGCCAAATTTCCCCAGACATTTTCAGACGGATAGGCTGGGACTCGACCCGGCGAAGTGCGAAAGCCCACGACGTTACAGAACGCAGCCGGATTCCGCAGCGAGCCGCCGAGGTCGCTGCCATCGGCCAGCGGCAACATACCGCAAGCCAAAGCCGTCGCCGCTCCGCCGCTGCTGCCGCCGCAAGTTTTGCTCGGATCGTAAGGGTTGCGCGTTGCGCCGAAAACCGGGTTGAAAGTGTGCGAACCGGCTCCGAATTCCGGCGTGTTGGTTTTGCCGATGATGATTGCGCCTGCGGCTTTCATCCGCTCGACCATCAAGGCGTCTTCCGTCGGCACGAAGTCTTTGTAAATTGGCGAGCCAAACGTCGTGCGAATGTCTGCCGTCAGAACCAAATCTTTGACCGCGATTGGCAATCCGTGCAACGGGCCAAGCGCATTGCCTTTGGCCAGATGGTCGTCGGCTGCTTTGGCTGCGCGCATTGCGGCTTCTTCGCCGATGAAGGTGCAGATTGCGTTGACCTTTGGATTGATTCTGCCGATTTGCGCCAGAAAAGCGGCCATCACTTCGGTCGCGGAAACTTCTTTTTGCCGAATCATCCGCGCCAATTCGACAGCGTCTTTGAAACAAAGTTCAGGTGTTGTTTGGGGCATAGCTTTTGAAATGTGATGGAGGTGAACTTTCAGCCTTACTCTTTATGACAAACGGAGTTTATCCACTCAATGAAAAATTTTCATTGGACTGACCAATACGATTTGCTTACCTTATCGGCGGTGTTAGTATCTTTCCTGAACACCGAATCAGTAACACATCGAAATTAATATAATAGATTCCGAAACACCATCGCAGAGGTTTTGAAGTCGTGGCGACTCCGAAGGGAAATAATAAGCTGGTTATTCTTGCGTTGTCACTGACCGCCGAGTCGGCATCAGTGGCAACCGTTAAATTTACCCCGGATGCCGCCAAACGTAACCTCTTCGCTGGTGACAAAAGTTAGAGTCAAATCCCAGGACTAAAACGATTGAAAGCCTCAGCGAGACGAAAAGAACTCGCTGAGGCTTTTGAATTATTGGCTGCATAACAGAAAGCCAAAAGGCCAGTAGTCAGTCACAAGTGTAAGTCTATCAAAATGAGCAATTCGCTTTCAGATAATAATGTCTGGAAAGTGAAGCATAAGGACAAAAATGTATGACCAAGAACGTGCCACCAGCTAATCAAGGTTTACCGGCCAAGCAGGGTTTATATGACCCCAGCTATGAACACGATGCCTGTGGAATGGGTTTCGTCGTTGATCTGAAAGGCCGCCAATCGCATGAGATCGTCGAACAGGCGTTGCAGATTTTGGTCAAACTTAAGCATCGCGGTGCGGTCGGCAGCGAAGTCAACACAGGTGACGGCGCTGGTATTCTGGTGCAAATCCCGCACGAATTTTTCATGAAAGAATGCGCCAGGCTTGGAATCGAATTGCCTGAACTTGGCCAGTATGGCGTGGGAAATGTCTTTCTGCCCACCAACGAAACCAGTCGCCGCCAGTGCGAAGAGATACTTGAAGCCCAGATTCGCGCGGAAGGTCAGGAAGTTTTGGGTTGGCGCGATGTGCCTGTGGACGATTCGATGATTGGCCCGACCGCCCAAAAAGCCGAGCCTCGTTTTCGACAAGTGTTCATCAAACGTTCGGCGGATTTGCCGGACGGACACGGCAATGATGGGTTGGCTTTCGAGCGCAAGCTTTGCATCATTCGCAAACAAAGCATTCGCAATATCCGTCAGTCTGGCATTGAGCAAGCTGGCTGTTTTTACATTTCCAGCCTGTCGTTCAAGACTCTGATTTACAAAGGCATGCTCAGTTCGACGCAGTTGCGTCCTTTCTACCTTGACCTGCAAGACCCTGATTTCAAATCGGCTTTGGGAATGGTTCATTCGCGTTTTTCCACAAACACTTTTCCAAGCTGGGCGCGGGCGCATCCGTATCGTTACCTGTGCCACAACGGCGAAATCAACACCTTGCGCGGTAACATGAACTGGATGCACGCCCGCGAAGGTCGCATGAAATCTTCGCTCTTCGGCCAGGAAGATTTGGAAAAGATGCTGCCGATTATTGATGTCAACAACTCCGATTCGGGGATGTTCGACAATGTTCTGGAAATGCTGGTGCTGACCGGGCGTTCAATTGCTCACGCGATGATGATGATGATTCCCGAACCGTGGTCGGGCGATTCTTCTATGAGCGAAGAGAAACGTGCGTTTTACGAATACCACTCCTGCATGATGGAACCTTGGGACGGTCCGGCGGCGGTCGCCTTCACTGATGGGGTTCGCATCGGAGCTGTGTTGGATCGCAACGGGCTTCGTCCTGCGCGTTATTACGTGACCAAAGACGACCGTCTAATTATGTCTTCTGAAGTCGGCGTGCTGGACATCGCGCCCGAAAACATTGCTTACAAAGGGCGTTTGCAACCTGGTCGTATGTTGCTGGCTGATCTGGAACAAGGTCGCATCATTGATGACGAAGAATTGAAGAACGAGCTGGCCAGGCAACATCCTTACGGTAAATGGCTGAAGGAAAACATGGTGGCCATTGAGGCTTTACCTTCGCCGAAACATGTTTACAAAACCGATCACAAAACCATGCTGGTTCGCCAGCAGGCGTTTGGCTACACCCACGAAGACCTGCGAATTCTGATGACTCCAATGGCCAGAGACGGCGTCGAAGCCACAGGCTCAATGGGTTCGGATACTCCGCTGGCTGTGCTGTCCGACAGGCCGCAATCGCTTTACAGCTACTTCAAGCAGTTGTTTGCACAGGTTACAAATCCGCCGGTTGACGCAATCCGTGAAGAACTGATTATGTCCACCGAAACCGCCATCGGGCCTGAAGCGAACATGCTGGAACCGACGCCGGAAGTTGCCAGGCTGATCAAGCTTTCTTCTCCAATTTTCACCAACGAAAACCTGGAAAAGCTTCGTCAATTGGGTCAATTGGGCGGTCAGGACAAGATGGGTTTCAAATCCATTACCTTGCCGATTTTGTTCAACGCCAGCGAAGGCGCTGCCGGGATGGAACGCGCGCTGGAAGAATTGTTTGTCAAAGTCAGCAAAGCTCACGCCGATGGTTACGACATCATCATTCTGTCTGACCGTGGCATAGACCGTGATCGTGCGCCGATTCCGGCTCTGTTGGCGGTGGCAGGAGTCCACCACCACCTGATGCGCGAAGGCACTCGAACCCAGGTCGGTTTGATTTTGGAAAGCGGCGAACCGCGAGAAGTTCATCACTTTGCATTGTTGCTGGGTTACGGCGCGCGCGGCATTAATCCTTATCTGGCGTTTGAATCGCTGCACGACATGATCAACCTGGGAATGCTGAAAGACGTGACGCACGAACAGGCTGTCGCCAAATACATCAAGGCCGTCAACAAAGGCATCGTCAAAGTCATCTCGAAGATGGGAATTTCGACGGTGCAAAGTTACAGCGGCGCTCAAATTTTTGAAGCCGTTGGAATCAAGCCTGAAGTTATTGATCGTTACTTTACCGGAACAGCGACGCGCATCGGCGGCGTAGGTTTGGACGTGATTGCCAACGAAGTTTTGCAGCGTCACAACCACGCATACCCGGATCGGCAAGTGAACGGCAACGCGCTGGAAGCAGGCGGTCAGTATCAATGGCGCGCTGACGGCGAAGCTCACCTGTTCAATCCGCAAACAATCCACACGCTGCAAAAAGCCACCCGCACTGGCGATTACAAAACCTTCAAAGAATACAGTCGTCTGGTTGACGATCAGGCAAAACAGCTTTACACGCTGCGCGGGTTGCTGAATCTGAAATCCAACCGCCAGCCCGTGCCAATTGAAGAAGTCGAATCGGTCAAGGAGATCGTCAAACGATTCAAGACCGGCGCGATGTCTTATGGTTCGATCAGCAAGGAAGCTCACGAAGCTTTGGCGATTGCGATGAATCGCATCGGCGGTAAAAGCAACACAGGCGAGGGCGGCGAAGACCCGGATCGTTTTACTCCAGATGAAAACGGCGACAGCCGCAACAGCGCAATCAAACAGGTAGCTTCAGGCCGCTTCGGCGTGACCAGCGAATATCTGGTTAATGCCAAAGAGCTTCAAATCAAGATGGCTCAAGGCGCCAAACCCGGCGAAGGCGGCCAGTTGCCCGGCAGCAAGGTTTATCCCTGGGTGGCCAAAACGCGGCATTCGACGCCAGGCGTGGGATTGATTTCGCCTCCGCCGCATCACGACATTTACTCAATCGAAGACCTGGCGCAGTTGATTTACGACCTGAAAAATTCAAACACCCAGGCGCGCATCAGCGTCAAGCTGGTGGCTGAAGTCGGTGTTGGAACCATCGCCGCCGGAGTCGCCAAGGCTCACGCCGATGTCATTTTGATTTCCGGTTATGACGGCGGCACAGGAGCTTCGCCGCAAACCAGCATCAAGCATGCGGGCGTGCCGTGGGAGCTTGGACTGGCCGAAGCCCATCAGGTTTTGGTGCTCAACAATCTTCGCAGCCGCGTCCGTGTCGAAACCGATGGCCAGTTGAAAACAGGCCGCGACGTTGTCATTGCCGCTTTGCTTGGAGCCGAAGAGTTCGGCTTTGCCACAGCGCCGCTGGTCACGCTCGGCTGTATAGTCATGCGTGTTTGCCACCTGAACACCTGTCCGGTTGGAGTGGCCACGCAGAATCCAGAACTTCGCAAACGCTTCATGGGTTCGCCCGACAACGTGGTGAATTTCATGTACTTTATCGCCGAAGAAGTCCGCGAACTGATGGCGGAACTCGGTTTCCGCACGGTCAATGAAATGGTCGGTCACACGGAATGTCTGGAAGCCAAAAAAGCGATTGACCACTGGAAGGCTCGCGGTTTGGATTTTTCAGCGATTCTGCATCAGCCGGACGTTCCAGCCGAAGTCGGGCGTTATTGTCAGATCAGTCAGAATCATGGAATTGAAAAAACTCTGGATTACACAACTTTGCTGAAGTTGTGCGAACCAGCCCTGGCAGAAGGCAAAACGGTCAAGGCCGAATTACCTATCACCAACCAGAACCGCACTGTCGGCACGATTCTTGGCAGCGAAGTCACCAGACAATACGGCGCAGGCGGTTTGATGGATGACACCATCCAGCTTCATTTCAAAGGTTCAGCCGGTCAGAGCTTCGGCGCTTTTGTGCCGCGCGGCATCACGCTGGAACTTGAAGGTGATTCGAACGATTACATCGGCAAGGGATTGTCCGGCGGCAAGATCATCGTTTACCCGCCGAAAGCTGCGACCTTCAAACCTGAAGAAAACATCATCATCGGCAACGTCGCGCTTTACGGAGCGACCAGCGGCGAAGCTTACATCAACGGGGTTGCAGGCGAACGTTTCTGTGTTCGCAACAGCGGCGTCCAGGCCGTTGTCGAAGGCGTGGGCGATCACGGCTGCGAATACATGACCGGCGGCAGAGTCGTCGTACTTGGTTCAACCGGGCGCAACTTTGCGGCGGGCATGTCCGGCGGCGTGGCTTATATACTGGATGAAAAGGGTTTGTTTGCCGATCGCTGCAACCGCGAAATGGTTTCGCTGACACAGTTGATTCACTTCACTGACGAAGAGGAACTGGAACTGCTCAAGACGATGATCGAACGTCACGCCGAATACACAGGCAGCCGCCGGGCCGAAGAAATTCTGTCGGCCTGGGGGCAATGGCTGCCCCGTTTTATTCGCGTCATGCCGAACGATTACAAACGAGTGCTGGACGCTCAAAGGCAAATGCGGGCGGCAGGATTGAGCGAAGAGGAAGCGGTTTGGGCGGCTTTTGAATTGAACTCCGCCGATATTTCGCGAGCTGGTGGCAAGTAGCTTGGCCAGATTTGGCGCGAACGTTTAGACTAAACACGAAGTTTCCGTCTTCTAGGAGTAACGTTATGGCTACAAGAAGTGCTGTGATTCGTGTCGAACCTGATTTGGCAGAAGCCTACAACTCCGCACCCGCGCAGGAACAATCGCGTGTTCGAGCAGTGATGCGAGGTGAGTTAAGGCTTGTTCCCAAACAAATGGCGCCTCGTCTTTCCAAAAAGGAAACGGAGCTATTTCTTAAAATCAACCGTGGCTTGTCAGAAGAACAATGGCAACGAATGGCGGATTTGAATGAAAAGCTTGAGGAGTCTGATATTACGGATGTGGAGCACGCTGAGTTATTGCGCCTGGCCAGGCGCTCAGAAAGATTACAGGTGGAGCGGCTTCGCGCGGTGATTGAATTGGCGAAGTTGCGACAGGTGCAACCGGAAGAAATGATGCGGCAATTGGAATTGGATTAGACCTATGCCGGTTGAAAGTGTCTCTTCTCAGCAGCGAGCGGCGGTAATACGCAGGGCAGCGGGCACTTGCGAATACTGTCGCTGCCAAGGGCGTTACGCATCCGGCCCTTACACCGTTGACCACATCATTCCCAAAGCGCGAGGCGGAAAGAATCGGCTGACCAATTTGGCCTATGCCTGTTCAAGTTGTAATGGACACAAGCATACGAAAGTTACTGGAACTGACCCACTCACAGGACAATCTGCCCCACTCTTTCATCCGCGCAGGCAGAAATGGGAACAGCATTTTGCCTGGGACGAAGGCTTCACTTTGATCGTCGGTTTAACTGCTATCGGGCGTGCAACTGTGGTTGCGCTTCACTTAAACCGTGAAGAAGCGATTAATATCAGAGAGGCATTGCGGATACTCAACCGCCATCCGCCGGTTTGAATGTTGGCTGTGCGGACAAAAAGAATCGTAGAAAGTTTTGTTGAGAGGAAAATTATGGGAAAGCCAACAGGCTTTTTAGAATTCAAACGCGACCTGCCGCAAGATCGGCAACCGGCCACGCGCATCGGCGACTGGCTGGAATTCCACGATCACCTAGCGGAAGAAAATCTGCGCGAACAAGGAGCACGCTGCATGGATTGCGGCGTGCCGTTTTGTCATACCGGCAAGCTGTTGAACGGCATGGCTTCGGGCTGCCCGATCAACAATTTGATTCCGGAATGGAATGATCTGGTTTATCGCGGGCAATGGCGCGAAGCTTTGCTGCGGCTGCAAAAAACCAACAACTTCCCGGAATTCACTGGCAGAGTCTGTCCCGCTCCGTGCGAAGGTTCGTGCGTGCTGGGCATCAACGATCCGCCGGTGACGATCAAAAACATCGAATGCGAAATCGTTGATCGCGGTTTTGCCGAAGGCTGGATCGTCGCCGAACCTCCAACCAAACGAACTGGCAAAAAAGTCGCCATCGTAGGTTCAGGCCCGGCTGGTTTGGCCGCTGCGGCACAGTTAAATCGAGCCGGTCATTCGGTGACGGTTTTTGAACGCGCCGACCGAATTGGCGGTTTGCTGATGTATGGCATTCCGAACATGAAGTTGGACAAGACGCTGGTCGAACGCCGTATCCAATTGATGGCCGACGAAGGCGTTATCTTCAAAGCCAGCACCAGCGTTGGCCACAATTTCCCCGCTGACAAATTGATGAGCGAATTCGACGCCGTTGTGTTGTGCGGTGGCGCCACCAAACCGCGCGATCTGCCGGTCGAAGGCCGCAACCTGCAAGGAATCCATTTCGCCATGGAGTTCCTGCACAAAAACACCAAGAGCCTGCTCGACAGCAAGTTTGAAGACGGCGATTACATTTCAGCGGCTGGAAAAGATGTGATCGTTATCGGCGGAGGCGACACCGGAACCGATTGCGTAGGAACTTCGATGCGTCACGGCTGCCGCAGCCTGACTCAGTTTGAAATCCTGCCGCAGCCTCCGAACGAACGCGCCGCCGACAATCCCTGGCCGCAGTGGCCGAAAATTTATCGAATGGATTACGGCCAGGAAGAAGCCGCCGCCGTGTTTGGCGATGACCCGCGCCGTTATTCGGTAATGACCAAACGCTTTGTCGGTGACGACGCCGGACGAGTCAAAGAACTTCACACGGTGGAAATCACCTGGGCCAAAGACGACAGCGGTCGCATCGTGCCGCAGGAAATCCCCGGCACTGAAAAAATCTGGAAAGCCGATCTGGTTTTGCTGGCTTTGGGGTTTGTCGGGCCGGAACCGGATGGTTTGCTGGCTCAGCTTGACGTCAAACTCGACGCTCGCGGCAACGTAGCCATTGATGACAATTGCCAGACCAGCGTGCCGAAGGTTTTTGCCGCCGGAGACATGTCTCGCGGCCAATCGCTGATAGTCTGGGCAATTGCCGACGGACGAAAAGCTGCTCGCTGCGTTGATTTGAACTTAATGGGTGAAACTTTGTTGCCATAACTGCAACGAAACTCGGTAAACAAAAACGGATGAAGAGGGGGGAGCCTTTTTATCCGTTTTTGTTTTGTTCTCACCCTCACATCTAACAGCAACGAGGAAAAAATGAACGATTCGATTTTACGAGAACATCTTGTCAACTTGCTGCGTGGTGGGCAGGCGCACGTCACTGCACAGCAGGCGCTGAACGGTTTGAATCCGGCATTGCGAAACGCACGACCGGAGAACGGAGAGCATTCCGTTTGGGAAGACTGGGAGCATATGAGGTTGGCGCAGGAAGACATCTTGCGGTACGCGCTTGACGCTTCGTGGGTTTCGCCGCCATTTCCTGACGGTTACTGGCCGAAAACCACTGAGCAGGTGACTGAAGAGATGTGGGCGAAGTCGGTTGCGGCGTTTTTTGCCGACCTCGAAGAAGTCATTCAACTAGCGCAAAATCCAAGCGTGGATTTGACGGCGGAAATCCCGCACGGCGAAAACGGCCACACCTATTTGCGCGAAATTTTGCTGGTGGCGGATCACAATGCTTATCACCTCGGCCAGATTGTTCAGACGCGAAAGGCTTTGGGCAATTGGAAGTGAACTCTTTTGACTGAAGTGAATTCACGTCAACGAGCTTTTTTCATTCCAATCTGTAATTCCGCAACGTTGCGAGCTTTGGGCGAAACATTGGCGGCAAGCCAGCCCAGCTTATATTTCCCGCCTCGTTCGGAGTTGGTTTCAACAAACTCCAATTGAGCAACGATGATGATTTTGTTCAACCCGGTTTTTACCGTGGTGACGATGGGGTGGTAATACAACCGCTCTGGCAGGCGCAGTTCACGACGTATCTGGTTGATGTGCGCGTCGCATTCGCCGATTTGATTCATCTCCTGTGGGTCTTGCAGCTTCATAACTCCATGCACCAGTTCATGCATCAAGGCGATGCCGATGTCGAAAGACGCCCTGGCTTCACGGTCGCCGCCCAATTGGTTGAAGTCCGCAAAATCAATCTGTAACTGGTAAACGATTGATTGCTGTCCGGTTTGGCTGATGACGCGATCTCCGCGTTCGTAAATTTGGGCGAAGGCTACAAATTCGGAACGGTCGTGATTTTCCAGTTCATACAGATTGACACTGTCCACTGCGGCAACCAACAGCTCACGAGCCGTGGCCGAACCTCCGACAAAGTGTTGGCGATTTCCCAGAGTCAAAGCGCCCTGGCTGTCAAAACACAATTCGACAAAGCCGCTTTTTTGGCTCAAGGCTTCACGGATTTGCTGCAACTGCTTGTCGCTCAAACGGCGCTGGCCGGAACTGTTTCGGATTCCAGTCAGATCGCTCAAGGTTTGAGCCAAAGCCAACGCTTCCAGAATTCCGACCAGCATTGTCATCGCCACGGATCGAACTATGGTTTGCCAAAAGATTAAGTTGCCAGCAGTGCGTTTCATCGCGTTACCTCCAAGTGTTTTTGTTCTCTCGGCGGCTTATGCGGAAATGGCTGGGGAAACCGGTAAAGTCGGTGGAACTTTTTTTTCGGCTGGGCGAGCGGACTATAATCGCTGTGCTTTAAGCGAATTAGCGGCAGTGACTGGCAACGGCTGACTGGTAAGGGAGGTGAGAAAATGGCTTCGACAAACAATTCAGGATCGGCAGAAGTGACGAAATTATTGTTTGACTGGCGCGCAGGCGATGCGGCGGCTTTGGAGCGGTTGATTCCTTTGGTCCATACGGAACTGCGCCGTATTGCTCACAGGTTCATGCGAAAGGAGCGCGCCGGTCACAGTTTGCAAACCTCCGCGCTGGTCAATGAAGCCTACTTGCGACTGATTGACGCCAAGAACGTTGACTGGCAAAACCGGGCGCACTTTTTTGCGATTTCAGCCAGCTTGATGCGCCGAATTCTGGTGGATTCGGCGCGCGAACGTCAGGCTCATAAACGCGGCGGCAGCGCCGAAAGAGTAGTTCTGGATGAAGCCATGTTGGCCGGGCAGGAAAAGCTGACGGATTTGGTGGCGGTGGACGAAGCCTTAAACGCACTGGCCGAAGTGGATGAGCGCAAAAGCAAAGTTGTCGAGTTGCGTTTTTTCGCGGGGTTGGATGAAGCCGAGATTGCCGAAGCCTTGCAAGTTTCGCCCGAAACTGTCAGGCGAGATTGGCGATTGGCCAAAGCCTGGCTGCTGCGTTTTTTGGATAAAGGGATAACGTAATAGCCAGCTACTAAACCTGCATACTAACGATTTTCATTGCCGATTGCTGTAGACGGACTTTTCTCCGGAAGTGGCAATTTTGAACATTTCGGCGTTGATTACGCTTCTGACTTTGTCGAAGTCGCGGTCGGCGGTGAAAAGGAAAACGCGCTTGTCACCCCTCCACAGTTGAGCAATTTCGCCATCACCGATAAAGACCTGCGGAGCGTCTGGGTAATACGAACCGAATTCCAGTCCCGTCATTCGCCCATTCAACAACAGCACTTTTTGTGGCAGGTAAAAGCCTATGGTTGAGCCGAGGTAATACTCGCCGTTGATAACGACGATGTCTCCCGCAGCCAGCCGGTGTTTGATTTCCATCGCCAGGTCTTTCGACGACAGGTAAGGGGTGAACACTCCCAAAGCCATGTGCGCGAAGTAAATAAAACAAGCCGTAGCGATGGCAGTCAGTATCGAAGCTTGCAGAGGTTTTTGCTTCAATCGGAGAAGAAAAGCGATTCCAAATCCAATGGCCAACGCAACTGCGGCTCCGGCGGCGGGCACGCGCAGCAACGCAAAAGCCGCAACGGTCAAGTCGGACATGTGCCCAAGCGCCAGTTTGTAATTTTCGGGGTGGTAGGTCAGTGCCTCCGAAATGTCTGCGGCTGGTATGACGTGACGCGAAATCCAGAGCACGTAAGTCAGAACCATTCCAACAGCCAAGCCCAAGAACGCCAGTACTCCCTGTCCGACAATCGTCAATCGTGAAGCTTCTTTTTCTCCACGGGCCAATCCAGTCCCGATCAGTAACGCCAAAGCAGGAAATGCAGGGAAGGTGTAGTACTCCTGTCTGGTCGAAAACGAAAAGAAAACAATGACCACCAAGACCCACAGCCAGGTGAATAATCGAAGTTGGTCTTCACGCTCTGTCGGTTGCCACAGTTTGCCAACCCTCTGTGCTGCCAACGGCAAAAAGACGCTGAACGGAAACAGCCAGACCAGATGCAACAACCAAAAACTTGCCAGCGGAACAGTGTCGTAATCAACCGGATAGCGTTTTCCCAAATAACGCAGGAAATGCTCGTTGATGAAATAGAACCAAAAGAATTTATCGTTTCGCCAGATCGCCAGCGCGTGCCACGGAACGGCTATGACCATAAAGAGCAGAATTCCACTGACTGGCCGCATCTGCCACAATCGCCGCCATCCGTTGGTCAACAATAAGAATGCAAACAGGACTCCGCCAGGGAAAACGATACCAATCAACCCCTTGGTCAATACCGCCGCAGCCATGCAGGCGTAAAACACATACACCCAGCGCGACTCCAGTTCGTCGAAATAAACCTTCAGGAAAAAGTAAAACGCCATGGTCAGAAAGAATGAAAGTATGATTTCGGGAATCATGATTCGCGTGAACAGGTAAACGCCCAATCCGGTGGCCATTGCCAGACCCGAATAAAAACCTGCTCGCGCGCCGTTCATCCAGCGACCAAAGAAATAAACCACAGCGACCAGCAACATCGCTCCAATTGCCAATGGCAATCGAGTCGCAAACTCCGTGAAGCCGAAAATTTTATAAGCCAGCGCTGTCGCCCAATACATCAGCGGAGCTTTTTCCATATAACGAATGCCGTTGATGTGCAGCGTCACCCAGTCGCCGCGTTCGACAATTTCACGCGCGGCTTCGGCGTGACCGGCGTCCGCATCATCCTGCAAGGCTGGCCCCCACGCGCTGCCTACATAGATCAACGCTGTCAGCAGCAATAGTAAAAACAAATGGGTTCTTGGTTTCAGCCGGTCAAAAGCTGAAAGAGAGGTGGATGTAACTGAATTGGTCATGAGTTATTGAGCCTACAGGCATTTGTGTCGAGAATTTCCTCAGGTCGGTTTAAGGCATACTGAGCCGTAAAATTGTAACGTTGGAAGATTACCGGGTAAGTCTTGAAATCGGAAGTCCCTTCAGGTTGTGATTTATGTTGTCAGACAAAAATGTTGTAAGAAGGTTTAGTGGCGACAGTTTTGTCGCTGTTAACTGGTTGGGTTTTAGCGTCTTGAATAGGTGAATCTACGAAATTGTCTTACAACTTCTCCAGTCTAACTAAAATGTCTGATTACTGGTTATACCAAGTTGCTATCTCAATGCCGGTAAAACAAGGAATCCTCAATAGATACGCCAGTTAGCTGTAATTAGCTGCGGTTCGCAGAGCTTTGGCATCTGCATTGCTCTAGTTTATGTGAGTCCAAAAAACAATGCAGATCAACTTTGCGACAATCGAACAGCATACAAACGAAAAGCTGCGACGGATCGAAAAACAGACCAGTCCGGTCGAACGACTGGCTGCGTTGAAAAAGTTTTTGAAGATCGAAACTCAGCGACTGCAATTGCGCCATCGTTTTGGCATCAGCGGTTCGCAAATTGTCGCAGCGCGCTCGCTGGTGGTTGATTTGTTGATTCAGCGCATAGCTCGGCTGGCAGTCGAGGAGCGATTGAGCGGCAGTGTTGACGCCGCCAATTTTTCCATCGTTGCTTTGGGAGGTTATGGCCGTCAGGAATTGTCGCCGCAATCCGACATTGATGTGATGTTTCTTTACAAAGGACGTAAAGAAGCCGAGCGCGCCGCCAAGTTGAGCGAGGCGATTTTGTATTCGTTGTGGGATGTCGGTTTCAGCGTGGGTCACAGCGTGCGTTCGTTGGCAGAATGCTTATCTATAGCAAAGGAAGACATTATTTCACGCAACTCGATGATCGAAGCCAGGTTGTTGTGGGGAAGTGAAGAGTTGTTTGAGGATTTGACCGAGCGATTGGATGAAGAGGTCTTTGAAAAAAAGAAACGCGAGCTGTTGAACGAATTAGCGATTGTGCGCTTGGAGCGTTACAGCAAATTCGGTGACGCGGTCTGTTTGCAGGAACCAAACGTAAAAGAAACCGCAGGCGGTTTGCGCGATTTGCATGAACTGTTTTGGGCTTCGCGCTCGGCGCATGGCACAGCTTCAATCAGTGGATTGATTGAGCGCGGTGTCATGGACGAACGCGATGCCAAGGCGATCAGCGCGGCCTATGATTTTTTGCTGAGAGTCAGGAACGAGATTCACTTTTTGACCAATCGCAAGAGCGATTTGCTCGCTCTGGATTTGCAGCAACAGGTGGCGCGCAATCTGAATTACGCCGACTCGCCGCAGCAACAAGCGTCGGAGCTTTTTATGCGTGATTATTATTTACACGCACGGCGATTGCACAGGCTGACCGAGGCATATTTACAGCGGGCGACACAAAAGCAGGAGAAGAAGAGGTGGTTTTCGCGTTCGCGCGGAGCGATTGCCGCCGCCGAAGGCGGTTTTGTCATGCGCGACGGAGAGCTTGATCTGGCCGAAACGAATGGAAAGCTCAGCGGTCAACAAATGATGCTGGCATTTGGTTATGCCCAGGCGACCGGTGCGCGGTTGAGTTCGTCTTTGCAGGAAGCAATTCAGGCTTCGTTGTCGAACGTCAACAAAACTTTTCGTTCTGCGCCGGAAACTACCGAATGGTTTTTGAAAATGTTGCGCGTCAAAGGAAAAGTTGGCGCCGGTTTGCGGTTGATGCACGACCTGGATTTTCTGGGCAAATACCTGCCGGAAATTGCGCGGGTTACCTGCATGGTGCAGCACGATCTTTATCATCGCTTCACCGTGGACGAACACACGCTGCAAACGATTGATGCTCTGGATGATCTGGCCAATTCGCGTGGCAAAGCTGAGGAACGTTACCGCGGCGTTTACAACCAAACCAAGGATCTGTCGGTTTTGCATTTGGGATTGCTGATGCATGACATCGGTAAAGGGCTGGGCGGCGGTCACACCGAAAAAGGAATTGTAATCGCCAAACGGCTTTGCGCTCGATTGCAACTGGAAGAACAAATGACCGAACAGGTCATCTTCCTGGTTCGGCATCATTTGCTGATGTCGCACATAGCTCAGCGTCGGGATCTGTCGGACGAAAAAGTTATTCAAGACTTTGCCGCTCAACTGGGAACCGTTGAAAACCTGAACCTGCTTTGTCTGCTGACTTACGGCGACATTCACGGCGTAGGGCCTGGGATGTGGAACGAATGGAAAGACGCGCTGATCTGGGAGCTGTACACAAAGGCGCGCATCGTTTTACTGCCTGAAGAAGAAGCTGAAAAGGAAACAGAACCTTTACGATTGCGGATTGCGCGAATGCTGGGCAGCGAAGTTGATACAGATGAAGTTCGTCGTCATTTCAAACTACTGCCGGAAAATTACGCGCGGACCACGCCATCACAGGCGATTATCGAGCATATTCGATTGGCGACTTCCTTGAATTCGCGCGTAGTCAAAACCAGTTGGCGGGTCAACAACCAAACTCGCTGTACCGATTTGCATTTGTGCGCGCGCAACCGTCGCGGATTGCTGGCCGCTGTTACGGGAACTTTAACGGCTCAGGGGGTAAATATCCTGAGCGTTCATCTGCACACCCGCCAGGACGGTGTGGCAATTGATTCTTTCAAAGTGCGCGATGGGTCTGGAGAGCCTGTGAATGATCCCGCGCGTTGGGAACAGATTGACCTGGTGTTGAAACGCGCAATCAGTGGCGAATTTGATGTAAGCGCCGCCGTCGAAAAGCGTTTGCGCACACAAACAAGTTCGAAGTTTTCATCACGGCGCAAGATGTTGAAAGCAGCGCCAACTCGCTTTAGCTGGGATAATTATTCATCAAACAAGAGCACGATCCTGGAAGTTATGACCGGGGACAGGCCCGGGCTGGCTTACAAAATTGCCAGTACGCTTAGCTTGCTCAACCTGGATATCGTGTTCGCAAAAGTGGCGACTGAAAAACATCTTGCGCTGGACATTTTCTATGTTACGGATTCCACAGGTGAGAAATTGACGGATGACGTATTGCCAGGTATCGAAGATGCGCTCCGTCAAGTTCTAGGCGATGTGGACAAAGCGACAGCTTGAAGCAGTAACGACCGCCAAAGTAAGCGGTTAAACCACTCCATTAAATAAGGAACCATCAGTTATGAAAGGGAAAACCATGCTGCGAAGCCTGTTGTGGGCTTTGCTTGGATCTTTGATTACATCGTTCACGGTACTTGCCCAAACGCCGACCATGGAAGAGAGGTTGGCCGCTGCTGAAACTGCAGTGAAAAGCGCTCAAACCGCAGGCGATAACGCCTGGATGTTGGTCTGTTCGGCATTGGTGCTGATGATGACCGGGCCCGGACTGGCTTTGTTTTACGGTGGCCTGGTTCGCAAGAAAAATGTGCTGGGAACGATGATGCAGAGCTTCGTCATGATGGCAGTCATTACTGTTGTCTGGGCAATCTTTGGCTACAGTTTGTCGTTCGCCAAAGGAACTCCATTTATCGGTGGGCTGGATCACCTGTTTTTGAAAGGCGTTGGCGCGGATCCGTCGGCTTATGCCGGAACGATACCGGCTCAGACTTTCATGGTTTTCCAGTTGATGTTCGCCATCATCACGCCCGCGCTGATTACAGGAGCATTCGCCGAACGCATGAAATTTTCAGCAATGCTGCTGTTCTGTACCCTGTGGATTGTGATCGTTTACTTTCCGCTGGCTCATATGGTCTGGGGCGACGGCGGATTTCTCAACGCTTTTTTGGGCGGTAAGGTCCAGGCGTTGGACTTCGCTGGCGGCACGGTCGTCCATATTTCATCGGGTTTTTCGGCGTTGGTTTGCGCGATCTATCTGGGCAAGCGATCAGGTTATCCGAAGGTCTCGTTTGCGCCTCACAGCCTGGTGCTGTCCGTGATCGGAGCTTGTCTGCTGTGGGTTGGCTGGTTTGGTTTCAATGCAGGCAGCGCCTTGGCAGCCGGTTCACTGGCGTCCAGCGCTTTTGTGACCACTCATTTTGGAGCTGCCGCTGCTGCCCTTGGCTGGTTGCTGATTGAATGGATTCGTTCAGGCAAACCTACTGTGCTCGGCGGCATTTCTGGAGCCGTAGCAGGATTGGTCGGCATAACTCCGGCGGCAGGTTTTGTCACACCGATGTCGGCATTGGCCGTTGGATTTATTGCCGGCATTGTTTGCTTTTTTGCCGTGACTGAATTGAAGAAAAAGCTCGGTTATGACGATTCGCTGGACGCTTTTGGAGTTCACGGGATTGGAGGATTGACAGGCGCCCTGCTGACAGGCGTTTTTGCCAACAGTGCGATCAATACCGTTTTCAAGGATGCCAACGGGGCGGCATTACCAAGCGGTTTGATAGAGGGTAATCCAAAACAGGTTTTGAATCAGTTGATCGCCTCTTTGATAGCAATTGCGCTTGGCGTCGTCGGTTCTTACATCATCCTGAAAATCGTTGACCTGGTTGTTGGTGTGCGTGTCAATGATGAGGACGAAATTGCCGGGCTTGATTTGAGCCAGCATGGCGAAGAGGGCTACAACTTGGACGTTGATTTGGGATTAGGCGGCGCGTTCAGTGGCTCTTTTGGAAAGCCCGTTTTCAGTTCGGCTGAAGAAGCTTTGGAGAAATAAACTAAATCACAAGAATGGAGAAACTATGAAAAAGATTGAAGCCATTATTCGTCCACATCTTCTGGAGGCAGTCAAAGATTCGCTGCAAACGCTTGGCGTTCAGGGAATGACGCTCAGTGAAGTAAGAGGATACGGACGACAGAAAGGCCACACAGAAGTTTATCGCGGCAGTGAGTACAAGGTTGAGTTCGTGCCCAAAGTCAAAATTGAAGTTGTCGTTGACGATGACAGTGTCGAGGGCGTGATTGATGCCATTGTTAAAGCTGCACGAACCGGGAAGTTTGGTGACGGCAAGATTTTCATATTCCCAATGGAAGAAGCCGTTCGCATACGCACGGGAGAGCATGGCGTCAACGCTGTCTAACTCCCGACCAGGCAAGCCGAAAAGTCCGGGAGTTTTACTTTTCGGCTTGCCCCTAAATCTTCAGAAAAGTTGATAGAACTGACAGACAAAATACGATCCATCACGAATACGAAAGCACCAGCCGGTAGATAAAAAGTTAGCATCGCGTATGACGCGAAATATCTAGGACAACTAAGGAGCACAAAGTAATGACAAGAGTTAAAGCTATTGGGCTGGTATTCAGTTTGCTGTTTGGCTTTGCCGTTTGGCAGAGCACGAGCCTTCCCACATTTGCCCAAGAGCCGGCCGCGCCCGTGGCTGATCCCAATGGTGGAAACACCGGCGCAATCGGCGACATCACTGCGAAAGAGGCCGGTAAGCCGACTCTGGAAGAAGTTGCCGGAACGGTTGGCCATAACAAAATCGCACTAAATTTCCTTTGGGTGTTGCTGGCCGGTTTTCTGGTCATGTTTATGCAGGCCGGGTTTGCGCTTGCCGAAACCGGTTTTACCCGTGCGAAAAACGCGGCGCATACGATGTCAATGAACCTGATGGTTTACGCCGTCGGTATGCTTGGATTTTGGATATCGGGCTTTGCGCTGATGATGGGCGGGATCGGTTCCATCCCCGCACTTGGCGCGGCGGCATCTGTGCTCAATCACGAATTCACCATCACGATTGCCGGTAAGACGTTGGGTCTGTTCGGTCTGAAAGGGTTCTTTCTGAGTGGCGGGACTTACGATGTTGGAGTCTTTGCCTTCTTCCTGTTCGCAATGGTCTTTATGGACACTGCGGCGACTATCCCAACGGGTTCAATGGCGGAACGTTGGAAGTTTTCAGCCTTCATAATTTTCTCGTTTTTTATGGGCGCGCTTGTTTATCCGATCTTCGGCAACTGGGTCTGGGGTGGCGGCTGGCTGTCCACGTTGGGTTCGAATTTCGGACTGGGCCACGGTTTCGTTGATTACGCAGGATCGTCTGTTGTGCATATGACGGGCGGTGTTGCGGCCTTTGTCGGCGCGAAACTGTTAGGCCCGCGCATCGGTAAATTCACCAAAGACGGCAAGCCGGTGGCGCTGCCTGGTCACGATATTCCAATGGCTTTGCTGGGCGTCTTTATCCTGGCCTTTGGCTGGTTCGGCTTCAACGCGGGATCAAGTCTGGCAGGTGGGGATTTTCGCATCAGTGTGACAGCTGTCAACACGATGCTGGCATCTGCTTCTGGCGCGCTAATCAGTGCTCTCTATGTATGGAAGCGATTGGGCAAACCCGATCCGAGCATGGTGGCAAATGGCATGCTGGCTGGTTTGGTCGCCATCACTGCGCCTTGCGCTTTTGTCACATCCTGGGCTGCCGTATTGATTGGCGGCATCGCCGGTGTGTTGGTCGTTGAAAGCATTCTGTTTATCGAACAGAAACTGAAGATTGACGATCCGGTCGGCGCAATCTCAGTACACGGTGTGAACGGTTTCTGGGGAGTAGTCAGCCTGGGATTATTTGCTGATGGAACTTATGGCGACGGTTACAACGCAGTGGCTGGCGGTGTGACTGGTCTGTTTTATGGTGACGTTAAGCAGTTCATCGCACAGTTAATTGGCCCAATCGTCAATATCGTTTTTGTTGGCATCGCCTTCTACATCATCTACAAACTGGTGGATAAGCTTGTTGGTCACCGTGTTGACCCAGAAGTCGAGATCGGCGGTTTGGACCTACCTGAAATGGGCGCTGTGGCTTATCCCGAATTTCAGATTTCAACAAGCAATATGGCTAGTGGTTATATCCCAATGGCAGGAACGCCAATCCTGGAATCAGGGTTAGTTGGCGGCGTCGTTTTAGGGGAAGCAAAGCAATAGTAAAACAAAAAGGCTGCAGCGCAATTTAGATGATGCGGCAACATCATCGCGCTGCAGCCCTATAGAACCAAACAGGCAACGAACATTACCTGCCAGGCATGGTGCAGTATAGGGGGCAAAATCTGAAGTGGGCAACCGCTTTCCCTCAGCCCGTGCCAAACAGGTAACAATCTAAAAAGGTGATGAACCTTTTCTCCACCTTACTACCGGAGGGCACGTAACAATGTTTTTAAATTTCTCTGTTATTAATCCATTACTACTTACTAGAAAATCTCGGCAAAAGCTTTCGACGTTTGCATTGGCTGGGGCTTTGATCCTGACGCCGATTTTGGGAGGCCAGGGACTGGCAGCAACACCGAGTGTCGCGCCATTCGAGAGCGAAGACGTCGCAAAATCGGCGAGCAAGTCCGAAAAGCCCGAAAAGAAAGACACGCCAGATTCCAAAACTGAGGCCAAAGCTGAAACAGCAAGGATGATCGAAGCTTTGGAAGAGCGCATTCGTCAGCTCGAAGAAAAACTGTCCAAAATGGGCAACGTTGCTTCTGTCAGCACTCCGGCAACAGTCAGCGAGACGGTCAAAACCGACTTGCCTGCTGAAGCCAAGAAAGAAATCTTAGCTGTTCAGGATGACAGCAAAAAAGAAGAGGCAAAAAAGGACGCAGGAGTTTTGAAATTCTTCCGCGATGTCGAAGTCAGCGGCATTGTTGACGGTTACTATAGCTTCAACAATAACAAAGTGGATATGTTCACTCAGGGCCGAGCCTTTGATGTTCGCCACAATGCTTTCAGTCTGCAACTGCGAGCCTTTGATGTTCGCCACAATGCTTTCAGTCTGCAACTGGCCAAGCTGACTTTGAACAAGGCGAATTCAAAAGACGACCCGTTGGGTTTTCGCGTTGATATTGGTTTGGGCGAAACGGTTGATCGCATCATTTCGGTCAGCGATTCCAGCCGCAACGACGCAACCAAGCATGTGATGCAGGCCTATGCCAGTTATGTCGCGCCAATCGGCAGCGGATTGACCCTGGATTTCGGAAAGTTTTACACGCCGGTCGGGGCTGAGGTTATAGAGACTAAAGACAACTTCAATTATTCGCGCGGCTGGCTATTTGCGTTCGGCCCCTATTACCACACCGGACTTCGCGCCAAATACGCGGTCAATGACAAAGTCGCGCTGTCAGGTTTTCTGGTCAACGGCTGGGACAATATGTTTGAAAACAATGTTGGCGAAAACGCAGGCAAAACCGTTGGATTCCAGATTGGGCTGACGCCGAACAAAAAATTTGCTTTTACGCAAACTTATCTGGCCGGCCCGGAAGCTCCGCTGGCCAATGTGCCTGATATTTCCGCTCGTGATAACTGGCGGCATGTTGCCGACACCGTGGCAACTTATTACGCGACAGACAAACTGACCCTGTTAGGCAATTTCGTTTATGGCTCTGACGGCGACAACCTTGGCAACCGAGGTAAATGGACTGGCGGAGCCGCTTACTTCAAATACGCTTTCAACAGCAAGGCTGCCTTCTCGCCACGCTTTGAGGTTTTCAACGACAAAGACGGCTTGAGAACAGGCACGGCGCAAACTGTCAAAGACATCACGCTGACCCAGGAATTGAAGCTGCTAAACAACTTTATTACGCGCTTTGAATACCGACGTGATTTTTCCAACCAGAAATTCTTCACGAATTCGGCAGGAGCGGCGCGCGATAATCAAAACACCTTCACCATCGGTGTGAGTTACTTTTTTACGAACCGCGAACCGTAAATAGTAATGCGAAAAATATTCATACAAGTTACTTCCGTAGCTGGTGCTTAGTTGATGGACTTAATTACGCGGTGAGCCGCAAGGCTCACCGCAATTTTTTCAGAGAAGTTTCTCTGGATTGAGATTCGGCTTTCGCCGAGCTTAAAATCAAAGAATGCCTCATCTACTACAGCTTCTGCTATTGCTTGTCGTCATTATTTTCGCGGCGAAGGCCGCCGGTGCGCTGAGCGTAAAATACGGTCAGCCGGCTGTTTTCGGCGAAATCTTGATTGGCTTATTACTGGGTCCGACGGCGATTGATTTGTTGCACGTTTGGCCATTTATTTCCTCTTCGATCG